>NZ_JAIEQY010000136.1 GCF_019747315.1 Roseococcus sp. | reverse complement strand
GTGGCCATGATGGCTGGCCTCAAGCCCACGCTCGCCTGCCTCGAAGCCTTCGCGCAGACGGATTTCCGCCCTGACCTGGAAGCCTTCACGGTGCCGACCCTGATCATCCATGGCACGTCGGATGCGACGGTCCCGATTGATGCCTCGGCCAGGCCGGCCGCCGCGGCGATCCCGGGCGCAACCCTGCTGGAGTATGAGGGCGCGCCGCATGGCCTGAACGTGACCCACAAGGACCGTCTCTCGGAGGATCTGGTGGCCTTCCTGGCCGCCTGATCAGCCCGCCGCCAGCGCCACTTCGATCAGGCGTTCCAGCACCTCCGGCTCCTGCGCGCCGGCGATGGCGTGCTGACCATCCACCAGGAAGCAGGGCACGCCATTGATGCCGAGTCGATGCGCGCGGAGGTTCTCGAGGTGCACCCACTCCGTCTCGCCCGCGCCGCCCAGGAAGCGCAGCGCGGCGGCGGAGTCGAAGCCTTCCTCGGCGGCCAGGGCGGCGAGCGTGGCGTGCTGGCCGATATCCAGCCCCTCGCAGAAATAGGCGCCGAAGAGCCGTTCCACCAAGCGGTCCACCGGCGCCTGGCGGCCGGCCCAGCGCAGCAGGCGATGCGCGTCCAGGCTCGCCGGCACGCGGCGCAGCAGGTCGAACCGGAAATGGATCTCCTCGACGCGTCCGAGCTCGGTGATGGTGCCATGCAGCCGGCGCGCGCGGTCCTCGCCGCCGAATTTCCGGGCCAGCCAATCCTGCCGGGGCACGCCGCCGGGGGCGATCTCGGGGTTCAGCAGGAAGGGGCGCCATTGCAGGTCGGGCTGCAAATCATGGCGTTCGGCCAGCACGCGCATCAGCCGGCGGATGCCCAGGTAGCACCAGGGGCAGACGAGATCGAAGACGATCTCGACCGAAAGCCGCGGCCGGGGTGGTGCCAGGATGTTCACCACGCCATTGTAGGACCCTTGGGCGCTTCAGGGCAAAGGGTGGATCATGGAGAGCAAGGAACAGCTGGCGCGGCTGGTGGGTTTCCTGGCGGCGGCGGCGCTGGCCATCGGCTGCTTCCTGGTGCTGAAGCCCTTCATCTCGGCCCTGATGTGGGCGGTGATCCTCGTCTTCTGCACCTGGCCCGCCTATCGCTTCCTGACGGACCGGCTGCGCCTGGGGCGCGGCAGCGCGGCAGGGGTCATGGTCCTGGCGGAATTCCTGCTGATTGGCCTGCCGCTGGTCTTCGCCACGCCCGTGCGGCGCGAGGATATCGAAGGCATCCGCAACTGGCTGGTGCGCGTCTTCAGCGAGGGCCTGCCCGATCTCTCGGGCGTGTTCCTCATGATCCCCATGGCCGGCCCCTATCTGAACGACTGGTGGCAGGCGCTGGCCGGCGATACCTCGCACCTGGTCGCCTCCATCCGGCCCTATGCGGGGGATATCGCGCAATTCGCGCTGTCGCTGCTGCTGGGCCTGCTCTCCGGCGTGGCGGAGATGCTGATCGCCATCCTGCTGGCCTTCTTCATTTATAAGGACGGCCCGGCGTTGGCGCAGGGCGCCTATGGGGTGCTGGAGCGCCTGGCCGGCCCGCGCGCGCCGCATCTGTGGGAACTCACCGGCAATGTCACCCGCGGCGTGGTCTATGGCATGCTGGGAACGGCCGTGGCCCAGGGCTTCATGACCTTCTTCGGCCTCTGGATTTCGGGCGTGCCGCAGCCGGTGCTGCTGGCGGTGATCGCGGGCGTCATCTCCATCCTGCCGGTGGGGGCGCCGCTGGTCTGGATTCCCGCCTCGATCTGGCTGCTGGCCACGGGCAGCATCGGCTGGGGCATCTTCCTGGCGCTTTATGGCGGGCTTGGCATTTCCTCGGTGGATAACATCATCCGGCCCTGGTTCATCTCCAAGGGCGCGGATTTGCCGCTGCTGCTGACTATCCTGGGCGCGCTGGGCGGCGTGCTGGCCTTCGGCTTTCTCGGGCTTTTCCTCGGCCCGGTGCTGCTGGCGCTCGGCTATACGCTGATCAAGGAGTGGTCCGGCGGCGGGGTGGAAGAGGCTTCCCCCGAGGCGCGTCCCCCCGTATAGCCAGCGCCTCCGGCCGGCCAGCCGGGGTTCGGGAGACAGCGAATGAAGGCTTTGTGGCGGGCCGCGATCCTGGTCGCGGCGCTGATGACGGGTGTTGCCGAGGCACGGGCCCTGCGCTGGGCCGTGGTGAACTGATTCATGTTCTCCTTCGTCATCTCCCGCATCCTCCAGGCCCTGCCGGTGATGTTCGTCGTCTCGCTCATCAGCTTCGCCATGTTCGCCTATGTGGGCGATCCGGTGGCGATCATGCTGGGCCAGGACTTCACCGAGGCGCAGCGCGCGGCGCTGGTCCGCGATTTGGGGCTGGACCAGCCATTCTTCGTGCAATTTGCCACCTTCCTCGGCAATGCGGTGCAGGGGGAGTTCGGCCTCTCCTACCGCCTCTCGCGCCCCGTGGCGGAGCTGATCGCCGAGCGCGCGCCGGCCACGCTGGAGCTCGCCCTGACGGCCGCCTTCATTGCATTGCTCGTGGGCGTGCCGATGGGGGTCTATACCGGGCTTTACCGCAATTCCTGGCTCTCCCGCTTCTTCCTGACCTTCAGCCTGGTCGGTGTCTCCCTGCCGACCTTCCTGATCGGCATCCTGCTCATCCTCACCTTCTCGGTCTGGCTCGGCTGGTTGCCGAGCTTCGGGCGGGGCGATGTGACGCGGCTGGGCTGGTGGTCCACGGGCTTTCTCACCTGGGGCGGGCTGAAGGCGCTGGTGCTGCCGGCCATCACACTCGGGCTGTTCCAGCTGACGCTGATCATGCGCCTGGTGCGTTCCGAGATGATGGAGGTGCTGCGCACCGACTACATCAAATTCGCCCGCGCCCGTGGCCTGCCCAACCGCGCCATCAATTTCGGCCATGCGCTGAAGAACACGCTGGTGCCGGTGATCACCATCGCGGGGTTGCAATTGGGCGGCATCATCGCCTTCGCCATCGTGACCGAGACGGTGTTCCAGTGGCCGGGCATGGGCCTGCTCTTCATCCAGAGCGTGGGTGCGGCCGATATCCCTGTCATGGCGGCCTATCTCATGCTCATCGCGCTGGTCTTCGTCACCATCAACCTGGTGGTGGACCTGCTCTATTACGCGGTGGACCCCAGGCTGCGCGTCGGCCGCGGGAAGGGGCACTAGACCATGAAAGCCTTCTTCGATTCCGACATCTGGTGGAGCTTCACCCGCTCGCCCGTCACGGTGATCTCGGCCATCGTGGCCTTCATCTGCATCGCGGGCGCGGTGCTGGCGCCGGTGCTGGCGCCGCACAACCCCTTCGACCTCGCCTCGCTCCAACTCATGGACGCCTTCAAGCCGCCGGTCTGGCAGGCCGAGGGCGATGGCAATTACCCGCTCGGCACGGATGACCAGGGGCGGGACATGCTCTCGGCCATCATGTATGGCGCGCGCGTCTCGCTGCTGGTGGGCTTCGCCGCCGTCATGTTCTCCACGCTGCTGGGGGTCACGGTCGGTCTGCTGGCCGGCTATCTCGGCGGCAAGGTGGATGCGCTGCTGATGCGCATCGCCGATATCCAGTTGACCTTCCCCTCCATCCTCGTGGCCCTGCTGATCGACGGCATCGCCCGCGCCGCCCTCCCGCGTGAGACGCATAGCGAGGTGGCCCTCTTCGTCGTCATCTTCGCCATCGGCATTTCCAACTGGCCGCAATTCGCGCGCACCGTGCGCGGCTCGACGCTGGTGGAGCGCAACAAGGAATATGTGCAGGCGGCGCGCGTCATCGGCCTTTCGCCGCTGCGCATCATGCGCAGCCATGTGCTGCCCAATGTCATGTCGCCCGTGCTGGTCATTGCCACGCTGAACCTGGGCTTCGCCATCCTGGCCGAGGCCACGCTGAGCTTCCTGGGTGTCGGCGTGCCGCCGACGCAGCCCTCGCTCGGCACGCTCATCCGCATCGGCAATGACTTCCTGTTCTCGGGCGAGTGGTGGATCACCATCTTCCCGGGCATCGCGCTGATCGTGATGGTGCTTTCCGTGAACCTGCTGGGCGATTGGCTGCGCGACGCGCTGAATCCGAGGCTGCGATAAATGTTGGCGATCAACTTTTCCCCCTCCGTCGCTTCGCCCCTGCGTGGGGTTGAGCGCTGATGTCTCTCTTGCAAGTGAAGAACCTCCGCGTGGAGTTCCCGACGCGGCGCGGCACGCTGGTCGCGCTCGACGACGTCTCCTTCGACATCGCGCCGGGCGAAGTCCTCGGCGTGGTGGGGGAATCGGGCGCGGGCAAATCCATGACGGGGGCGGCCATCATCGGCCTGCTGGAGCCGCCGGGGCGCATCGCCTCCGGCCAGATCCTCCTGGAGGGCCGGCGCATTGATCATCTGCCCTATGAGCAGATGCGCCAAATCCGCGGCCGCCAGATCGGCGCCATCTTCCAGGACCCGCTGACCACGCTGAACCCGCTCTACACCATCGGCCGCCAGCTGGTGGAGACGATGACGACGCACCTGCCCATCGGCCCGGGCGAGGCGCGGGAGAAGGCGATCGGCTGGCTGGAACTCGTCGGTATTCCCGCCGCGCGGGAGCGAATCGACAGCTATCCGCATGAATTTTCGGGCGGCATGCGCCAGCGCGTGGTGATCGCGCTCGCCCTCTGCGCCGAGCCCAAGCTGATCGTGGCCGATGAGCCCACCACGGCGCTGGACGTTTCCATCCAGGCGCAGGTCATCGCCATGCTGAAGACCCTGGCGCGCGAGAAGGGCACGGCCATGATGCTCGTCACCCATGACATGGGCGTGATCGCGGAAACCGCCGACCGCGTGGCCGTGATGTATGCCGGCCGCATCGCCGAGATCGGGCCGGTGCGGGAGGTGGTGCGCCATGCGCGCCACCCTTATTCGCAGGGGCTGATGGGTTCGATCCCGCCGCTGGATCGCCGCGTGGAGCGGTTGCAGCAGATTGACGGCGCCATGCCGCGGCTGACCGCCATCCCGCAGGGCTGCGCCTATAACCCGCGCTGCCCCAAGGTCTTCTCGCGCTGCGCCGTGGAACGGCCGGACCTCATGGATGCGGGCACCACCCGCGCCGCCTGCTGGCTCTACAAGGAGGCGGTGCAGTGAGCGGCGCTTCTGATCGGCCGAGCGCCAGCGAGGGCGTGAATCAGCCGCGGGGCAAAATCTCCACGCCGATGCTCTCCGCCCAGGATGTCGCCCGGTATTTCGACGTCTCCAAGCCGCTGATCCAGCGCGTCATCGCGCGCGAGGGCAAGCGCACGCTGCGGGCGGTGGACGGCCTCTCCTTCGACATTCCCAAGGGCACCACCCTCTCCCTGGTGGGGGAGAGCGGCTGCGGCAAATCCACCGTCGCGCGGCTCGTCGTGGGCCTCTATCCCACCACGCGCGGCCGGGTGATGTTCGACGGGCAGGATCTCTCGCTGGCGCGCGCCGATTCCAAGCAGCGCAGCCGCATGCAGATGATCTTCCAGGATCCCTATGCCTCGCTCAATCCGCGCTGGCGCGTGGTGGACATCGTGGCCGAGCCGATCCGCGCCTTCGGCCTGATCGCCGACAAGCAGGCCATCCTGGACCGCGTGGGCGAATTGCTGACGCAGGTGGGCCTCTCGCCGCTCGATGGCCAGAAATACCCGCATGAATTCTCGGGTGGGCAGCGGCAGCGCATTTCCATCGCTCGCGCGCTGAGTTCCAATCCGGAATTCCTGGTCTGCGACGAGCCGACCTCGGCGCTCGATGTCTCCGTGCAGGCGCAGATCCTGAACCTGATGAAGGAGTTGCAGACGCGGCTGGGGCTGACCTACCTCTTCATCAGTCACAACCTCGCCGTCGTGCGGCAGGTGAGCGACCGGATCGGCGTGATGTATCTCGGCAAGCTGGTGGAACTCGCACCGGCCGAAAGCCTCTTCCAGGCTCCGCGCCACCCCTATACGCGCGCGCTGATGGAGGCGATTCCCGATCTGGAAATGACCGGCCGCCAGCGCATTCCTGTCGGTGGCGAGGTGCCGAGCCCAATCAGCCCGCCGAGCGGCTGCACCTTCCATCCGCGCTGCGCGCTCGCCGATGCGCGCTGCAAGGCGGAGGTCCCTGTGATGAAGCCGGCGGGGGACGCGATGGTCGCGTGCCACGCCGTCGAAGAAGGCCGCGCGGCCTGAGTTCCGGGGTCTGGGGCCTCTCGGCCCCAGCCGCCGGAGGCCGCTTATCCCATGGGCCGCGTCACGTCGCGGCCGCGCTCCACGCCGAACAGGCCGCCCACCAGCAGCAGCCCGCCCAGCGCCGCGGCCATGGCGGCGAAGCCCGGCGCGACGCGGCCCGGCGCCAACCCATCGGTCAGCAGCACGCCCACGACGCTGAGAATCAGCGAGAGGCCGAGAAAGACGAGGGTAAGTCCGAAGCGTTGCATGGCGATGATCTCCTGAAGCCCGTTGTGCCAGCGCCTCTGGGCGGCAAGAGGGAGGAAGCAGGGCATTTTCAGGGCAGTCTTGCCCATCGCGCAGGCAAGTTGCGCCGCAGCGTAAACGGGTGGAACATTCCTCCATCGTTTCTGACAGGTGAGGTTTTCCATGCGTCGCTTCCTGCTTGCCGCCGGCCTGGCCGCCGCCTTTGCCGCGCCCGGCGCCACCCCCGCCTGGGCCCAGACACAGCCGCCCCTGCGCTGCGCCGTGGACGGCACCTTCGCGCCGCACGCCTTCCCCTCACTCCAGGGCGGCGTGCAGGGCTTCCAAATCGATCTCTTCCGCGAGGTCGCGCGCCGCATGGGGCGCGAGATCGTGATCGACAGCGCCTCGTTCTCGGGCCTCATCCCCGCGATGAATGCCGGCCGCTACGACTTCCTCTGTGCGCCAACCACCGTCACACCCGAGCGCGCGGCGAACCTGCTCTTCACCGAGGGCTATCTCTGGACCGAGCTGCAATTCGGCATTCGCCGCGGGACGCCGCCGATCCGGTCGGAGGAGGATCTGCGCGGCAAGACGATCAGCGTGAACAAGGGCACACCGTACGAGCAGTGGGTGACGCGCAATGCCGAACGCCTGAACCTCACGCTGCTGGCCTTCGACACGCAGCCCGACGCGGTGCAGGCGGTGATCCAGGGCCGCGCCTATGCCAATCTCTCTGGCAATACGGTGGTGCGCTACAGCGCCAGCCGCACGCAGCAGTATATTGCCGATTTCGTGCTGCCCGGCACGCGCCTGCATTGGGGCACGCCCTTCCGCCAGGACAGCGGCGCATTGCGCAACCAGGTGGAAGACGTGCTGACCTGCATGAAGCGCGATGGCTTCATCGCCCGCATCAGCGAGCGCTGGTTCGGCAATGCGCCGGGGCCTGACCAGGCGGAGCGGATGGAATTCCCGGGCTATGGCCCGCCCGGCCTGCCCGGCTACGACCCGACGCCGCAGAACCCGCGTTGCGGTTGATCCTGCCGATCCCCGCTCATGGGTGTGCCCCGTGAGCGGCTGGGATCGCTTCGCCGACAGCTTCCTCAACGCCCGCGTCGCCGCCGAATACACGCCAAAGATCATTGAGGGGCTTTGGCTGACGCTGGCACTCGCCGGCTGCATCATCGTGACCGGCGTGCTGGTCGGGCTGGTGCTGGCCGTGATCCGCGCCATGGGCCTGCGGCCGCTGAACTGGTTGATCATCTTCGCGGTGGACCTGTTCCGCGCGCTGCCGCCGCTCGTCATCATCGTGCTGCTCTATTTCGGGCTGCCGGCGGCGGGCATTTCCATGTCCGGCTTCGTCGCGGCCTGGCTGGCGCTTTCCCTCGTGCTGATGGCCTTCGCCGAGGAAATCTTCTGGGCCGGCATCACCGCCATTCCGCAGGGCCAGTGGGAGGCCTCGCGCAGCCTGGGCCTGGGCTTCCTCGTCACCTTCGGCCTCGTCGTGCTGCCGCAGGCCATCCGCATGGTGATTCCGCCTTTGGTCAATCGCACCATCGCCATCACCAAGGGCACCGCACTGGCTTCCGTGGTCGCCGTGCCGGAAATCCTGGGGGCGGCGCAGGCCGGCGTCTCCTTCTCCTTCAACCCGACGCCGCTGACGCTGGGCGCCATCGCCTATCTCATCCTGTTCCTGCCCGTGGTGATCGCCGGCCGATGGGTCGAGCAGCACTACAAGGCGAAGCGGTAGCGCCATGCAGGACTTCATCGAGGCCTTCTTCAACGTCCAGATCCTGATGGAAGCCTGGCCCATCCTGCTGGCCGGGCTGGGCCAGACGCTGCTGCTCTCCGCCGTGGTGGTGCCGCTCGGGCTGAGCGGCGGGCTGATCCTCGCCATCCTCTCCACGGTGAAGAACCCCTGGGTGCGCTGGCCGTTGATGGCCTGGGTGGATGTCTTCCGCGCCCTGCCGCCGCTGGTGCTGCTGGTCTTCGTCTATGCCGGCCTGCCCTTCGCAGGGCTGGAGGTCAGCGCCTTCGCGGCCGTCGCCATCGGATTCTTCCTCAACACCGGCGCCTATTACGGCGAGATCCTGCGCGCGGGCATTGCCAGCGTGCCCGCGGGCCAGAGCGAGGCCGCACGCTCCATGGGCCTCAGCCGCTGGCAGACCATGCGGCTGGTGGTGCTGCCGCAGGCGGTGCGCAATGTGCTGCCGGATTTGATTTCGAACACGCTGGAGGTGGTGAAGCTCACCTCCATCGCGGCCGTGGTGGCGATGCCGGAATTGCTCTTCCAGGCGCGCCAGGCGCAGAGTGTCACCTTCAACGCGACGCCAATCATGGCGGCGGCGGTGGCTTACTTCATCCTGCTTTGGCCGGTGGTGCGGTTGCTCTCCAAGCTGGAGAACAAGCAATTGGCCCGGAGGGCCTAAGGGAAAGGGCCTCCGGCGGCTGGGGCCGAAAGGCCCCAGACCCCAGAACTTAGAGGTCCTTCAACACTGCCCAGAGGTCGTTCTTGACCTCGAAGCCGATGCCGGGGACGTCGGGCATGGCCACGCGGCTGTTTTCCACCGGCACGCCCGAAGCAAAGCCACCGAAAGGCGCGAACACCTCCGGATAGCTCTCATTGCCGCCGAGGCCGAGGCCGGTTGCGATGTTCAGCGCGAATTGGTGCCCGCCATGCGGCACGCAGCGACGCGGTGACCAGCCATGCTCCTGCAGCATGGTCAAGGTGCGGAGATATTCCACGAGTCCGTAGGACAGCGCCGGGTCGAATTGCAGGATGTCCCGATCAGGGCGCAGCCCGCCATGGCGGATCAGGTTGCGCGCATCCAGCATGCTGAACAGGTTCTCGCCCGTGGCGAGTGGCGGGCCGTAGTTTTCGGCCAGCGTCGCATGGGTGGAATAATCCAACGGGTCCAGCGGCTCCTCGTACCAGCGCAGGCCGAAGCCCTGGATCGCCGCGCCATAGCTCAGCGCCGCATGCAGGCCGAAGCGCCCATTCACATCCACGCAGAGCCGCGCGCCATCGCCATCCAGCAGCTTCAGCACCGCCTCGATGCGGCTGAGATCCAGCAGCAGCGCCTCGCGCAGCGGCATGCCGGGCGAGCCGCCGATCTTCATCTTCACGACCGAGTAGCCCATGCCCAGGTAGCGCTTCATCTCCTCGACCAGGCCCTCCACATCCTTGCCGGGGTGGTAGTAGCCGCCGGCCGCATAGACCCAGGCGGTCGCGTCGCTCTTGCCGCCATTGTAGCGGTTGGAGAGCAGCTTCCAGAGCGGCACGCCCGCCAGCTTCGCCGCCGCATCCCACAGCGCCATGTCGAGCACGCCGACCGCCACCGAGCGGTCGCCATGACCGCCCGGCTTCTCGTTCTTCATCATCGCCGTCCAGGCGGGCGTGGGATCAAAGCCGCCATCGGCATGGGCGGGGAGTTCGCCGGCCTCCTGCAGGCGGGGAATGAAGCGTTCGGCGAGCAAGCCGGGCTGGGCGTAGCGGCCATTGCTGTTGAAGCCATAGCCCGTGGCCTTGCGGCCATCGCCGGATTCCACGGTGATGGCGACGACGCTCGCCGTCATCTTGGAGAAGTCGATATAGGCATTGGCGATGGCGCTGTTGATGGGCACCACGCCCTGGCGGATGGACGTGATCTTCACGTCAGATCGCCTTTTGCGCGCGGAGTCCCGCGATTTCCTCGGCCGAGAAGCCGAATTCCGCCAGCACCTCGTCGGTGTGCTCGCCGCGCTCCGGCGTGGGGCGGCGGGCGCATTCCACGCCCTCGATCTGCATGGGTGCCCGCACCGTCTTGATGGTGCCGAGCAAGGGGTGCTCCACCGGCATTTCCATGCCCAGATGCTGCACCTGGCGGTCGGCGAAGACCTGGTCCATCGAATAGACCGGGCCGCAGGGCACGCCGGATTCGTTGAAGCGGGTGACCCAGTATTCGCTGGTGTTGGTGCCGATGACCGCCTGCAGCATGGCGTTGGTCTTCACGCGGTTCTTGCTGCGCAGCTTGTCGGTCGCAACGTCCGGGTCCTTCGCCGCTTCCTCGATGCCCAGCACGGCGACGATTCGCTCCCACATGTTCTGCCCGCCGCCGGCCAGGTTCACCACGCCATCCGTGGTGGTGAACAGGCCGGTCGGCGTCGTGGTTGGGTGGTCATTGCCAGCCTGCTGCGGCACCTCGCCCTTCATGGTCCAGCGCGTGGCCTGGAAATCCATCATGCCGATCATGGCTTCCAGCAGGCTGACATGCACCCAGCGCCCCTTGCCCGTCTGCTCGCGGTCGAGCAGCGCGACCATGATGCCCAGCGCGCAGTAAAGGCCGGAGGTGAGGTCCGCCACGGGAATGCCCACCCGCACCGGCCCCTGGCCCGGCAGGCCAGTCACCGACATCAGCCCGCCCATGCCCTGGGCGATCTGGTCGAAGCCCGGCCGCTTGGCATAGGGCCCGGTCTGGCCGAAGCCGGAGATGGAGCCGAGCACGATGCGCGGGTTGATCTTCGACAGCGTCTCGTAATCCAGGCCCAGGCGCGTCTTCACGTCGGGGCGGTAGTTCTCCACCACCACATCGGCCTTCGCCACCATGCGGTGCAGCGTGGCGCGGCCCTCGGCCGATTTCAGGTTCAGCGTCATGCCGCGCTTGTTGCGATGGACGAGCTGGAAATCGGGGCCGTGCCGTTCGCCGCCCATGCCCTTGCTGGTGTCCACCTCGTCCGTCGCCTCGATCTTGATGACATTGGCCCCCCAATCGGCGAGCTGGCGCACGCAGGTGGGGCCCGAGCGGACGCGGGTGAGGTCGAGGACGGTGAAGCGGCTTAGCGGCATCATGGCGGGAGGTCTCCGAATTTTGGAGGGCATCTTCCACCGGAGCGCGTTCGCTGCAACCCTCCCCACCACAACATCCAGGGAAACCCGCCATGTCCGATGAACTTCTGATCGAGCGCCGGGACGGCATCGTCTTCGTCACGCTCAACCGCCCCCAGGCGCGCAACGCCATGACCTTCCCGATGTATGAAGGCCTGGCCAAGCTCGCCACCGAGGCCAACACGGATGACAGCGTGAAGGTCATCGTCATCACCGGGGCCGGGGAGAAGGCCTTCGCCGCGGGCACCGACATCAGCCAGTTCGTCAATTTCCGCACGGCCGCGGATGCGCTGGCCTATGAGGAAAAGATCGACCGAATCATGACCGCGCTGGAAACCTGCGTGAAGCCGACGATCGCGGCCATCGCGGGCGCCTGCACCGGGGGTGGGGCGGGCATAGCCTCGGTCTGCGACCTGCGGATCGGTGCCGCCAATGCGCGCTTCGGCTTCCCGATCGCGAAGACGCTGGGCAATTGCCTCTCCATGGCCAATTACGCGCGCCTCGCCACCATGATGGGCCCGACGCGGGTGATGGACCTGGTCTATACCGCGCGCCTCCTCGGCGCGGAGGAGATGAAGCAGGTGGGCCTGCTCAGCGAGATCCTGCCCGATCATGCCTCCCTCCAGGCCCGCGCGGCGGAGCTCGCCATGACGCTGACCCAGCACGCGCCGCTCACCCTGCGCGCCACCAAGGAGGCGATGCGCCGCCTGCGCGCGCCTTTGCGCGAAATCCATGGCGATGACCTGGTGGAGATGTGCTTCACCAGCGCCGATTTCGCCGAAGGGGTTTCCAGCTTCCTGGCCAAGCGCCCGGCCCAGTGGCAGGGGCGCTGACGATCACGCCGTTCGCCAGGGGTGATTGGCAGGATGCCACAGCCTGGGGCATAGGGCAGGGATGAGGAAACACCACATCACCCTGGGCTCCGGCCTGATGCTGGCGGCCGGGCTGCTGGCCCTGCTGGGGGCCGCGCTGCCCGGGGTCCCCGCGGGGGCGCTCTGCCCGGACCTGGCCTTGCAGGCCTCGCCCGCCCGGCTGGTGTCCCAGGCCCAGGTCGGCTTCGCCGCGGTGCTCGGCTGCGGCAGGGATTGAGCCGCGTAGCCGGGGCGGCCGCCTATCCCTGGCGGCCGCATTGCACGGCGGCGATGCGGCAATGCAGGTTCGGCTCGCGCGCGCGGCAATCGGCCAGCGCCTCGGCCTCGGCCGCCTGGCGCGTGGCGCCGGTGCCCGCGCTGGTGGACATCACGTTGAAGGTCGAGGCGTCGGAGGTCATGATGAAGGCCGATTGGTGCCGGCGCACCGCCTGGGCCACAGCGCCGCAGGCGGCGGTGAATTCGGCAACGACGCGGCAGCCCGGGCCGGCCTGGGTGCAGCTCTGCTCGGCCATGCGGAAGGCGGCCAGGCGGTCGGGTATGCCCACCACCAGGCCGAAGGCGGCCGAGGGGCTGCGCGCCGCATAGATCACGCCATGGCTCTGCGGCGCCGCCACGGGCGCCTGGACTGCCACCGGCTTCACCGGCCGCTGCGCCACCTGCTGCAAGCCGCGGCCGGTTGCGGGGGTGGGGCTGCGCGCCTCCTGCCGGGCAAAGGCCACGCCGGCGCCGCAGCGGATCTGGCAGGCCTGGGCGGCCGAAGGATGCGCCCCCGGGCGGGCGGCCTGCGCCAGGCAGTCGGAGCGGCAGGCCTGGCCGAGATCGGCCTGCATGCGGCTCATCTGGCCGGGAGCGGCAATCGCGGAGCCCAGGCTGACGGAACCCAGGCCGGCGACGCTGAGCATGGCGGTGAGCAGGAAGCGGCGCATGGCGTGGTCTCCGGATGGGGCAGCGTTTCGATGGCCCCAATCTGCGCTGCCTCTGTCGCGGGATGATCGCGCCGCCCGGCCGCTTTCGTCGCGTCTGTCGCGCCCGCCCGCCATCCCGCGCGACAGACGCGACAGAAGCCGCGACAGAAACCTGACATAAGCTGCGCCATGCCTGATCACGCCCTGCCGGCCGATGTGCCGGATGATGACGCTTCGCTTGTCGAGGCGCTGTTCGCCCAGCCGGATTTCGGCCTGCTCCAGCTTGACGCCAGCGGCCATATCCGGCGGGTTTCCGAGGGATTCAGCCGGCTGCTGCGCGTGGCGGCGCCCAAGGGCGGCATGGGCCTCGCCGCCTGGCTGGAAGCCCTGCTGGCCGCGCAGGCCTTCGCCACCCCCGCCTCCCTGCCGCATCTCCTGGCGCCCTTCCTGGCACCGCAGGGCGGCACGGCGCGCTGGGCGCGGGCGGATGGGCGGGTGATGCATCTCAGCGTCCAGGCGCTGCCGGGGGGCGGGCGCCTGGCCAGCCTCGCCGCCATCGCGCCGGAAGAGGAGCCAGCGGCCGAGCTGATGCGCAGCGCCTACCTGCTGGAGAACGTCACCGATGCCGTGGTGCTGATGGATGCGGAAGGCACCATCCTGCAGAACTCCACCGGCCGTGGCGACCTGCTGGGCCTGCCCGACGATCTCGTGAAGCCAGGCCGCACCCACCAGGACATCCTGCGCTTCATGTATCGGCGCGGCGATTACGGCCACGACCAGCCGGAGGAGGATTTCGTCCGCCAGCGCCGCGCCATGATCAAGGCCGCCGGCCGCTTCACCCTGCCGAGCCAGATGCCCGATGGCCGCTGGGCCGAATATAATTTCCGCCCGCTCCCCAATGGCGACCTGCTGATCCTGGTGCGCGACGTGACGGAGCTGCGCAACGCGCTGGCCGCGCTGGAGGCGGAGCGCGTGGAGCGCGAGGAGGAGCGCCGCCGCGCCGCCCTGCTGCTGGAAAGCACCAAGGACGCCATCCTGCTGTTTGATGCCCATGGCGTGCTGCTGGAAACCTCGCGCAATTGCGATGGCCTCTTCGATCTGCCGCCCGAGCTGTTTGCACCGGGCGCCACCCATGAGGGGCTGCTGCGCGCCGTGCATCGCCGCGGCGACCATGGCTTCGACGAGACCGAGGAGCAGTTCGTCACGCGTATCCGCGGCGTGGTCTCCAAGCCCGGCCGGCGGGAGGTGGCGCGGCTGCTGCCCAATGGCCGCTGGGTCGAGGTCACGATGGACACGCGGCCCGACCGCTCGCTGCTTATCAACGTGCGCGACATCGACAATCTGAAGCAGGTGCAGCTGGCGCTGGAGGCCGAGCAGCAAAAGCTGCGCCGCGTCATGGACAATATGCGCGACGGCGTGATGCTCTTCGATGCCGAGCTGCGCTGGACCATCGTCAGCGAACCGATCCTGCGCTTCTTCGACCTGCCGTCGCATTTCGGCGTGGGGACCAGCATTCGCGAGGTGACTCGCTTCCAGCTGCTGCGCGGCGATTTCGGCCCGGTGCCGGAGGGCGAGGCCGCCATCGCCGCCGCCATCGAGGAACGCATCAAGACGTTGCTGGAGCCGGGCGGCAAGCGCTACGTCCGCAAGACGCTGAACGGCTATTGGCTGGACATCCGCATGCAGCCCATGCCCGATGGCGGGCTGCTCGCCTTCTACCGCGACGTCACGCTGCTCAAGCAGCAGGAGGAGCAGGTGGAGGCGGAGCGCCACCTCCTGCTGGAACTGCTCAACGGGCTGGATGAGGCGGTGGTGCTGCTGGGGCCGGACCAGGCGATCCTCGCCAGCAATGCGCGCGGCTCCGACTTCCTGCCCGAGCGGCCGGACCTGCTGGCCTCCGGCGGCAGCATGCGCGAGGTGCTGCGCCATCTCTACCGGCGCGGCGAATATGGCCATGAGCTGGACGAGGAAGCGCGCATCGCCGAACGCATGGATTTCATCACCAACCCCGCCGGCCAGCGCTACACGCGCCCCGCCAGCAATGGGCGCTGGGTGGAGTTCCAGTACACGCCGCTCTCGGGCGGCCGCACGCTGATGCAGGCGCGCGACGTGACGCCGCTGAAGCGCCGCGAGGCCGAGGTGGAGGAGCAGCGCGCCCTGCTGGCCGAGGTGCTGAACTCCATGGATGCCATGGTGGTGCTGCTGGATTCCACCTCGCGCATCATCATGTCCAATGGGCGCGGCCGGAACCTGCTGAACATCCCCTCCGAGCTGGTGGAGGAGGGCGGCTCGCTGCGGGAATCCATGCGCTACATGTACCGGCGCGGCGATTTCGGCTTCGACCAGCCCGAGGAATTCTGGGTGGAGGGCCGCGTGGATGCCGTGCTCTCCGGCAAGCCGATCCGGCTGACGCGCCCGGCCCCGGGCAATCGCTGGCTGGAATTCAGCTACAGCCCGATCGGCCAGGGCCGCATCATCGCCCAGGGGCGCGACGTGACGGCGCTCAAGGCCAGCGAGCAGGCGGCCATTGCGGCGAAGGAGGCGGCGGAGGCGGCGGCGCTGGCCAAGTCCAGCTTCCTCGCCGCCATGAGCCATGAGATCCGCACGCCGATGAATGGCGTGCTGGGCATGCTGGAAGTGCTCGGCCGTTCCGAGCTGAAGCCGGACCAGGCGCGCAGCGTGGCCGTGATGCGGGAGAGTGCCCATTCCCTGCTGCGCATCATCGATGACGTGCTGGATTTCTCGAAGATCGAGGCCGGGCGCCTCGATGTGGAGATGATGCCCTTCAGCCTCAGCGCCATGGTCGAGGGCACGATCGAGACGCTGACGCCCGAGGCGAAGCGCCGCGGCCTCACCCTCTTCGCGGACCCGCCCGGCCCAGGCCCGGATTGGCTGGAGGGCGACCCGACACGGGTGCGGCAGATCCTGTTCAACCTGGTGGGCAATGCGCTGAAATTCACCGAGCGCGGCTTCGTGCGCATCGCCGCCACCACCGAGACGCAGCCCGGCGGCGCGCTGCTGACGCTGACCGTCGAGGATAGCGGGGTGGGCATGGATGCGGCGACGCTGGGCCGCCTGTTTCAGCCCTTCACCCAGGCCGACAGCTCCACCACGCGCCGCTTTGGCGGCACCGGGCTTGGCCTTTCCATCGTCCGCCGCCTGGCGGAACTGATGGGGGGCGAGGTGCGGGCGGAAAGCGCGCCGGGGCGCGGCAGCCGATTCACCGTCACGCTGCGCCTGGGTGTCGCGGCCGCGCCCGTCGCCCTGGGCGCGGTGGCGCCAGGGGCGGCCGGGCCGGGGACCATGACGGCGCAGAGCGCCGATGGCGTGTTGATCGTGGATGACCACCCGGTCAACCGCGAGGTGCTGCTGCGCCAGCTGGAATTGCTGGGCCTCAGCGCCGGTACGGCGGTGGATGGGGCGGATGCGCTGCGCGCCTGGCGGCAGGCCCGGCAATCCATCATCCTGCTCGACATCCACATGCCCATCATGGACGGCTTCGAGCTGGCCCGCGCCATCCGCGCCGAGGAGCAGCGCGAGGGCCTGCCTCGCACCACCCTCATCGCCGTCACCGCCAATGCGCTGAAGGGCGAGGCGGAGCGCTGCTACGCGGCCGGGATGGATGGCTTCCTGGCCAAGCCCGTCAGCCTGGATGGCCTCTCCCGCGCGCTCTCGCGCTTCCTGCCGGAAGTGGCGGGGGAGGGGCCGGTGCAGGGTGGCGCGCTGTTCGACCCCGAAGCGCTGCGCGGCCTGTTCGGCCAGGACCGCGCGCGGCTGTCCAGCATCCTGGAGAGCTTCGCCGAACAGGCGCGGCACGACATCGATGGGATGCGCGGCGCCGATGCGGCCATGCTGGCGCAGGCGGCGCACCGGCTGAAGGGTGCCTCCCGCATGGTGGGTGCCCGGCTGCTGGCCGAGCGCGCCCAGGCGCTGGAGGGAGCGGTGAAGGCGGGCGATGCAGCGCCGGACATGGAAGCCGTGCCCGCCATGGAAGCGCTGCTGGCCGAGACGCTGCGCGTGGCGCGCGCCTTCTTCCAGAAGGGGTGAGCGGGCGGCGGCTGGGGCCGGGGCCCCAGACCCCATTCCATTTCATCTGATCGGTGCTTGCAAGCTCGGCGATTCGCCAAGGAGCGGGGTCTGGGGCCCCGGCCCCAGCCGCCGGAGGCCTCACTTTTTCGCCTGCCCTGGACGCGCCTTCCATCAGCGAAAGTCAGGGCGGTCTGCTGTCAGCCGCCCGCCCGCAGCAGGCAGCGCGCCAGCTCACGCGCTGCCAGGTCATGCAGATCGGGCGTCGCGTAATAGGTGTTCAGCTGGCGCAGCGCCTCGGGCCGGGCGGGGAAGCGCGCGGCGTCGAACACCGTCTCCATCATGCCGGTGACGTCGTTGACCAGCACCTGGGCCGGCATGTGCGGCAGCACGCAGGGCACCACATGGTCGAAGAGGGTGCCCACCTCGGCCAGCATTTCCGCCGTTACCAGATGCGGGAAGGCGCCCAGCGGCGAACGTTCCAGCCGCACATTGCGCCCGGGCTGATCGGCCGAGATCCAGAGCAGGAGCTTGCGGCCGGTGAGGCTTCCCGCCAGCTCGCGATACAGCCGCACCCAGGTGGTCTGCGCCGCCGTCACCTGCGCGCGGAAGGCGGCCTCGCCATATTCCTCGCGCAGGGCGGCATAGGCGGGCTGGGCCAGCATGCGCTCGCCCTTGCGCGGGCCGTCGAGAAATTCGAGCAGGCCGTTATTGTCCAGCGCGCGAAACACCCCGGCCGAGACCGAGCGCCCGGACATCACCTGCACCACCGCGATGCCGGCCCGCGCCAGCATCGCCATCAGCGCCGGGCGGCGCAGGTAGTATTCCGGTCCGGCCCCGGAGACGCCGAGGTTGAGCACGGGCCGCCCCAGCAACCGGCCGAGCTGGGTGGGGTAGGGGGCATGGACGAAGCGGCCGAAGGTCTGCGCGGCGCCGATGCAACACAGGGCGCGCGGCCAGTCCAGCCGCGCGGGATCGAGCCGCGGGCCGCGCAGCGCCGGCCCCTCGGGGGCGGCGAACCAGAGATCATAATCGATGACGCGCCGATCCACCGCCTGGTAGCCGATGCCCATGCTCAGCCCCGTTTTGCGAGCAGCACGAGGCGGGTCAGCTCATCCAGCACATCGCCATCGGGCGCATGGCCCACGCGCTCCCGCACCAGGGTTTGCAGGGCCGTGAAGAAGGGCGTGCCGGGGTGGCCCGCGAAGCGCTCTCGCACCGCATCGGCCTCGGCCTCGCGGCTCTCCATGGCGATGCCGCCGGCCTTGGTGAGCGTCTTCGGGTCGCCGCCGCCGCTGATCTTCTCGGGCGGGGTGAAGCGGAGCTGCCGGGCATCGAGCCGCAGCGGCACCAGCGCCATCAGCCGCGCCAGCTCGATCTCGGACCGGGCGCAGAAGGCCTCGTAGCTGACGATGCGGAAATGCTGCGCCCGCGCCTGGTCGCAGATGAGGCGGAGCCGCATGCGCATCTGGTGCGCGAAGCTGCCGAAGGTCTCCGGCGAGATTTCGGTGAAGAGCTTGTTCTTCCACAGCGTGCGCGACGCCTCGACCTGCGAGAGATAGGCGCTGAAGGGGCAGCGCAGGATGAGCACGAGGCCGGTGTAGATGCCCTGGGCCTGCGCAATGCGCAGCAGCTCCAGCAGATGGATGACATTGGCCTCACGCGTCGTCGTCTCCTTGACGAAGACATGCGCCGTGTCGGTGAGGTCCAGGCGGAAATCGCGCAGCAGCGCCGCCGGGTCGGTCTGGGCGTAGCCGCCTTCGCGCCGCACCTGGTAGGGCTCGATCAGGCCCGTCGCCTCGGGATGCGCCATCATCGCATGGGCGATGAGGGTGGTCCCGCTGCGGGGCGGCCCGAGCAGGCCGATGAGCGAATGGGGCAGCGCCTCTGTCATCGCAATGCCTTGCCCCAGCCGGCCCGGGTCGTCAGCGGCCGGTCATGATCCGCTCGACCAGCTGCTTCACGGTCGGCACGAAGCCGTTGGAATAGAAGGGGTCGGAGCTGAAGCGATAGGCGTTGTGCCCGGCGAACATCAGGTTGTTCTCCAGGCTGCCGTCATGCGCGATGTCCTGCAGGGTCTTCTGGATGCAGAAGCTGCGCGGATCGGCCTTCTTGCCGGTGCTGAAGTCGGGCTCGACCTGCGTCCAGTTGCTGAAGCGGCAATGGCTGAGGCAGCCCATGCAGGCCACCTGGTCGGCCAGGATCTCCTGCGCATTGGCGGGCGTCACGAAGATCAGCGTGGAATCCGGGGTGCGCATGGCCTCGGTGAATCCGGCGATGGTCCAGGCCTGGGCGCGGGCACGGTCGCCCGGCGTCAGCCAGACCAGGCGCTTGCGCGGGCCCACACCGAACTCGGCCGTGTGCTCGCCCACGGGCTCGCTGGTATAGGCCACCTGGCGCTCGTTGCGGGCTTCGAGGTCGCGGAGAAAATCGTTGCGGACGGCCGAGGAGTAGAAGCCGGTCGGTGAGAAGGGCTGCAACAGCACATCGCCCGACTGAAGCTGCGTCAGGCGCTGCTTCCAGGCTTCGCTGATCGGGCTTTCCTTGGTCAGCAGCGGGCGCGTGCCGAACTGGAAGGCGATGGGGCCGAGCTCGGGGTTGTCGATCCAGTCGGACCACTCCTCCAGCCACCAGACGCCGCCTGCCATGATGATCGGCGTCTCATCCAGGCCGAAGGCGCGCATCTGCTCGCGCAGCTTGCGCACGCGCTCATAGGGCGCCTCGGGCTTCTTCGGGTCTTCGCTGTTGGACAGGCCGTTATGGCCGCCGGCCAGCCAGGGGTCCTCATAGACCACGCCGCCCAGCCACTCGCTCACCTTCGAATAGCTGCGCTTCCACAAGGCGGAAAACGCGCGGCCGGAGGAAACGATGGGGTAGTAGTGGACGCCGAAATCCTTGGCGATCTCGGCCAGGCGATAGGGCATGCCCGCGCCGCAGGTCACGCCGTTGACGAGGCCCTTGGCGCCTTCGAGAACGCCGCGGATCACGCGCTCGGCGCCGCCCATCTCCCAAAGGATATTGGCGTGGATGCGGGCATCCTTGCCGCCCACCTCACGGGCCTCACGGGCCTGGGCGATGCCGCCGGCGATGCCATAGGCCACGAGTTCCTCATGGCGGTCGCGCCGGGTCTTGCCGGCATAGACCTGCCGGATGGTGCGGCCTTCGCTGTCATAGCTGTCGGCATTCACGGCCGAGAAGGTGCCGACGCCGCCCGCCGCGGCCCAGGCGCCGGCGGTCAGACCATTGCTCACGGCCACGCCCTTGCCGCCCTCGACCAGGGGGAGCACGTCCACGCCGCCCATGCGGATGCTGTTGATCGCCTTCACTGTGCCGTTCCTGCCGTGCCAGAATTCTGCGGGTATTACATTATGGTGAAACCGCCCGGCGCAAGAAAGCACCGGACGGTTTCCCTCTTCAAGTCACCTGCGACCCAAACTCGCTTGGGCGCAGATCAGTCGTTGTGGCTGCGGCGCGGGCCGCGCTCGCTGCGGCCTTCGCGGCGCGGACGCTCCTCGCGGTCGCCCTCGCCTTCGGCGCGCGGGCGGCGCTCGCCCACCTGCTCGGTGATGTCCGCACCCGTGGCCTGGTCCACCACGCGCATGGAAAGCTTCACCTTGCCGCGATCATCGAAGCCGATAACCTTGACCTTCACGGCATCGCCATCCTT
>NZ_JAIEQY010000154.1 GCF_019747315.1 Roseococcus sp. | reverse complement strand
CTGGGGGATGGTCGGTCTGCGGATGCGGCTGTCAAACAACCGCACCACCATAGGAAAAAAGGCCCAAAAAATCAAGGTCCAGGAAGCTGGCTTCCTGGTGGGGTCCAGGGGCAAGGCCCCTGGTTCTTCACCCCAGCCGGATCTCGCCCGCTTTCCGCCCCCGCATCCAGGCCAGCATTCCTTGCGCGCGCCCCTGCCACTTGACCCGCCGCGCATCGCCCCGCCGCAGCGCGGCCTTCGCCACCAGCCCCGGCCATTCGCCCAGCGCCAGCCGCCAGGCCGACGCACGGCCGCGATGCTTCGCTTCCAGGTGCAGGCGTGACCAGCCCTGGTGAAATGCCTTCCAATGCGACAGCCGCGCCGAGGGCGCCGAACTCGCGCCGCCAAGATGCCGCACCCTGACGCCCGCCACATGCACCAGCGCATGGCCCGCCGCGCGCACGCGCAGGCAGAGGTCGTCATCCTCGAAATAGAGGAAGATGTCAGGGTCGAAGCCGCCCAGCGCCCGCAGCACCGACATCCGCAGGAACATGGCCGAGCCGCCGACATACCAGCAACAGGCATCGCCCACCGGTTCCACCACCGCGCCCCGCAGGCGGCGGAAGGGCAGGTCATGGCCGAACTGCATGTGGCCTTCCTCGGCGATCACTTCGGGCGCCAGCAGCCCGGCCTCGGGGTAGCGGCGCGCGGCGGCGATGAGGCCGGCGATGGTCTCGGGCTCCAGCGTCGCATCGGCGTTCAGCAACAGGCCGAATTCGGTGGTGACCTCGGCGAAGCCCAGATTGGCACCCGGCCCGAAGCCGAGGTTTTTCCCTGCGCGCATGATGCGTGCCGAAGGGCGCGCGGCCAGCGCTACATCCGCGCTGTCATCGGGGCTCGCATTGTCCACCACGATGACCGGGCAGGCCTCGGGGATCGCAGCCAGGCAGGCCGGCAGCAGCGCCGCCGAGTGATAGGCGACGATGACGACGGTACAGGCCGCCTCCGCCGTCACGGCCGTGCGGTGGCGATCTCGGTCAGCGCCTGGAAGAAGGCCGCGATGGCGGCTTCGGCCTCCATGGCCGTGTCGAAGCCGGTCTTGGATTCCGCACTGCCCACGGCCACCAGCCCGCCGGACCAGAAGCCTTCGGCGCCCTCTTCCGGCGGCACGGCATATTGCAGCATCGCGATGCCGCCCGGCCCCCGGTAGGAGATGTAGGGGCAGCGCTTGAACTTCTTGGTCCTGACGCCGCCGCCCGTCTTGGGCGCGCCGCTGGAGGCCAGCAGCGCATGCGGCGTGGTGATGCCGCGCGCCTTGGCGGTGGCGGGCGAGAGATCGAACTTCGTCAGCGCCTCCACCGCCACTGCCTTGATGCGGGCGACGGCGGCGTTCAGCACCTCATCCGGCGGCGCGCGGTTGCCCGCGGGCAGCACGCGGCGCTCGGAGAGGGCGAGCTTGGCGGCCTCGCGGAAGGCTTCCGCCTTGGCGTGCAGCTTGGCGTTGGGGCCGGCGAGGATGGCCTCGGCATTGGCCACCATCGCCTTCAATTCGGCGGCGGTCTTGCTGGACAGGTCCTGGCTCATGCCATGTTGACCATGATGGTCTTCTTGTGGGTGAAGTGTTCGAGCATGGCTTCGAGCGAGGCCTCCTTGCCGAGGCCGCTCGACTTCACGCCGCCATAGGAGAGGTTCGCCTGCACAACCAGGTTCTGGTTGATCTGGACGAGGCCCGCCTCCAGCCGATGCGCGAGGTCGAGGCCGACCTTCAGGTTGTTCGTCCAGAGCGATGCCGCCAGGCCGTATTCACTGTCATTCGCCTCGGCCAGCACGGCCTCGGCGTCGTCGAAGGCCTGGATCACGGTGACCGGGCCGAAGATCTCCTCCTGCACCAGGCGCGACGTGCCATCGAGGCCGGTGAAGATCACTGGGCGCAGGAAGAGGCCCTTCTTCAGCGCCGGGTCGCTCGGCATGGCGCTGCACTCATGCGCGGTGGCGCCGGCCGTCGCCTTGCCTTCCGCGATGAAGCCCTGGACCTTCTCGAACTGGCCCTGGCTGATGATGGTGCCGATATCGGTCTTCTCGTCCAGCGGATCGCCCATCACCATGCCGTCCACGGCCTTCTTCATCTCGGCCACGAAGGCGTCGAAGATCGGGCGCTCGACATAGATGCGGCTCGCCGCCGTGCAGGACTGGCCCTGGCGGGTGAAGCGCATCGAGGTCAGCGCGCCGGAGACGGTCTTGGCGAAGTCGCAATCGGCGAAGACGATCATGGGCGACTTGCCGCCCAGCTCCAGCGTGACCGGCACCAGCTTCTGCGAGGCGGCCTTGGCCACGATCTTGCCCGTCTCGACCGAGCCGGTGAAGGTGACCTTGCGGACCAGCGGATGCTCGACCAGCGGCGCGCCGCATTCGGGACCCATGCCGCTCACCATGTTGAAGCAGCCGGGCGGCAGCACGCGGTTCATCAGCTCGCAGATGCGCAGCACCGCGAGCGGAGCTTCCTCGGCCGATTTCACGACGACGGTGTTGCCCGCCACCAGCGCCGGCGCGACCTTCAGCGCCATCAGCAGCATCGGCACGTTCCAGGGGATGATGGCGCCGACGACGCCCAGCGGCTCGCGCACCGTCACGCTCAGCACATTCGGCGCGAAGGGCACGCTCTCGCCCTTCAGCTCGGAGCCGAGGCCGCCGAAGAATTCGAAGACATCGGCGACGACACCGGCCTCGACGCGGCTTTCCGTGCGCAACGCCTTGCCGGTTTCGAGCGCAATGAGGCGGGCCAGCTCCTCCTGGTGTTCCTTCAGGAGGGCGGCGCACTGATGCACGAGGGCGCCACGCTTGCGGGCGGGGACCTTGGCCCATTCCTTCTGCGCGCGGGCGGCGTCACGGACGGCGGCGTCCACATCGGCCGCATCGCCCTCGGCGGCACTCGCCACCTGGATGCCGGTGGCCGGATTCACGACAGGGAAGGTCTTGCCGCTGACGGCGGGCACGTAGCGGCCGCCGATGAAATGCAGGCCGGACATGGCCGTCGCCAGCTTCTGCTGGTCCAGGCAGGGGGCGGCGGGGGTGGGGTGCGGCGTGTCGAGCATCGGGGAGCTTTCCTCAGGCGTCTGGTCAGGCTTCTGGCGGCGGACCATGCGCCGGATGGGGGGGAAGGGGCAAGTCCGTCCCGAGGGAGCAGGGCACCAGCCCCTCTCTCCATCCGGCCCGCGAAACTGGACCATTTGCAAGGAGGGCGGTATCAGCGGAATGGATGCCCGGGCTGGCTGCTTATGCCGCCCATGGCCGGCAAGGATTTTTCTGCCGACTCAAAATATGGTCTGAGGCATGAAATAAACCGGGAGTCGCTGCGCGGGATGAAGAATTCTTTCGACCTCGGATCCAAGATGTGGTGGCCGCCTGAAGAGGCCGCGGCGCAGGAATTCGTGCAATACAGCGAGGCTCTGCCGCTGGAGACCTGCCTCGCGCAGTTCGACCAGGTGGCCGAAGGGTCAAGCCAGTTCGTCTCCGGCAATGGAACCGGCACCGCGCTGCGCCATGTCCTGGCCGACTTGATCGCGCGGCAGCAACCGGCTTCGCTGATCCGGCTCGGCGACGCCGATGGCAATGTCCTCCTGAACTGCCTGGGCGGGCGTCCCGCCCTCAATGAATATTGCCTCAACAAGATTTCCAGCATTTATTTCGGCAACAAGAAGCTGATGCTCGATGAGCATCCCTTTTTCGCCGAAACCGTGATCGAAGCCATGCGCCATGCCGATGTGATCGGCGGGCCCGAGCGCGCGACGATCGCGCGGAGCTTCAACACCCCATACCCCGACCTCGATGTGCGCGGCATGTGCGGGATGCGTGGCGTCTACAACCACCTGGCGGCGAATGCGGCGGACGTGCCGCTGGAAGGGAAGATCTGGACCTCCACCTGGTTCAGCCGCTCCCTCCTGCCGCATTACTTCAGCCTGCTGAAGGGGCAGAAGTTCGTCGGCCTGATCACCTGTTATGAGGAGTTGGGCCCCTTGATCCAGGCCCGGACGGAGGCCGCCGAGGTCGGCTCGCTGCTGGTCCCAATGCAGGCCTCCATCGCCAATGTCCACCGCGACATTCGCCACTACCCCGAGGTGTTCCACGACATCCTGGACAGGATCGACCCGCCCTATCAGGGGGCCGTCTATATCGTGGCGGCGGGCATCCTCTCGAAGCCCTATTGCACTCGGATCAAGCAGCGCGGCGGGATCGCGATCGATGTGGGCAGCGTCGCCGATATCTGGATGGGCACGGCCTCCCGCCCTGGCATGCGGGCGGAAATGGTGGATAAGTGGCGCCTCACGTGATCGTGCGCCGCCGACCGAGCCTTGATCCCGGATAGGAGAAGTCAGTCATGGATGCCGCCATCGTGACCCGCTTCGAGGCGTGGAATCCCGCGCTTGCCGCCATGTTCCGGGACCTGCGCAACCAGGAGGTCTGGTACATGCCCAACCCGGGCAATGGCGGGGATTGCCTGATCGCCGCCGGCACCTACCAGTTGTTTGATCACTACGGCATCAAGCTGAACCTGTTCGACGGCAACTCGATCGGCACGGTGACCAACAAGACGGTGTTCCTGGCCGGGGGCGGCAATCTTATCCCGCTCTATTCCGGCATGGCGCAGGCGCTGCGCCGCCTCAACGGGCGCGGCAACCGGATCACCGTGCTGCCCCACACGATCCGCGGCAATGAGGAATTGCTGGCGAGTCTCGGCCCGGACGTCACCCTCTTCTGCCGCGAGATGGACACGTTCCAATACCTCAGCAGCGCCTCCCTCACGGCCCGGATCGAGCAGGGGCATGACCTCGGCCTCTTCGTGGATATCGAACAGATCCGCGCCACGCCCGCCGTGGCGGAGGTGGCGCAGCCGGAATTCCTGGAACGGCTGCTGGACAAGGCCAAGCTGACCCCGGCCGATATCGAGGGCCGCCCGATGCAATGCATCCGCGGCGGCGTCGAGAGCACCTTCAAGCCGAAGGGGCGCAACTACGACATCTCCATCATCTTCCAGGCCGGCGTCGGACCCGGGCGGGCGGAGGTCGGAACCTGGATGATGATGGAGTTCACCCGGCTCGCCGCCCAGATCACGACCAACCGCCTGCATATCGGGATCGCCTCCATCCTGACGGGGACGCCGACACGGCTCTACGACAACAATTACGGCAAGGTGTCAGGCATCTATCACTTCAGCATCAAGGGGAATTTCCCGAAGGTCGAGATGCTGGACGACCCGGACTGACCCGCGCGGGCGGCCGCTCCCTCAACCGCGGGCGCCGCGCCCGCCCGTCTGGCTCCAGCCGATATAGAGCCCCGCGCCCGCGATGATCGCGGCCCCGACCCAGGTCACCGCATCCGGAAACTCGCTGAACAGCAGCCACCCCACCGCGACCGAGCCCAAGAGCTGAAAATACTGGAAGGGCGAAAGCACATTGGCCGGCGCATAGCCGAAGGCCCGCGCCACGCAGTAATGCCCGAGCGCCCCCAGGATCGCGACGCCGCAGAACAGCCCGACATCGAGCAGCGAGGCCGGGGCGATCCAGACGAAGGGCAGCACCAGGAACATCCCGAAGCCGCCGACAAAGGCGGAATAGAGGGCCGAGGTCTCCGGCGGATCAATCCCCGCGATCCGCCGCGTCAGGATCTGGTAGACGCCATAGGCCGTGGCCGAGATCAGCACGAAGACCGAGGCCCAGTGGAACAGCGCCGTCCCCGGCCGGATCACCACCAGCACGCCGACAAAGCCGATCAGCAGCGCCACCACGCGCGCCGGCGTCGTGCGCTCCTTCAGCATGGGCCAGGCCAGCAGCGCCACGATCAGCGGCGCGGCCAGGCTGATCGCCGCCGCCTTGGCCAGCGGGATGAAGCTGATGGCGTAGAAGAAATTCAGGTTCGAGGTGAACAGCATGGCGGAGCGGAAAAGCTGCAGCCCCGGCCGCCTTGTGCGGAACAGCGCAAGCCCCATCCGCGGCATGAAGAGCGCCGAGAGGAACAGGATATGCCCGAAGGCCCGCGCCCAGCTGATCTGCAGGGAGGAGTAGTCCTGCCCGAGCAGCTTCGCGAAGCCGCCCATCACCGGAAACAGCAGGCCGGCCGTCAGCATGAAGAGGATGCCGAGCAGGATGCGCGACGGGGCGGGAGCGGACACGGTGCGCAGCATGCGGCCGGCACCGCCCGGCGTCCAGCCACGTCAAGCCGGCATTAACCGCCGCCGGTGTTCCTTGCCGGCCTCCCCTCCGGCAGGAGCCTCCCATGCAGCGCCGTGCGCTGATCGCTTCCCCCTTGCTTCTCGCGGCGCCCCCGGTCCAGGCGCGCGGCGTGATCGAGCTCGTCACCGCGAACCAGGACCCCTATGCCGTCGCGCGGGGGCCGGAGCCCGGCTTCGTGCTCACCCTCGCGGCGGAGCTCTTCCGCATGATCGGCCTCCAGGTCGTGTTCCGCTTCCTGCCCTGGCCGGAGGCGGAGGCGCGGGCGGCCAGCCTGCCCGGCCTTGCCATCGCGCCCATCCGGCGCAACCCGGAGCGGGAGGCGCATTTCCTCTGGGCCTTGCATCTCTTTGATGACCCCCACGGCTTTGGCACGCTGCGCCTGCCCGCGCCCAACAGCCTGGCCGAGGCGCGCGAATCGGCGCGCATCGCCGTGCTGGCCGGCAGCCGGCATGAAGCCTTCCTGCTGGAGCGCGGCTTCACCAACCTGGCCCCCCTGCCGGGCCGGGCGGAGGCGCTGGCCGCGCTCCGCGCGCGGGAGGTGTCGAGCTGGTTCTGCGAATTGCCGAAGCTGCGGTCCCAGCTGGGCCGCGCCGGCCAACTGGGCCGGCCGATTTTCACGGATCCCGCCTGGCTCGCCCTGCAGCCCGCCACCACGGATATCCCGCTCGAGGCGCTGCATCGGGCCCATGCGGAACTGGAGGCGGATGGCAGCCTGGACCATCTGCTCCGTCCCTTCCTGGGGCCCGGTGCATGACGCAGATGCGCCGCAGCGCGCTGGATGCGCGCTTTGCCATGGTCGCCGCCATCTGCCTCATCCTGGCGGAATTGCTCGGCTCGCACTTCGTCACCAAGGGCATGCTGAAGCGGGAATTGCTGCGCGCCCATGACGCCGCCACCGCGCAGACCGAGCTGGTGACGGCCATGGCCGCCCCCGCCCTGCGCTTCAACCGCGGCCCCAGCCTGGAGGCCGCGCTGCTGCCCATCGCCGCGCGCAACCCCGCCTTGATGGCCGCACGCTTCGAGCGCGCCGACGGGCTGGTGGTGCATCAATGGGCCCGCACCGATTTCCCGCTCGCCGGCGCCTGGTGGCATGCCGGCACCCGCCTGCCCGATGGCGTGGGGGTGGTGATCTCGCGCTCGGCCATCGGCGCGGATGGCGCGGTGGCGGGGCGCGTCAGCATCGCCTGGGACCAGCGCCCCATCATCGCCGAGGCGGCGACGCAATTCTGGACCGTGGGGATGATCTCGGTGCTGGTCAGCCTGGGCCTTGGCGCGCTGGGCCTGCTGCTGCTGCGCCGCCGCCTGCGCCGCTTCCGCCAGGCCGAGGAAGCCACCCGCGACCTCGCCATGCGGGACCCGCTGACCGGCATCCGCAACCGCCGCGGCCTCACCGAGGCGATGGAGAGCGAGGAATTCGCCGAGGCCTGGGCCACCGGCACGCCCATCATGCTAGCGCTCGCCGATCTCGACGGCTTCAAGCCGGTGAATGACACGCATGGCCATGCCGCCGGCGATGAATTGCTGAAGCAGATCGCCCATCGGCTGGACCGCGAGGTGGAGCGCCAGGGCATCGTCGCACGGCTGGGGGGCGATGAATTCGCCCTGGTCCTGCTGCTGGACCCCGCCGACCCCGATGGCTCGGCCGAGGATGCGGCCAAGCGGCTGATGGGCGTGGTGCGCGTGCCCTTCATCCTGCATCCCGATGGCGCTGGGGCGGGGGGTGGCACGGTGCAGGTGCGCGTCGGCCTCAGCCTTGGCATCGCGCTCGCCCCCGAGGATGCCGAGGACGCGACGGAGCTGATGCGCCGCGCCGATTCCGCGCTCTACCGCGCCAAGGCCGAGGGCCGCGGCCGCTTCCGCCGCTTCGCGCCCGAGATGGACCCGCGCCTGGGCAAGCGGCGCGGCGCCATGCGGCTGGAGGCGGAGCTGCGCCAGGCCCTGGCCGAGGATGTCCTGACCTGCCACTACCAGCCCATTCGCCAGCTCGCGAGCGGGCAGCTGCTGGGCTTCGAGGCGCTGGCCCGCTGGCCCCACCCGACGCGCGGCTTCGTCTCGCCCAGCGAATTCATCCCCATCGCCGAGGCCAATGGGCTGATCGTGCCCTTGACGGACTTGCTGCTGCGCCAGGCCTGCCGCGACGCCGCCGCCTGGCCGGCCGAGGTTGGGCTCTCCTTCAACCTCTCGCCCCTGCACCTGACCGAGGCGGACCTGCCGCGCCAGGTGGCGCAGATCCTCGCCGAGACCGGGCTCCCGGCGGAGCGCCTGCAATTGGAGCTGACCGAGGGCGCGCTGCTGGGCGATCTGCGCAGCGGCCATGCCATGCTCTCCGCGCTGAAGGCGATGGGCGTGCGGCTCGCGCTCGATGATTTCGGCACGGGGCATTCAGGGCTGCGCGAATTGCAGGCGCTGCCCTTCGACGTGATCAAGGTGGATCACGGCTTCGTGCGGGCCATGGCCTCCGATGCCGGGGCGCGCAAGATCGTTGCCGCCATCATTGGCCTGGGGGAGAGCCTGGGCCTGCCGGTGGTGGCCGAGGGGATCGAGGAGCAGCTGGATGTGGATTTCCTGACGCGGCTGGGCTGCGATATGGGGCAGGGCTGGTTGCTCGGCCGGCCCCTGCCGGCGCAGCAGCTGGCGCCGCTTCTGCCGGAGCGGGCGGGCCGCCGGGTGGATGCGGCATAAAGCATCATGGGTTCAACGGAGGCCCTGGCATCCGGAGCGCTGTGCCGCTGCCGCCTGCATCCGCCACGTTCGGCGCCTGGCCGAGGGCCTGCGGGCCAGCCCGGACTTCCCGCCCGCGAGGGGGTGCCACGCCTGCCGTCGCGCTCGCCCGTGGCCGCGCGGGAGGCCGGAGGCTTAAAGCTGTGGAAAGTCAAGCCCAGTCAAATCCACATCCATTCAAAAAACGCATAGTATTCGGGTGCCGGCCCACAACATGTCGATCAGCATGCCGGCCAGACCGTCCCAACAGGAGCATGATTCATGATCGCCAATCTTTCCATCAACAGCAAGTTACGGGCGGGTGTTGGCGCCTTGCTGGCGCTCCTGCTGATCTTGGCTGGCGCCGCCACGCTGATCATCCGGGATATCAACCATCGCATGGAGGACATCACCGGGAACTGGCTGCCGTCGCTGACCAGCGTCTCGGCGCTGAACGAAACCATTCTGGACCTGCGGCGCAATGAACTTGCCATGGTCACTTTCCCGGCTCCGGCCGCCCAGGCGCAATTGGCTGAGGAAAGGGCCCGCCTCCTGCCCTTGGTGGGCCAGTATCTGGAGGCCTATCGCCCCCTGATCGCGCATCCGGATGAGTACCGCATCTTCCCGGGCACGGAGCGCGCGATCCAGGACTACATGGCGCAAGGCCGCCGCGTGGTGGAGGCCCTGCGGGCCAATGACGCGGCGCAGGCGCGTGCCCTGCTGTCGGAGGGGCGGGAGACGATCAATGTCGCGACGCGAGGTCTGGCCGAACTGGTCCGGGTGAATGAGCGCGAGGCCCGCAAGGTGGCCGCCCTGGCGAACGACACGGCCGCCCTGGGCAAGCTGATCCTGGCCGGCGTGGTCCTGCTTGCCTTGGTGGTTGGAGGAGGCATCGCGGTGCTGCTGTCCCGTGGCATCACCGGACGTGTCTCCAGCATCTCCCGCGCGCTGGACCGGCTGGCCCAGCGCGACTACGGATTTGAGCTTCGGGAAGTGGGCGACAAGGACGAAATCGGCGCCATGGCGCGCGCCCTCGATGCGTGCCGCGACGGCCTGCGAGAGGCGGATCGCCTGGCGGCGGCGCAGTTGACGGAGGCCAAGACCCAGGCCGAGCGCGCGGCGCGGGTGAACACATTGGTGGAAAGCTTCGAGGGCGAGGTTGCCGAGGTGCTGCGCACCGTCGCCAATGCCGCGACCGAGCTTTCGGCAACGGCGGCCACCCTCGCGGAAACGGCGGAGGACGGCACGCGGCAGGCGACGGCGGTGGCGTCGGCGGCGGAACAGGCCAGCGCCAATGTGCAGACCGTGGCCGCATCGTCGGAGGAACTCGCCTCCTCCATCGCGGAGGTGGCGCGCCAGGTACGCCAGACCGCATCGATCACCGGCCGGGCCGCGGAATCCGCGCGGGAGACGGATGGCACGGTGCGCGGCCTGGCAGATGCGGCAGGCAAGATCGGGGAGGTGGTGCGCCTGATCAATGATATCGCCGGGCAAACCAACCTCCTGGCGCTGAACGCGACCATCGAGGCCGCCCGCGCCGGCGATGCCGGCAAGGGCTTCGCGGTGGTGGCGAGCGAGGTAAAGAACCTGGCCAGCCAGACGGCACGCGCAACGGAGCAGATCGGCCAGCAGATCACGGCGATGCAAACCGAGACGGCGCGCACGGTCGAGGCCATTGCCGGGATCGGCCGCACGATCCAGGAGCTGGACGCGACCACGGCGCAGGTCGCTGCCGCCTCCGAGCAGCAGGCCGCCGCCACCCGCGAAATCGGCCGTGCCGTGGCCGAGGCGGCCCAGGGCACGCTGGGAGCGTCCCGCAGCACGCAGGGGGTGCTGGAGGGCGCCGTGCGGACCGGCACCTCGGCGCAGGATGTCCAGGGTGCCTCTGGTGACCTGGCGCGCCAGTCGGAAAGGCTGCGCGGTCAGGTTGACCGCTTCCTGGATCAGATCCGCGCCGCCTGAGGAAAAAGGCTGGAGGGGTGCGCATCCCCCGGCGCACCGAGCCTGGGCTTGCCCGCGCGCATAAAAGGGGCTGGACAGATGCCGCGCGCCGGGATAGACGCCCGCCTTCCGGTGGGGGGCACTTGCCCTCCGGCCGCAGAGAAACGCGGGAGGTTGGGGGCACGACTTGCTCCCGGCCGCCAGGACCGCGGGTCTCTCAACCATGAGAGGACTGAGTTTCAATGGCGAAGAAAATTGCCGGCTACATCAAGCTGCAGGTGCCCGCGGGCAAGGCGAACCCCTCGCCGCCGATCGGCCCCGCGCTGGGTCAGCGCGGCCTGAACATCATGCAGTTCGTGAAGGAATTCAACGCGGCGACGCAGCAGATGGAGCCCGGCACGCCGACGCCCGTGGTCATCACCGCCTATAGCGACCGCAGCTTCTCCTTCATCACCAAGACCCCGCCCAACACCTACTTCCTCATGAAGGCCGCGAAGATCGAGAAGGGCAGCACCACGCCGGGCAAGGGCGCCATCGTGGGCCGCGTCACGAAGTCGCAGCTGGCCGAGATCGCCAAGGTGAAGATGAAGGACATGAACTGCACCGACATCGAGAGCGCCGTGCGCCAGCTGGCCGGTTCCGCCCGCGCCATGGGCATGTCTGTGGTGGAGGGCTGAACATGAGCAAGCGCATGAAGGCCCTCGCGGCCAATGTTTCCGCCGACAAGGCCTATCCGCTGAACGAGGCGATCGCGCTGGCCAAGGCCAATGCCAAGGCCAAGTTCGATGAGACCATCGAGATCTCGATGAACCTCGGCATCGATCCGCGCCATGCCGACCAGATGGTCCGCGGCGTGGTCGGCCTGCCGAACGGCACCGGCAAGACGGTCCGCGTGGGCGTCTTCGCACGCGGCCCCAAGGCCGACGAAGCGCGTGCCGCCGGCGCCGATGTGGTGGGCGCCGATGACCTGGCCGCCCTGGTGCAGGAAGGCAAGATCGACTTCGACCGCTGCATCGCGACGCCGGACATGATGGCGCTCGTCGGTCGCCTCGGTAAGGTGCTGGGCCCGCGCGGCCTGATGCCGAACCCGAAGCTCGGCACCGTGACCATGGACGTGAAGGGCGCGGTCACCGCCGCCAAGGCCGGCCAGGTCGAGTTCCGCGCCGAGAAGGCCGGGATCATCCATGCCGGCATCGGCAAGGCGAGCTTCGGCGAGGATGCGCTGCTGGCCAATGCGCGCGCCTTCGTGGACGCCATCCAGAAGTCCCGCCCGACCGGCGCGAAGGGGACGTTCGTGAAGAAGGTCGCCGTCTCGTCCACCATGGGCGTGGGCGTGAGCGTGGATGTGACCAGCCTGAACGGCTGAGTTCCGGCGCAACCCGATCAGCCCCGCGCAGCGGGTAAGTTGACCGGGCAAAGTGTTTCAGATTCGCCCCGGTGTGAGCCGGGGCGCATAGGCGGCGGGGCTTTGGCCGCGCCGCCGCACCTGTCGGAGATTGCAGGCGTCCCGGTTTTGGCCAGGACTTAATGGGTGACCCACCCGCCAGCATGAGACGGGGAACCGAGATTCTCCCGCCCGGGCCAAGGCCCGGGTCGGAATGGCTTGGCTTTCCGGCAACGACAGGCGAACGGGGCAGGGGGATGGTCCCTTTGCCCCCGTGTGAACCGGTCGAGGCCCTTCCACAAGGTTTCGACCACCGACGGAGACGTGACGTTGGACCGTACGGAAAAGCGCGCCTTTGTTGGCTCGATGGCCGAGGTCTTCGCGCAGACCTCCTTCGTGCTCGTGGCCCAGAACAAGGGGCTCACGGTCGCGGCGGTGGATGATCTGCGGCGCAAGATGAAGGCCGCCGGGGCGACATACAAGGTTGCGAAGAACCGGCTGGCCAGTCGCGCCCTCGACGGCACCCGCTTCCAGGGCATTTCGCCGCTGCTGAAGGGCCCGACCGCGCTTGCGTGGTCGGCCGACCCTGTGGCCGTGGCGAAGACCGCCGTGGAGTTCGCCAAGGGGAACGACAAGTTCGTGATCCTGGGCGGGGCGCTTGGCACCCAGAACCTGAACGTCGATGGCGTGAAGGCCCTGGCTGAGCTTCCCTCGCTCGATACGCTGCGTGCGTCGCTGGTGGGTCTGATCCAGACCCCCGCAACGCGCATTGCCGCGGTGGTGCAAGCCCCCGCCGGCCAGCTGGCACGGGTGCTGAAGGCATATGCGGACAAGGAAGCCGCCTGATGAGTTCCGCTGGCGGGCGCAGGCCCAGCAGCGGGGATCATCGGGGCGGTTTCGCCGCATAGGGGCCGACAGGCTTTCCATCAAATTGGCCCTGCCGCGATGTCGCGGTGGGGTTGTCAAGCCACAGTCAAGCCATTAGTTAGAAGGAACACAATCATGGCCGATCTCGCAAAGCTCGTTGACGAGCTGTCCGCACTGACCGTTTTGGAGGCCGCCGAGCTCTCCAAGATGCTCGAAGAGAAGTGGGGCGTCTCCGCCGCCGCGCCGGTTGCCGTTGCCGCCGCCGGTCCGGCCGTCGCTGCCGCTCCCGCCGAAGTGCAGACCGAGTTCACGGTGACCCTTGCCGCCGCTGGCGACAAGAAGATCAACGTGATCAAGGAGATCCGTACGATCACGGGCCTGGGCCTCAAGGAAGCCAAGGACCTGGTCGAGGGCGCTCCGAAGGTCGTCAAGGAGAACATCTCCAAGGACGAAGCGGACAAGATCAAGAAGGTGCTGGAAGAAAACGGCGCCACCGTCGAAGTCAAGTAACGACGGGCCAGGCCCTGCCGGGGCTCCGCGCCGGCACGGTCTGGAAAGTACCAAGTCGGGGAGGGCGGCAATCGGGCCTGATTGCCGCCCCTCTCGCCGTTTTGGCGGTTTGGTGCCGCCGGGATGCTTGCGGGGATGGTTTTTGCCGGCGTCGGGATTGCCCGGGCGCCAGGATAAGGAAGCGGGACAGGCATGAACGCTATCAGCAAGTCGTTCACGGCGCGCAAGCGGATTCGGAAGAGCTTTGGGCGGCTGCCCGAAGTGGCCCCCATGCCAAACCTGATTGACGTGCAGCGTGCCTCCTATGCGTTCTTCCTGCAAATGGAAACGCATCCGGACAGCCGCACCAACACCGGCCTCCAGGAGGTCTTCAAATCCGTCTTCCCGATCAATGATTTCGCGGGCCGCGGCCGTCTGGAATTCGTCCAGTACGAGCTGGAAGAGCCGAAATATGACGTGGAAGAATGCATCGCCCGCGGCCTGACCTATGCCGCGCCGCTGAAGGTGAAGCTGCGCCTGATCGTCTGGGACCTCGACGAGGATACCGGCGCGCGCTCCGTGCGCGACATCAAGGAGCAGGATGTCTACATGGGCGACATGCCGCTCATGACGGATAACGGCACCTTCATCATCAATGGCACCGAGCGCGTCATCGTCTCGCAGATGCACCGCAGCCCGGGCGTCTTCTTCGACCACGACAAGGGCAAGACCCACTCGTCCGGCAAGTATCTCTTTGCCGCGCGCGTCATCCCCTATCGCGGCTCCTGGCTCGACTTCGAGTTCGACGCCAAGGACATCTGCTATGTCCGCATCGACCGCAAGCGCAAGCTGCCGGCCAGCACCCTGCTGCTGGCGCTGGACAGCGACGCGACCATCGCGAAGCGCGCCGACCGCGCCGCCCAGGGCCTGGAGATGGAACCCTCCGAAGTCCGCGGCATGGATGCCGAGGAAGTGCTGGCGGCGTTCTACGGCCAGGTGGAATTCAAGCGTGGCCCCAAGGGCTGGTCGCGCGCCTTCGACCCCGAGAGCTTCCGCGGCATCAAGCTGTTCGAGCCGCTGATCGACGCCAAGACCGGCGCCGTGGTGGCTGAGAAGGACGTGAAGATGACGCCGCGCGCCGCGCGCAAGATCGTGGAGGCCGGGACGACCGAAGTGCTGGTCGGCCGTACCGATCTGCTCGGCCGCTTCGTGGCGCTCGACCTCGTGAACATGGAGACGGGCGAAATCTGGGCCGAGGCCGGCGAGGAGCTGACCGAAGCCAAGCTCGCGGCCATCGAGGATGCCGGCATTGACGTGCTGCCCACGCTCGCCGTGGACCAGTCGGTCGGCCCCTGGATGCGCAACACGCTGGCGGTGGACAAGAACACCAACCGCGACGAAGCGCTGATGGATATCTATCGCGTGATGCGCCCCGGCGAGCCGCCGACGCCGGAGACGGCCGAGGCGCTGTTCAAGGGCCTGTTCTTCGACGGCGACCGCTACGACCTCTCGGCCGTGGGCCGCGTGAAGATGAACATGCGCCTGGGCTTCTCGCTCGAAGAGGCGCCGGATCATCTCCGCACCCTGCGCAAGCAGGACATCGTCGCCACCATGCGCGTCCTGATGGACCTCAAGGATGGCCGCGGCTCGATCGACGACATCGACAATCTCGGCAACCGCCGCGTACGTTCGGTCGGCGAGCTGATGGAGAATCAGTATCGCGTCGGCCTGCTGCGCATGGACCGCGCGATCAAGGAGCGCATGGGCGCGGTGGATATCGACACCGTCATGCCGCATGACCTGATCAACGCGAAGCCGGCGGCCGCCGCCGTGCGCGAATTCTTCGGCTCCTCGCAGCTGTCGCAGTTCATGGACCAGACCAACCCGCTCTCGGAAGTGACGCATAAGCGCCGCCTCTCGGCGCTTGGCCCGGGCGGTCTGACACGCGAGCGCGCCGGCTTCGAGGTGCGCGACGTGCACCCGACGCATTACGGCCGCATCTGCCCGATCGAGACGCCGGAAGGCCCCAACATCGGCCTGATCAACTCGCTCGCCACCTTCGCGCGGGTCAACAAGTACGGCTTCATCGAGACGCCCTACCGCCTGGTGAAGGACGGCAAGATCACCGGCGAGCCGCGCTACCTCTCCGCCATGGAGGAGGAGAAGCTGGTTGTCGCCCAGGCCGACGCGCATGTGGATGCCTCCACCGGCGAATTCCTGAGCGACCTGGTCTCGGTCCGCCAGGGTGGGGATTTCCGCCTGGTGAAGCCGGGCGAAGTCACGGCCATTGACGTCTCGCCGAAGCAGCTGGTTTCGGTTGCCGCCGCGCTCATCCCGTTCCTCGAGAACGATGATGCGAACCGCGCGCTGATGGGCTCGAACATGCAGCGCCAGGCGGTGCCGCTGATCCGCGCCGATGCGCCGCTCGTCGGCACCGGCATGGAGGCCGCCGTGGCGCGCGACTCGGGTGCCGCCATCTCCGCGCGGCGCGATGGCATCGTGGACTCCATCGACGGCGCGCGCATCGTGGTGCGCGCGACCAATGATGAAGGCCAGACGGCCGGCGTGGACATCTACCGCCTGCGGAAGTTCCAGCGCTCCAACCAGAGCACCTGCATCAACCAGCGCCCGCTGGTGAAGGTGGGTGATCGTGTGTCCGCCGGCGAGATCATCGCCGATGGTCCGAGCACGGAGCTGGGCGAGCTGGCGCTGGGCCGCAACGTGCTTTGCGCCTTCATGCCCTGGAACGGCTACAACTTCGAAGACTCCATCCTGATCAGCGAGCGCATCGCGCGCGATGACGTGTTCACCTCCATCCACATCGAGGAATTCGAAGTGATGGCGCGCGACACGAAGCTCGGCCAGGAGGAGATCAGCCGCGACATCCCGAATGTGGGTGAAGAGGCTCTGCGCAACCTGGATGAAGCGGGCATCGTCTATGTCGGCGCTGAAGTGCATCCGGGCGACATCCTGGTCGGCAAGGTGACGCCGAAGGGCGAAAGCCCGATGACGCCGGAAGAGAAGCTGCTGCGCGCCATCTTCGGCGAAAAGGCGAGCGACGTGCGCGACACCTCGCTGCGCCTGCCGCCGGGCGTCTCGGGCACCATCGTGGATGTGCGCGTCTTCTCCCGCCGCGGCGTGGACAAGGATGAGCGCGCCATGGCGATCGAGCGCGCCGAGATCGAGCGCCTGGCCAAGGACCGCGACGATGAGCGCGCGATCCAGGAGCGGAGCTTCTACGGCCGGATGCGCGAGCGCCTGCTGAACAAGAAGGCCTCGGGCGGCTTCAAGGGTGTGAAGGCGGGGACGCCGATCACCGATGAGGTGCTGGACCAATTCGCGAAGTCCACCTGGCGGCAGATCGCCGTGGCGGATGACGCGGCCATGGTCGAGATCGAGGCGCTGAAGCGCGAATTCGACGCCGCCGTGGAGCGTTTGCAGAAGCGCTTCGAAAGCAAGGTCGAGAAGCTGCAGCGCGGCGACGAGCTGCCGCCGGGCGTGATGAAGATGGTCAAGGTCTTCGTCGCGGTGAAGCGCAAGCTGCAGCCGGGCGACAAGATGGCCGGGCGCCACGGCAACAAGGGCGTGGTTTCGCGCGTCGTGCCGATCGAGGACATGCCCTTCCTGGAGGATGGCACCTCGGTCGACCTCGTGCTGAACCCGCTGGGCGTGCCCTCGCGCATGAATATCGGTCAGATCCTCGAGACGCATCTCGGCTGGGCCTGCGCCAATATCGGCCGCGAAGTGGGGCAGCTGGTGGATGATTTCCGCCGCTCCTCCGCCGTGCGGGACGAGCTCTTGGAGAAGCTGAAGGACGTCTACGGCGAGGAGATCTTCGAGCGCGACATCCTGCCGATGAGCGAAGACCAGCTGATCGAGCTGGCCGACAATCTGAAGAAGGGCATCCCCATCGCGACGCCGGTGTTTGACGGCGCGCGCATCTCGGACATCGAGGCCATGCTGACCAAGGCCGGGCTCGACACCTCCGGCCAGATGCAGCTGGTGGATGGCCGCACGGGCGAGCTCTTCGAGCGCAAGGTGACGGTGGGCTACATCTACATGCTCAAGCTGCACCACCTGGTCGACGACAAGATCCATGCGCGTTCGATCGGCCCCTACTCGCTGGTCACGCAGCAGCCGTTGGGCGGCAAGGCGCAGTTCGGCGGGCAGCGCTTCGGCGAAATGGAGGTCTGGGCGCTCGAGGCTTACGGCGCGGCCTATACCCTGCAGGAAATGCTGACCGTGAAGTCGGACGACGTGTCCGGCCGCACCAAGGTCTACGAGGCGATCGTCCGCGACCAGGACAGCTTCGAGGCCGGCATTCCTGAGAGCTTCAACGTGCTGGTCAAGGAATTGAAGAGCCTTGGCCTGAACGTCGATTTGGAAAATCGCGGATCATAAGATCTCGAGAACCGCGGGTCCTGAATTTACTGCGCGGGGCGCCTGAGGCGTTCCGCGACTACCCCTTCAAGGCCCGTGCCGAGGTACGGGAAGAGAGCGAGGCGGCATGAACGAGCTGATGAAGATCCTGGGCCAAACCGGCCAGGCGATGACCTTCGACCAGATCAAGATCTCCATGGCTTCGCCGGAGCAGATCCGCTCCTGGTCCTATGGCGAGATCAAGAAGCCGGAGACGATCAACTACCGCACCTTCAAGCCGGAGCGGGACGGGCTGTTCTGCGCCCGAATTTTCGGCCCGATCAAGGACTACGAGTGCCTCTGCGGCAAGTACAAGCGGATGAAGTTCCGCGGCATCGTCTGCGAGAAGTGCGGCGTGGAAGTGACGCTCGCCAAGGTCCGGCGCGAGCGCATGGGCCATATCGAGCTGGCGGCACCCGTCGCGCACATCTGGTTCCTGAAGAGCCTGCCGAGCCGCGTCGGCCTGATGGTCGATATGAGCCTGAAGGAGCTGGAGAAGGTCCTCTACTTCGAGAGCTATGTGGTGCTCGAGCCGGGCCTGACCGACCTCAAGCTGCACTCGCTGCTGAACGAGGACCAGTTCGTCGCCAAGCAGGATGAGTTCGGTGAGGACGCGTTCCGCGTCGGCATCGGCGCCGAGGCGGTGAAGGAAATTCTGCACGGCATGGATATGGGCAAGGACGCCGTGCGTCTTCGCGCCGAGCTGAAGGAGACGACCTCCGAAGCCAAGCGCAAGAAGCTGGTGAAGCGCCTGAAGCTGATCGAGGCCTTCTCCGAGTCGGGCGCGCGTCCGGAATGGATGATCCTCGACGTCGTGCCGGTCATCCCGCCCGAGCTGCGCCCGCTGGTGCCGCTGGATGGTGGCCGCTTCGCGACCTCCGACCTGAATGACCTGTATCGCCGCGTCATCAACCGCAACAACCGCCTCAAGCGCCTGATCGAGTTGCGCGCGCCGGATATCATCGTGCGCAACGAGAAGCGCATGCTGCAGGAATCCGTGGATGCGCTGTTCGACAATGGCCGCCGCGGCCGCGCCATCACGGGCGCAAACAAGCGCCCGCTGAAGTCGCTCTCGGACATGCTGAAGGGCAAGCAGGGCCGCTTCCGTCAGAACCTGCTCGGCAAGCGCGTGGACTACTCGGGCCGTTCGGTCATCGTGGTGGGCCCGGAGCTGAAGCTGCACCAGTGCGGCCTGCCGAAGAAGATGGCGCTCGAGCTGTTCAAGCCCTTCATCTACTCGAAGCTTGAGAAGTACGGCCACGCCAGCACCATCAAGCAGGCGAAGCGCATGGTGGAAAAGGAGCGCCCCGAGGTCTGGGATATCCTGGAAGAGGTGATCCGCGAGCACCCGGTGCTGCTGAACCGCGCGCCCACGCTGCACCGCCTCGGCATCCAGGCCTTCGAGCCCGTGCTGGTCGAGGGCAAGGCGATCCAGCTGCACCCGCTGGTCTGCACCGCCTTCAACGCCGACTTCGACGGCGACCAGATGGCCGTGCACGTGCCCCTGAGCCTTGAGGCCCAGCTGGAAGCGCGCGTGCTGATGATGTCCACCAACAACATCCTCAGCCCCGCCAACGGCAAGCCGATCATCGTGCCGAGCCAGGACATCGTGCTGGGCCTCTACTACCTCAGCCTCGACACGCCCGAGTTCCGCGTGGCCGAGGATGACAAGGCGCCGCTGATCGGCGACATCGGCGAGATCGAGCACGCCCTCGAAGTGAAGGCGCTGACGATCCACACCAAGATCCGCACCCGCCGCGCCTCGGTGGATCCGGATGGCAAGCCGATCGTCGAGCGCGTGGTGACCACGCCGGGCCGCATGCTGATGGGGGCACTCCTGCCCAAGCATCCGCAGCTGCCTTTCTCGCTGATCAACCGCCTGCTGACCAAGAAGTCCATCTCGGACGTGATCGACGCCGTCTATCGTCATTGCGGCCAGAAGGAGAGCGTGATTTTCGCCGACCGCCTGATGGGCCTCGGCTTCAAGCACGCCGCGAAGGCCGGCATTTCCTTCGGCAAGAACGACATGATGATCCCCGCCGAGAAGGAAGGGCTCATCGCCACCACCAAGGCCGAAGTGAAGGAGTTCGAGCAGCAGTACCTCGATGGTCTGATCACCTCGGGCGAGCGCTACAACAAGGTGGTCGACGCCTGGTCGCGCTGCACGGATGAAGTGGCCAAGGCCATGATGGCCGAGATTCAGAAGCAGGAGGTCGGCAAGCCGACCAACTCCGTCTGGATGATGTCGCATTCCGGTGCGCGTGGGTCGCCGGCGCAGATGCGCCAGCTGGCCGGCATGCGCGGCCTGATGGCCAAGCCCTC
>NZ_JAIEQY010000206.1 GCF_019747315.1 Roseococcus sp. | reverse complement strand
AGGACCAGCCGGCAGGCGCGCAGCGCCGCGAGGCGCAGGACCAGGCGGCAGGCGCGCAGCGCCGCGAGGCGCAGGACCAGCCGGCAGGCGCGCAGCGCCGCGAGGCGCAGGAGAATGACCGCCGGGCGCCTGCTCGGGCTTGCCCTGCTGGCCCTGGCGGCGCTGGCCATCTGGTCCGCGCAATCCCTGGTCGTGCCCTTCGCGGCGGACCCTCTCGGCCCGCGCGCCTTTCCCACCACGGTGGCGTTGCTGATGGGGTTGTGCGGCGCGCTGCTGCTGATCCCGCGCGGGCCGGGTTTCGAACGGCCCGCGCGCCTGGCCGCGCCGCCGCTGCTGGTGCTGGTGATGGCGGGTTACGCGCTGCTGCTGGTGCCGCTGGGCTTCCTGCTGGCGACGGTGCTGCTGGCTGCCGGCGTGGCGCTGCTGTTTGGCGCGCGGCCCTTCGCGGCGCTGGCCACGGGGCTGATCACCAGCGCCTGCCTCTGGGCGCTGTTTGACCGCGTGCTGGACCTGCCGCTGCCGAAGGGATTCCTCGGCGCATGATGGAGACCTTCGCGGCACTCGGCGGCGGCTTTGCCGTGGCACTGCAGCCCACCAACCTGTTCCTGGCGCTGATCGGCTGCATCATCGGCACGGCCATCGGCGTGCTGCCGGGCATCGGGCCGCTGAACGCCATCGCCCTGCTGCTGCCCTTCTGCCTGGCGCTCAAGTTGCCGCCGGAATCCGCGCTGATCCTGCTGGCGGCCGTCTATTACGGCTCGGGCTATGGGGGGCGGATCACGGCGATCCTGCTGAACATGCCGGGCGAGCCCTCGGCCGTGCTGACCACGCTGGATGGGCACCCCTTGGCCAAGCAGGGGCGCGGGGGCGCGGCGCTGGCCATCTCAGGCATTGGCAGCTTCGTGGGGGCCACGATCTCGGTCGTGCTGATGACCTTCCTCTCTGTGCCGCTGGCGCGTGTGGCGGTCGCCTTCTCGCCGGCCGATTATGTGGCGCTGATCGCGTTTGCGCTCTCGCTGCTGGGGGCGGTCGGCGGCGGTTCGGCGCCCAAGGCCTGGGCGGCGGGGTGCCTGGGCATCCTGCTCGCGATGATCGGCATTGATTCCGGCACGGGGGTGGAGCGCTTCACCGCGGGCTCGATGGAATTGCTGGGGGGCCTGGATTTCACCGTGCTCGCCATCGGGCTGTTTGCCATCGGTGAGATCCTGCTGCTGATCGAGACCCGCATCCGGGCCGAGGCCGCGAAGCTCGGCCACGGGCAGCGCCTGACGCTGGCCGAGATCATCTTCTGCATCCCCGCCATGTTCCGTGCGACCGGGATCGGCTTCGTCATCGGCGTGCTTCCGGGTGCCGGCGCCTCGGTCGCCAGCGCGCTGTCCTATACGGCAGAGAAGCGGCTGAACGAGACGAACGGAAAATTCGGCCAGGGCGACATGCGCGGCGTGGCCGCCCCCGAGACGGCGGATAATGCCGCGCAGATCGGCAATCTCGTGCCCATGCTTTCGCTCGGCATTCCGGGCTCGGGCACCACGGCCGTGCTGCTGGGCGCCTTGCTGATGTATAACATCACGCCTGGGCCCCTGCTGTTCGAGCAAAAACCTGAGGTGGCCTGGGGGCTGATCGCCTCCATGTATATCGGCAATTGCATGCTGCTGCTGCTGAACCTGCCGCTGGTGGGCATCTTCGCGCGGCTGCTGACCGTGCCGGCCTGGGTGCTCTATCCGGGCGTGCTGGCGCTCAGCTTCGCCGGTGTCTATGCCGCCAGCAATTCCGCCTTTGACCTGTTGCTGGCCATCGGCTTCGGCATCATGGGCTGGGCCTTCCGCAAGCTCGACGTGCCGCTGGTGCCCATCATCCTGGGCTTCGTGCTGGGCCGCATGCTGGAGGACAACCTCCGCCGCGCCATGTCGCTCTCCGATGGCGATGTGATGGCGCTGCTGGGCTCGCCCGTTTCCATCGCGCTCTGGGTGCTGACCTTGGGCGCGCTGCTTTGGCCGCTGCTGCCGCGCCTCAGGTCTCGCGTCGCCTGAGGGCCAGGCGCTTGGCGGGCAGGCCGGTGGCGAAGCCGTCGAAGATGGTCCGCACCTCCTCCGGCCAGCGCGTCACGCGGCGGATGTTGAGGTCCACGCAGAGATAAAGCACCTCATGCTCCGAGGCGGTCCAGCCCTCGGTGAAGTGGAACATGCGGTGCTTCACCAGCAGGCGCTTGTCGTCGGCGGCGAGCACGGTGCTCTCGGCGCCGATGGGCATGGCCTCGGTCATCTCGCGCTGATAGTCGAGCCAGGCTTCGGCCGCGAAGGTGCCAAGCCCGCCCTTCTTGAGCGAGGTGCCGAGGCCCAGATGCGGCCAGAGACGATCGGTCTGCAAATCATAGGCAACGAGGTAATAGCCCATGTTGAGATGGCGATAGCCATCCACCCATTGCGGCTTCACCGCGACGAGGGGCTCGTCCCAGCGGAACCAGCCCTCCTCGATGCGGGGCTTCGGACCATTCTCGACGAAGGGCATTCAGCCTCCAATCAGACCAGAAGAAGCAAGGCCTCCGGCGGCTGGGGCCATTGGCCCCGGACCCCATCCCTTGGCGCTGACCTTGCTATGCCGCGCGGTTCTGGGGTCTGGGGCCTTTGGGCCCCAGCCGCCGGAGGCCCTTTTTGACCTCAGTGAATATCGTCGGACTTGGACAGCGCCTCACGCAGCTTGCCGATGTCGAAATCCGGCCGCTTGGCCATGTCCAGGATGACGGCTTCCTTGCGGCTCAGCAGGTCGATCGCCCCCAGCAGGCCCTTCACGGCCTCGGCCGGGATGGTGACGGCGCCGTGGCGGTCGGCATGGACGACTTCGTCATGCTGCACCTGCATGCCGTGCACGGTGACTGGGCGGCCCCAATCCACCACATGCACATAGGCGTGGCTCGGGTTGATGATGCCGAGCAGCTGGAAGCCGGGCGCCACCATGTCGAGATCGCGGATCGAGCCATTGGTGACGCAGCCCAGCGCCTTCAGGCCCTTATGGACATTGGTGTTCACCTCGCCCCAGAAGGCGCCGGTGCCGGGCACGTCGTCCAGGTCCTGGAGCACGACGACGGTCGGCATGTCGGTGTTGGCGACATATTCGTACCAGCCGATTCGCGAGGCACGGTCGGCCTCCTTCGTGCGGCCCGAGGGGAATTGCGCGCGGATGGTGCCGACGCGGGCTGGGCCGCAGATCGGCTTCATCGAAGGATGCGCGCAGTCGAAGGTGCGGACGGTGAAGCCATGGCCGCGCCGGGCGGGGACCACGAGTTCCAGCGCGTTGCAGATGGTGGGCGTGTCCCATTCGCAGAGCGCGTCGAGATCGGCTTGGGTGTAGGGGCGCGTGACCATGTGATTCCTCCTGGGGTTCGCCGCAGTTTCGGGCGATGCGGCGGCCGCGTCAAACCGGGCGGCTCAGTAGAGGATGCGGCTGCGGAAGCCGAGGACGAGCGCGTTGCGCCCGGGCCGCTCGCTCGGGTTCCAGATATGCGCGACCACCGGCTGGATGTCGAAGCCCGGCGCGATCTCGGCCAGGTAGCTCAGCTCCAGATTGGTCTCCGAGCCGCGCCGCCCCGGCGCATCCGGCACGAAGCGCGCCTGGTCACTGTCATAGCCGCGCGCCCCCGCCGCGTAGCGCGCATGGATCAGGCTGAAGCCGAAGCGGTCCTTGGGGCGGCTGGGCACGAGATTGGCGAAGACCATGCCGCCATCGGCGTAGAAGCCGAATGCGCTGCGGTCGGAAGGTGCGACCGAGATGCGGCCGAAGACGGAAACGCCCGAGAGCGGATCGCCCCCCGCGGGCCGCCAGAGTTGCTGGTCCAGCACGGCATAAAGCCCGCCATTGCCCCGCCGGCGGATCGGCACGCCGGAGGCAGCGGGATCGGCCAGCGCGCTGCCATCGGTGGCGCGGCGGGTATGCTCGAAGCGGCCCAGATGCGCCCAGCCGCCCAGGCGCAGGATGCGCGCCAGGCCCGTCGCGTCATTCTCCTGGTTGGCCTGGAAGCGGGCCTCGGCGAAGATCAGGCCCGGATCACTGACCCGGAAGTTCGTGTTGTAGCGGTTGCGCACCTGGTCATCGCCCTGGCCGGGCGGGGCGGGCTGCCCGTTGAACAGCGCCGCGCGAAGATTGAAGCGGTCATTGGGCTCGATCTGCAGGAAGATTCCCGGCGTCGCCAGCGGAAAGGCCGGGCCGCCGCCGGGCAGGTTCAGCGCACTGATGGTCGGGAAGTCGCTTTGCAGGAACATCACTGAGAGGTCGGAATAGAGGAACTCCACATCGGCCGCGATCTGCCCCGCGCGCAGCCGCACCACGCCATCGGCGAAGCGCTGCTCCAGCCAAAGCTCGGAAAGGCGGATGCGGGGCATGGCCTCGATGGCGGCGATGGTATTCACGCCGCCCACATAGTCGCGGCGGATGCGGCCCGTGTTGTGGATGAAAAAGGCGTTCACATAGCCGCGCAGGCCGGTGAGCCCGGCCAGCTTTTCGAAATCCACCTCGAGCGAGGGTTCAAAGAGGCCCTGGTTGATCCAGCCCTGCCTTTGGCCGCCACGGACATTCCCCAGCACATCGGTCATGTAGGAGAGGCGGAACTCGATGCCGCGGCTCGCCAGCGGCGCCACGATGCCCAGCGGGTCGCCGCCGCCGGGCAGGGTATTGCGCAGCGTGGAATCTTCCGGCCCGTCGGAGCGCGGGCCACGCTCCTCGATCTGCGCGAGGGCCGGGCCGGCGGCGAGGCCAAGGGCCACCAGGGCGGCGAGCCATCGCTTGGGGAAGGCCATGATGCGGATGCCTAATCTCTCCCCGGATGGGCGTCACCGGGTTGGTGTCAGGCGGTGTTGGGGGCGTCAAGCGGTGGCACGATGACGGCTTGGTGAAGCCGGCCTAGACTGCGCGTCGTGCCACTTCCCCCTCCCGCCGCTTCCCTCTCCGCCGAACGCGCGGTGCTCTTCGCGGCCGAGCCACGCTTCGCCGGCATCGAGGAGCGCGCTGGGCCGCTGCCCTGGCGCACGCGGCCGCACGGCTTTCCCGGGTTGTTGCGGACCATTTGCGGGCAGCAGATCAGCAACCAGGCGGCGGGCGCCATCTGGCGGCGGCTCTCCGCGCTGCCGGGCGCGCTGACGCCCGAGGGGCTGCTGACCCTCGATGACGCGACGCTCTGCGGCGTGGCCGGTCTCTCGCGCCCCAAGGCCGCGCATGCGCGCAGCCTGGCCACCGCCTGCCTGGATGGACGGCTGGATTTCGAGCGCATGGCCACGCTGCCGGACACCGAGGCGGTGGCGATGCTGAGCGCCGTGAAGGGCCTCGGCCCCTGGACCTCCGAGGTACATCTGATCTTCGCCGAGGGGCGCACCGACATCTTCCCCTCCGGCGACATCGCGCTGGCCAATTCCGCGCAGCATCTTTTCGCGCTGGAGGCACGTCCGGCGCCGCGGGCCCTGGCGCGCATGGCCGAGGCATGGTCACCCGCGCGTTCGCTGGCGGCGCGTCTGCTCTGGCACCATTGGCGGCAGGAAACCGGCCGCCCGCTGATCGAGGACCCCTGATGCGCTTCTCCCCCACCATCCTCGCCACGGCCGAGCCCGCCATCCCCGCCGCCCGCGCCTGGGCCGCGCGGTATCGGGGCCAGGCCGGCCCGGCGCTGGATTTGACGCAGGCGGTGCCGGGCTATCCCCCGCATCCGGACTTGCTGGCGCGTCTCGGCGAGGCGGCGTCCTCGCGCGCTTCCGCCAGTTATGGCCCCATCGCCGGGGATGAAGCGCTGCGCGCGGCCCTGGCCGAGGATGCGTCCGGCTTCTACGGCGCCACCATCAGCCCCGCGCGGGTGGCCATCACCGCCGGCTGCAACCTGGCCTTCGCCATGGCGATGAAGGTGATTGCCGCCCCCGGTGAGAATGTGCTGGTCCCCACCCCCTGGTATTTCAACCATGAGATGGCGCTCGGGATGGCGGGTGTGGAAGCGCGTCCCCTGCCCTGCAACGCGGCGCAAGGCTTCGTGCCCGATGCGGCGCTGGCCGCGACGCTCATGGATGAGCACACCCGCGCGATCCTGCTGGTCAGCCCGAACAACCCGACCGGCGCCGTCTATCCGGCCGAGGTGATCGCGGCTTTCGCGGAACTCGCGCGAAGCCGCGGCATCTGGCTGGTGCTGGACGAGACCTATCGCGACTTCCTGCCCAACCGCGTGCCACACCAGCTTTTCAGTGACCCCGATTGGGGCGATGTGCTGGTGCATCTCTACAGCTTCTCCAAGGCCTATTGCATTCCGGGCCACCGCCTGGGCGCCGTCATCGCGGGCGAGGCGTTTCAGCATCAACTCGCCAAGGCGCTGGACACCTTGCAGATCTGCCCGGCCCGGCCGGCGCAGCAGGTGCTGGCCTGGGCCATCCCGGCGCTGCGCGACTGGCGCTCGGACAACCGCAAGATCATGCAGGCGCGGGCGGCGGCCTGCCGGGCCGCGCTGAACAGCGATTGGATCGACGCGATGGGCAGCTACTTCGCCTATCTGCGGCTGCCGGATGGCGCGCCGGATGCCATGGCGGCGGCGGAATTCCTCGCCGCCGAAAAGGGGCTGATGACCCTGCCCGGCCCCTTCTTCGGCCCGGGACAGGGGCGGCATCTGCGCCTCGCCTTCGCCAATGCGGAGGCCGAGCGGCTGGCGGAACTGCCCAGCCGCCTGGCGGGGCTGACGGGTTAATGACTTTCCCGGCGGGGTGATTTCGCCTATCGCGCTTCGCATGCGTGAAATCACCCTCTCCCGCCTGATGGCGCTGCTCCTGTTGCTCGGTGGCATGGCCTGGCTCTGGGCTGGGCAAGGCTGGCGCATGGCGGCGCTCTGGGGGCTGGGCGCCGCGCTCGGCCTCACGCTTTTTCATGCGAGCTTCGGCTTTGCCGGCGCCTTTCGCCGCCTGTTGGGCGAAGGCCGGGGCGTGGGGCTGCGGGCGCAGCTCCTCATGCTGGGGCTGGCGGTTATCCTCTTCCTGCCGGCGCTGGAGGCCGGCGCCATCCTCGGCCAGCCGGTGCGGGGCTTTGTCTTCCCGGTGGGGGTGGCGCTGCTGCTGGGGGCCTTCCTCTTCGGCGTGGGGATGCAGCTGGGCGGCGGCTGCGCCTCGGGCACGCTCTACACGGCGGCCGGCGGCCAGGGGGCGCGGATGTGGATTACCCTTGCCGCCTTCATCGCCGGCGCCACGCTGGCCGCCTGGGATGCCGAGCGCTGGACGGCCTGGCCCGCCCTTCCCGCCTTCTCCTTGCAGCGCGAATGGGGCGCGGCGCCGGCGATCCTGCTGAGCCTCGCCGTCCTGGCGCTGGCCTGGGCGCTCTCCCGCCGCATCGAGATCGCCCGCCACGGAGCGGCCGAACGGCTGGAATGGCGCGGCGGCGCCTGGCTGACCGGCCCTTGGCCGCTGGTCTGGGGCGGCATCGCGCTGGCCCTGCTGAACTTCGCCACCCTCTGGCTGGCCGGGCGGCCCTGGGCGATCACCGCGGCCTTTCCGCTCTGGGGCTCGCTGACGCTGGAGCAGCTCGGTTGGGATGACCCGGCCTTCTGGCCCTATTGGGAAGACCCGACCCGGGCCGAGGCGCTGCTGCGCCCCCTGGTGACGGACCGGATGACGGTGATGAATCTCGGCCTGATGCTGGGCGCCTTCCTGGCCGCCGCGCTGGCGCAGCGCCTGGGCACACCCGCCTGGCCGGCGCCGGGGGCGGCGCTGGCCTCGCTGGTGGGGGGCGTGCTGCTGGGGGTGGGCGCGGTGCTGGCCTCGGGCTGCAATGTCAGCGCGTTTTTTGGCGGGATCGCCTCGGGCAGCCTGCATGGCTGGGTCTGGATCATCCCGGCGCTGCTGGGCAATGCGGTGGGGCTGCGGCTCAGGCCGCTCTTCGGGCTGGGCGGCCCCACCTGAATACGCATGACGCACTGTGCAAAACGCATTTTGACGTTTACATTACGTGCTTTACCACAACGAACGATCAAATCTCCGGAAGGAACGCGCATGCGCTTGGCTTTTCCCCTGCTCGGCGGAGCTTTCTTGATGACGGCCGCCATCCTGCCCGCAAGCGCCCAGGCGCCGCTCGCGGCACAGGGCTGCGTCGGTTGCCATGGCCCCAATGGCGCGGGCATGGGCAGCGTCCCGGGCCTTGCCGGCCGGGACCGCGCCGAGCTGATCGCGCAGATGAACGCCTTCCGCGCCAATGAGCGCCCGGCGACGATCATGGGCCGCGTCGCGCGCGGCTATACCGAGGCCGAGATCATCGCCTCGGCCGAATACTTCGCCCGCCAGCCGCGCTGAGGAGCCCGCCATGACCCATCTTCTCCCGCGCCGTGCCCTGCTGGCCGCCGCCCCCCTCCTTGCCGCGCCCGGCATGTTGCGCGCCCAGACCCAGGCCCGGCTGCTGGTCATCGGCGGGGGCTTCGGCGGCGCCACGGCCGCCAATTTCGCACGCCGGACCTATCCCTGGCTGGATGTCACCCTGGTCGAGCCCAAGCGGCACTTCGTCACCTGCCCCTATGGCAATCTGGTGCTGGCCGGCACCCGGCAGATCGGCCAGATCACCCATGGCTATGACGGCTTGCGCGCCCGCGGCGTGCGCGTGATCCATGACTGGGCCGCCGGGATTGATCCCGCCGCCCGCCGCGTGCGCCTCGCGGGGGGCGAGACGCTGGCCTATGACCGGCTGATCCTCTCGCCCGGCATCGCGCTGCGCTGGGGCGCCATCGAGGGCTATGACGAAGCGGCCTCCGAGGTCATGCCGCATGGCTGGGTGCCCGGCGATGGCGCGCAAACCCTGCTGCTGCGCCGCCAGCTGGAGGAGATGCCCGATGGCGGCGTCGTCGGCATCGCCATCCCCGCCAACCCCTTCCGCTGCCCGCCTGGCCCCTATGAGCGGATCAGCATGATCGCGAGCTACCTGAAGCGCCACAAGCCGCGCTCCAAGATCCTGGCCCTTGATGCCAAGGAAGCCTTCAGCAAGCAGGGCCTGTTCCAGGATGCCTGGGCGCAGCTTTATCCCGGCATGATCGAATGGGTGCCCAGCAACCGCGACGGCCGCGTGACCAAGGTGGATGCGCGGGAGCGCGTGCTGGAAACCGAGTTCGGCACGCAGCACAAAGTGGCCGTGGCCAATGTCATCCCGCCGCAATCGGCCGCGCGCATCGCCATCGAGGCAGGTCTGACCGACCAGTCCGGCTGGGCGCCGGTGAACCCGCGCACGTTTGAATCGCGCCTCGCGCCGGGCGTGCATGTGGTGGGCGATGCGAATATCCCCGGTCCCATGCCGAAATCCGGCTATGTGGCGAACAGCACGGCCAAGCAGGCCGTCGCCTCCGCCGCCGCCTCGCTGCGCGGCGAAGCCCCGCCCGAGGCGGTTTACTTCAACACCTGCTACTCCCATGTGGGGGAGGAATACGGCATCTCGATCGTCGGCGTGTTCCGCCCCAATGCGGAAGGCACCGCGATCGCCGAGGTCGCCGGTTCCGGCGGTGTCTCGCCCCGTGGGCCGCTGCCCGAGCAGCGTCGCCTCGAAGCGCTCTACGCCGATGCCTGGTATGAGAGCATCACGAAGGACATGTTCGCATGAAGCGCCGCGCCATCCTGAGCCTCGCCCTGCTGCCCTTCGCGGCGCTGGCGAATGAGGATGCGCTGAACGCCGCCATCCGCGCCGAGATCGGCGGCGCGACGCCGCAGGAGGGCGGGATCGTGCTGCGCGTCCCGCCGGTCGCGGAAAATGGCGGCCAGGTGCCGGTGACGGTGCTGGTGGACAGCCCGCAAAGCGCCGCGCGCTACGTGACAGCCATTCATCTGTTCGCCACGCGCAACCCGACGCCGGGCATCGCCTCCTTCAAGCTCGGTCCCTCCTTGGCGCGGGCCGAAATCCAGACGCGCATCCGCATCGCCGAGAACCAGACCCTCGTTGTCCTGGCGCGGATGAATGACGGGACCGTGCAGCGGGCCACGGCCGAAATCCGCGTCGCCACCGGGGGGTGCCTGACATGAGCGCGCCTAACTCAGCCCCCTTGGCCAATCCGCGCATCCGCGCCCCCCGAACCGCCCGCGCGGGCGAGGTGGTGGAAATCCGCACCCTGATGGAACACCCGATGGAAACCGGGCTCCGGCATGAGGGCGGGCGCAGCATCCCCCGCGACATGCTGACCCGCATGGCCGTGCGCCTGAATGGCGAGGCGCTGCTGGAGGCGGAGTTCCGCAACGGCACCGCCGCCAACCCCTTCCATGTCTTCTTCGTCCGCATCGAGCGCGCGAGCGAGCTGGAATTCACCTGGACGGATGAGGCTGGGCGCGTCGCCCGCGCGGTGCACCGGATCAGCCTGGCCTGAGGGCGTTCGGGGAAAAAAGCGCCTCCGGCGGCTCGGGCCGGGGCCCCAGACCCCATTTATTTGATCAAATGTATCAATGATCTGCTCAGAAAAGGCAGGCCCCAAGGAAAGGGGTCTGGGGCCCCCGGCCCCAGCCGCCGGAGGCCTCTTTCTTGTCTTGGCCACTACCCCCCCAAGGGCGGCGCCGCGTCAAACCCATGGGCCAGCACGCCCCGCGGCTTCACCATGTCATAGGGCCCGCGCGGCAGGTATTGCGACGTGCCGGGTTCGGCCTGCACCACGCCGTCGCGCATGACGATTTCGCCCCGGCGGATGGTCATGACGGGCCAGCCGGTCACCTCCATCCCCTCATAGGGCGTGTAGTCGATGGCGTGCTGCATCAGCGCATTGGTGATGGTGCGCTTCGCCTTCGGATCCCACAGCGCCAGATCGGCATCGGCGCCGATGGCGATGCTGCCCTTGCGCGGGGCCAGCCCCATCAGCCGCGCCGGATTGGTCGCCGTCAGCCGCACGAACTCGTCCAGGCTGATACGGCCCTTGGAGACGCCCTCGCTGAACAGGATGGGCAGGCGGGCGGTCAGGCCCGGAATGCCGTTCGGGATGTCGCGGAAGCTCGCATCGCGTCCGTTCTGCGCCTTGCCGCGGTCGCCCTCGAAGCTGAAGGCGCAATGGTCGGAGGAGACGACGTCCAGCACGCCGCGCCGGATCAGGTCCCAGATGCGGGCGTGTTCCTCCTTGTCGCGCGGCGCCGGGCTGCACATGAATTTCGCGCCCTCAAAGCCGGGCTGGTCCATCTGGTCCGCCGTGAGCGCGATGTATTGCGGGCAGGTCTCGCCCCAGACCTTCACGCCGCGGCGCTGCGCGCGGGCGATCTCCTCGGCGGCCTCCGCGCAGCTGACGTGAAACACCTGGATGGGCTGGTCCACCAGCTCGGCCAGCGCGATGGCGCGGTGCGTGGCCTCGCGCTCCACCACGGGCGGGCGGGACCAGGCGTGGTATTTCGGCGCGGTCAGGCCGGCCTTCAGCAGCGCCTCGGTGCGCCAGTTGATGGCGGCGTAGTTCTCGCAATGCACCGTCACCAGGCAGCCATGCTTGCGCGCGGTGACCAGCACCTTGATGAAGTCTGAATCGCTGACATGCAGCGGCTCATAGGTGAGGAAGACCTTCAGGCTGCGCACGCCCTGCGCCACGAGTTGCGGGATCTCGCGCTCCAGCACCTCCTCCGTCGCGTCGCTGATGATCTGGTGGAAGGCGTAATCCACCATGCCCTTGGCGGCGCGGGCCGAGGAATCGGCGAAGCGCCCCAGCACCCCCTGCCCCTTCCATTGCGGCACGAAGCAGACGACCGAGGTGGTGCCGCCGGCGAAGGCCGCGCGGCTGGCGCTTTCGAAGCTTTCCTCATTCACGCCGTGAGGGTTGGGCTCCTCGATATGGCAATGGCTGTCCACGCCGCCGGGCAGCACCAGCAGCCCCTCGGCCGAGACGCTGGGCGCGCCGCTTTCCAGGCTCTCGGCCAGGGCCACGATGCGCCCGCCCGCAACACCGATGTCGCAGCGCGTGGTGCCGAAGCCCGTCGCCACCTGCCCGCCGCGCACCACCAGATCGTATTCCGCCATGCCTGCCATTCCTTCTTGAGCGGGCGCAGCATGGCGCGACGGATTGATCCGGCGCAAGGACGGGGGGCGGCGCCCCGCGCCACGCTGCCGGGATGGACACGCTCAACCGCCCGAACCTGACACGACACGCCACCACCAACCTGCCGCGCTACACCAGCTACCCCACGGCACCGCATTTCGGCCCGCTGGAGGAAGCGACCTATCGCGCCTGGCTCGCCACCATGCGGCCGGGCACGGGCATCTCCCTCTACCTGCACATCCCCTTCTGCCATGAGCTCTGCTGGTATTGCGGCTGCCACACCTCGGTCACGCGCAATGACGCGCGCATCGCCCGCTACGCCGCGGCGCTGGAGCAGGAGGCGACGACGCTGGCCCGCGCCCTGCCCGCCGATGGGCTGGTGGAGCACCTGCACCTGGGCGGCGGCACGCCGAGTGCGCTCGGCGGCGCGCGCCTCACCCGCCTGATGGGCCGGCTGCGCGCCCTGTTCCCCTTCGCGCCGCATGCGGAACTCTCCGTCGAACTGGACCCGCGCACCCTGACGCAGGCGGTGGTGGATGCGCTGGCCACCGCCGGCTTCAACCGCGCCTCGCTCGGCCTGCAGGACGCCCATCCGGAGGTGCAGGAGCGCATGGGCCGAATCCAGCCCGAGAGCATGGTCCGCGCGGCGGTGGAGCGGCTGCGCCAGGCCGGCATCTCCGCCATCAACCTGGACATGATGTATGGCCTGCCGGGCCAGACGCGGGAGCATGTGGCGGCCACGGCGCAGCTCGCGGCCGATCTCGGCGCGGACCGGGTCGCGGTCTTCGGCTATGCGCATGTGCCCTGGATGAAGCCCTCGCAAAAGGCGATCCGCATCGAGGAACTGCCCGGTGGCGAGGCGCGGATGGAGCAGGCCGCCACGGCCAGCGCCACGCTGCTGCGCGCGGGCTATGCCAGCATCGGCCTCGATCATTTCGCCCGGCCCGGGGATGCCATGGCCCGCGCCTGCAAGGCCGGAAGGCTGCGCCGCAATTTCCAGGGCTATACGACGGACCAGGCGCCCATGCTGCTGGGCCTCGGCGCCTCCTCCATCGGCGCGGTGCCGCAGGGCTATGCCCAGAACATCCCCGATGAGCGCGGCTATGTCGCGGCCGTGGAGGAAGGCCGCCTGCCCATCGCCCGCGGCCTGACGCTGACCGAGGACGACATCACCCGCCGCGCCGCCATCGAGCGCGTGATGTGCGACCTGGCGCTGGACCTGGACGCCCTGCCCGCTGGCCTGCTGGAGGAGTTGCGCCCGGCGCTGGAAGCGCTGGAAGCGGATGGGCTGCTGCGCCTCTCGCACGCCTGGCTGACCGTGCCGGAGGAGGCGCGGCCCTTCCTGCGCCATGTGGCCGCCTGCTTCGATGCCTATCTGGGCCAGGGCAAGGGGCGGCACAGCGCGGCGGTGTAGCGGCACGTCATCGCAACGATCGGTTAACCGCCGGCCGCTACCACGGGCATCCTTGACCAAGAGGATGCGTCCATGCCCCTGATCGCCGCCAACGGCCATGCGCCTGCCAAGGCCAATGGCCACCTGAACGGAAAGGCGGCCAACTGGGCGCCCTCGCCGGCCCCCACCCCCCGCGCGCCCACCCCTCGCGCCCCCACGCCGCGCGCTGTCGAGCCCAAGCGCCGCCAGCGGACCTTCGCCCGGCAGCAGAAGGCGGCCGAGCGCGTGGCCTCGGCCACCACCCAGGTCTCGTCGGGTATCGCCGAGGCCGCCGCCGCCTCGGAGCAGCTGCGCAAGGCGATGACGCAGATCGCCTCCGGCGCCGCCGAGGCCTCCTCCGCCGCCGAGCAATCGCAGCGCGCCGTCACCCGCATCGCCGAGAGCATCCGCCAGACGGCCGAGGCCGCCGGCCTCTCGCTCGGCAAGACCGAGGCCCTGCGGGACCTGCTGGGCGCCGTGAACAACCAGATCAGCGCCTCCGTCGCCGCCGTCGGCCACGCGGCCGAGCGCCAGGGCGCCTCGGTCGGCATGGTGGAGGAGCTGGACCGCCAGGCCGCCAATATCGGCGAGATCGTGAAGGCGGTGGCCCATATCGCCGACCAGACCAACCTGCTCGCGCTGAACGCCGCCATCGAGGCCGCCCGCGCCGGGCAGCATGGCAAGGGCTTCGCCGTGGTGGCCGATGAGGTGCGCACCCTCGCCGAAACCTCCGAGAAAAGCGCGCGCGACATCCAGGAGCTGGTCGGCCAGATCCAGTCCGATGTGAAGGTGATCGCCGAGGGCATCAACACCTCCGCCACCGCCGCCCAGCAGGAGGTGGAGAATGGCCGCGCCGTCGCCACCCAGCTGGAGCGCGTCCGCGGCGACATGGCCGTGATCCTGTCCGGCGCCACGGAAATCCGCAGCTCCGCCGAGGAGGCGCAGACCGCGGCCGGCGAGGCGCAGAAGGGCTCGGAGACCATCTCGGCCGCGGCCCAGGAGCAATCCGCCGCCTGCGAGGAGGCGGTGAAGACCGTGGAGCAGCAGACCACCGCGCTGGCCCAGAGCGAGGGTGCGGCCAGCGAGCTCTCTGAACTCTCGGACGATCTGAAGAACAGCACCGATATCGGCAAGAGCGCCGAGGAAGTGGCCTCGGCCGCCGAGGAACTCTCCGCCGCCGTTGAGGAGATCAACCGCGCCGCCGCCGAGATCATGACGGCGATCGAGCAAATCAACCGCGGCGCGCAGCAGCAATCCGCCGCCACGCAGCAATCCTCGGCCGCCCTCGCCCAGATCGAGCGCAGCGCCCAGGTCTCCAGCCAGCGCGCCGCGGTGGCGCTGGAAAAGGGCGAGGAGATGACCACCCGCCTGACCGAGAACGCCGCCGCCGTGGAGCGCATGATCACCGGCGTCGAGCATTCGGTGCGCGACAATGAGGCGGCGCGCCAGCAGATCAACGCGCTGGAGCAGGTCAGCCGCCGCATCGACAAGATCGTGGACGCCATCACCACCGTCTCGATCCAGACGAGCATGCTGGCGGTGAACGGCTCGATCGAGGCGGCCCGGGCCGGGGAATTCGGCAAGGGCTTCATGGTCGTCTCCACCGACATCCGCAATCTCGCGCGCGACAGCGCCGAGAATGCCGAGCGCATCAAGGATCTGGTGAAGGCCGTTCAGGACCAGATCGTCGCCGTCCGGCGCGACCTGGAGGAGACGGCCGCCCTCGCCAAGGCCGAGATGGAGAAGAACCGCGTCATCACCGCGAACCTCGCCTCCGTCACCAGCGACATGGCGCTGGTGCTGGACGGCAATCGCAGCATCTCGGCCGATGCCACGCGCATCCTGGCCGGCACCGAGGAGCTGAAGCGCGGCGTGGAACAGGTGGCAGCCGCCGCCGCCCAGGCCACGGAAGCCGCGCAGGAGGCCACCCAGGCCGCCCGCGAACAGGCCAAGGGTGCGGAGGAACTCGCCTCGGCCGTGGAGGAGATCGCCTCGCTGGCCGATGAACTGCAGACCAGCGAAACCGCCTGAGCGGGGGCCGCAACATGAGCAAGACCGAGGCGCCCGTCGAGGGCGCGGCCGAGAGCGCGCGCCAATTCGTCACCTTCCAGGTGGATGGCGCCCTCTACGGCCTGCCGATGGCGGAGGTGCAGGAGATCATCCGCATGCCCGCTCTGGTGGAAGTGCCGCACAGCCCGGCGGCGTTGAGCGGCATCGCCAATCTGCGCGGCGGCATCCTGCCGGTGACCAGCCTGCGCCGGGCCTTCGGCGCGGCCGACCAGGCGGCGGATGAGGCAACCCGCGTGGTGGTGGTGCGCGAATCCGGCGCGGCGCAGGGCTTCATCGTGGACCGCATGGCCCGCGTCATGGCCTCGGAGCCGCAGGAGATCGAGGCGGCGGGCGATATGGAGCACGGCCTCGGCACCAGCCTGCTGCGCGGCGTGGTGAAGCGCGAGGATGGGCTGGTCCTGCTGCTCGACCTCGCGCGCATCGCCGCCCTCGGCCGGGCGCGGAACGAGGCCGGGCCGGCGCGCGCCACAGGCCTGGCCGGCGCCGCCGAGGCCGAGGTGGCGACCACGCAGGAGGAGCTGCAATTCGTCAGCTTCCTCTGCGCCGGCACCGAATACGCCATGCCCATCGGCGAGGTGCGCGAGATCGTGCAACTGCCGCCCGATGTCGTGCGGGTGCCGCGCGCAGGGGCCGAGATGCTGGGCCTGATGACGCTGCGCGAGCGGCTGCTGCCGCTGGTCTCGCTGCGCGCGCTGTTCGGCGAGGCGCCGGAAGCGCCGGGCGCCAGCGCGCGGGTCCTGGTCATCGCCGTGCCCGGGCGGCCGCAGCTTTCGGTGGGCCTGGTGATGGACAGCGTGAAGGAGGTGCTGCGCGTGCCCCGCTCGCTGGTGGACCCGCTGCCATCCCTGCTCACGGGCGCGCAGCACCTCGATTCCATCTGCCGGCTGGAGGGCGGCAAGCGCCTGGTCAGCATTCTCTCGGCCGCGCGGATGTTCGAAGCCGGGCTGATGCAATCGGCCCTCGACGCGACCCAGGAGGAGGACGGCATGGCGGAAGACAACGCGGCCACGGCGATCGAGGAGGAGGAGCAATTCGTCATCTTCCGCCTCGCCGGCGAGGAATACGGCCTGGCGATCGAGGCGGTGCAGGAAATCCTGCGCGTGCCGCCCGAGCTCACCCAGGTGCCGCAGACGCCCGATTTCATCGAGGGCGTGGTGAATCTGCGCGGCGCCGTGCTGCCGGTGGTGGACCAGCGCCGCCGCTTCGCCCTGGCCCAGGCCGAGCGCAATGAGCGGCAGCGCATCATGGTGCTGGGCATCGGCGGCACGCGCACCGGCTTCATCGTGGACCAGGTGGTGGAGGTGCTGCGCATCCCGCGCTCGGCCATGCAGCCCGCGCCGCGCCTCTCCGAGCGCCAGATGGGCATCATCCCGCGCGTGGCGAACCTGGCCGAGGCCAAGCGCATGGTGCTGATCCTGGAGGCGCCCCGCCTGCTGGAGGCTGGCGAGGTCGCGGCCCTGGAGGCGGCGTAAGCACCCATGCCGCAGCCGATCCGATTGCTGGTGGTGGATGACAGCGCGCTGATGCGCAAGCACATGCGACAGATCTTCGAGGCCGAGGGCGACTTCACCCTCGCCTTCGCCCGCAACGGGCGCGAGGCGCTGGACCAGGCGCGCGCCTTCCTGCCCGATGTGGTGACGCTGGATGTGAACATGCCCGAGCTGGACGGCATCTCCTGCCTGGAGGAGCTGATGCAGGCGGAAGCGCCGGCCCGCGTCGTCATGGTCTCCTCGCTGACCGAGGAGGGCGCGGCGGTCACGCTGCGCGCGCTGGAGCTGGGGGCCGTGGATTTCGTGCCCAAGCCCGATGGCACCGTCTCGCTCTCCATCGACCGCATCCGGCCCATGCTGCTGGGCAAGGTGCGCGCGGCGGCGCGGGCGCGGCCGCGCCGCGTGGTGGGGCTGCATGCCCGCGTCTCGGCCCGGCGGCGCGAGGTCGAAAGCCGCAGCCTCGCGCGGCCGGCACCGGGCAGCGCGGTGCCGGGGCTGGTGCTGATCGGCGTCTCCACCGGCGGGCCGCGCACGCTGGAGGATATCCTGCCCGCTTTGCCGGCCGATTTCCCCTATCCCGTGCTGGTCGCGCAGCACATGCCCTCCAGCTTCACGGGCGTCTTCGCGCGGCGCCTGGATGGCGTCTGCGCGCTGGAGGTCTGCGAGGTGGACAGCCCCATGCCCCTGGCGCCAGGGCGCATCCATATCGGCCGGGGCGATGCCGACATCGTGCTGGAGCGCCGGCTGGGGCGCGTCGTGGTGAATTCGGTGCCCTCCGATGACACGCTGTGGCACCCGAGCGCCGACCGGCTGGTCGCCACCGCCATGCAGGTGATGCCGGCGGCCCAGATCACCGGCGTGCTGCTGACCGGCATGGGCCATGACGGCGCCGCCAGCATGGCGGAGCTGCGCCAGCGCGGCGGGCGCACCATCGCGGAATCGCAGGAGAGCGCCGTGGTCTTCGGCATGCCGGCCGCGCTGATCCAGCGCGGCGGGGCGGAGCTGGTTCTGCCGGCCGAGCGCGTGGCGGCGCAGCTGCAATCCTGGGCCCGGCGGGGGCGCTGAACATGCCGCTCGCCCGTGCCACCCGGCCCCGCGCCGCACGCTCGGCTTCGCTGGATCATCCGGACCCCGCCGAGCGCCGCCTGGCGGTGGCGGATTGCGCGACGGCCGGACCGCTCTTCGCGCAGCTGGCGGCGGAGGGCGATGCCAGCGTGCGCCACGCCATCCTCACCCGCCTCGGCGCCCTGGCCGAGCCGGGGCTGGAGGCGCGGCTGCTGCCGCTGCTGGCGTCGGAGGATGTGGCCCTGCGCCAGGATGCCATCCTCGCCCTGCGCCGCCGCGGGGAAGCGGCGCTGCCCGCGCTGGAGGGGCTGCTGGCCGCGCCCGATCCGGATCTGCGCATCTTCGTCGCCAATATCCTGGAGGGAATCAGCCATCCCGGCGCCCGGGCGGCGCTGGCCGCGCGCCTGGCGGCCGAGGCGGATGCCACGGTCTGCCTCGCCTTGGTCGAGGCGCTGGCGCAGATCGGCACGGTGGGCGAGGCGCCAGCCCTGCAAGCCCTGCGCGCCCGCTTCGCGGAGGAGCCTTGCCTTGGCTTCGCCATCGCCATCGCGCTGGACCAGATGGGTGCCGGCGCGTGACGCATCTCTCGCAATCCCCGCCCGCCTCCGGCTTTGCGGAGGAGGATGTCGCGCGCTTCCAGGATTTCTTCTACCGCCGCACCGGCATCCAGTTCGGCGCGGCCAAGCGCTATTTCATTGATCGCCGCCTGCAGGAGCGCATCCAGGCCACCGGCGCGCCGGATCTGCGCGCCTATATGATGGCGCTGCGCCATGACGACGCCGAAGGCACGGAGCTCCAGCACCTCATCAACGCCATGACGGTGAACGAGACCTATTTCTTCCGCGAGGAATACCAGCTCCGCGCCCTCTCGCACGAGCTGATGCCCGCCCTGGCGGCGCGGCGCCCGGGCGAGCGGCTGCGCATCTGGTCCCTCCCCTGCTCGACGGGCGAGGAGCCCTATTCCATCGCGCTGCACCTGATCGAGCACTGGCCTGGGCTGGACCATGTGGATGTGGAGATCACCGGCTCCGACATCGACACGCGCGTGCTCACCCAGGCGCGGCGCGGCGTCTATGATGCGCGGGCCGTGCAGAACCTGCCCGCGCCGCTGCTGCAACGCCATTTCGCGCCCGAAGGCGAAGGCCGCTGGCGCATCAGCCCTGCTTTGCGTGAGGCGGTGGCCTTCGGCACGGTGAACCTGGCGGACACCGCCTCGATGCGCGCGCATCGCGGCCGCTATGACGTGATCTTCTGCCGCAACCTGCTGATCTATTTCGACGATGCCTCGCGCCGGGAAGCGGCCGAGGCGCTCTATGACAGCCTGCGCCCGGGCGGCTTCCTCTGCCTCGGCCATTCGGAATCGATGAGCCGCATGTCCTCGCTCTTCACGGTCCGGAAATGCGCGGATGCCATGGTGCATCAGAGGCCCCACCCATGACCCCAACCGCAACCCCCACCGCCCTGGTCGTGGATGACGCGACCACCATGCGCAAATTCCACCGCTCCGTGCTGGAGGAGGCGGGCTTCGCCGTCGTGGAGGCGATGGATGGCGTGGCGGCGCTGGAGCAGATGCTGGAAGCCCCGCGCCGCTTCGGCCTCGTCCTGGCCGATGTGAACATGCCGGGCCTGGATGGCTACGCCCTGGTGCGGCGGCTGCGGGCCGAGGCCACGCTCGCGGCGCTGCCCGTCATCATGATCACGACCGAGCGCGAGCCGCGCGACGCCGAGCGCGGCTTCGCGGCCGGCGCCAACCTCTTCCTGGTGAAGCCGGTGCGGCCCGAGCGCCTGGCCGCCGTCGCCCGCGCCATCTTCGCCCCGGCGGGCGCGGGGCCGGCGGCATGAGCCTGCTGGACCACCCCCTGCTGGCGCAATTCATCCCCGAGGCGCGGGAATTGCTGGAGCAGGCGGGCCAAAGCCTGCTCGCGATCGAGCGCCAGCCGGGGGATGCGGCGGCGATGGCCGCGCTGTTCCGTGCGGTGCACACGCTGAAAGGCACTTCCGGCCTTTTCGAGATCCCGCCGGTCACGCAGAGCCTGCACGCGGCCGAGGACCTGCTGGGCGCGGCCCAGGCCGGGCGCCTGGCGCTGACGCCCGAGCTGGCCGATGTGCTGCTGGACACGCTGGACCAGCTCAGCCGCTGGGTCGAGGCGCTGGCGCGCGAGGGCGCGCTGGGCCTGGATGCCGCGGCGCTGGCGGCGGCGCTGGTGCAGCGCCTGGCCCGCCCGCTCGGCGCCGG
>NZ_JAIEQY010000064.1 GCF_019747315.1 Roseococcus sp. | reverse complement strand
TACGCCCTGGCCGAGTGAAGCCTCTCAGCCACGAAGTCGAACATCATCGGAAGCGCCGGGCATCGTCCAGATTCCCGGCGCTTTTCGAGTTGGCTGGCCAACACTAGCACAATGCCAGCGATCATCTCGTCGTGGAGGTCGGCTAAGCAACCCGGATAGAGCCGGGCATGGAGACGACGCCCGGGGCTACCATGCACTCCGCAGCAGGGCGATCGTCCGGGTCAAGAGCATTGAAGCGCCAGGGAAGAACGCTCCCGCGTTCGATTTTTGGCGCCTCTGCGAAGCCCCTCCTCTCGCCCGGGCACTGCGTGGCCAAGCGCGGCTGCCTTATCTCGCCACGGCCCCTGCGGATGCCGAACTGACAGTGCGCGCCCGACCAATAAACTCTGCGAACATGGCCGTGATCAGCTCGGTCGTCTCGGCCGGTGCCCTTGCGGGGCTGCCGGCATCGAAGGGCGGCTCGGGGTCGTATTCCGCGACGAGCTGCACCGCCTTCGCATAGGCATCGTCCCGCAGGGCCGCGACCATGGTCAGGCCGAAATCAATGCCTGCCGTCACCCCGCCCCCCGTGGCACGGTTGCGGTCGATCACCACCCGCTGGTCCACCGGAATGGCGCCGAAGATCGGCAGGAGGTCGCGCGTGATCCAATGCGAGGTCGCCCGGTAGCCGCGCAGGAGCCCGGCCGCCCCCAGCAGAAGCGAACCGGTGCAGACTGCCGTCGCCCATTGCGCCTTGCCCCCGCGATCGACGAGGAAGGCCATGGTCTCGGGATCGGCCATGGCGTTGAGCGTGCCCTCGCTGCCGCCGGGCACGCAGAGCACGGTCAGCCGCTCGGGGCAGCTCGCGAAATCCGTGTCCGGGATCACCGTCAGCCCGGTATCGGTCACGATGGGATCGCGCGTCTTGGCGACCAGGCGCACCGTCGCCCCCATCAGGCCGCGGAACATGTTGTGCGGCCCGACGAAGTCAAGCGCGGTACAGCCCGGATAGAGCAGGAACGCCACGTCCTCTGGCCCCCGTGCGGGGGCCAGGTGGAAGCGCGACATGTCATGCTCGTGCTGTGTCGCGGCGGGCGCGGTGGCGGGCTGCGCCGAGGCAGCCCGCGCCGCGCCCACCATCGCCAACGCGGCGGCGAGCGCCGCGCGGCGGGACTGGTCTTCGGTCATCGCATCCACCTCAGAACCGCAGCGCGGCGGAGACATAGACCGCCGCCGGCGCGCCCGGCGCCATCGCATTGTTGAAGTAGCTGAAGGGGATCACGTAGTTGCGATTGCCGATGTTGCGCGCCGCCACACTCATCCGCAGCGGTCCGTTGTCGTAATTGATGGCTGCGTCGAAGATCGTGTAGCCCTTCGTGCGGATCGCGTTCACCTGATCCGAGGTATTGGCCCCGGCGACCGACGTCAGACCACCGCCGATCGAGAAACCCTGCGCCCAATCGGGCAGGGCCAGGCCGCGCAGGCGGTAATTCGCCCAGACGCGCCCGGCATTGCGCGGCACCAGGCGCAGCGGCTGGCCCGGCGCGATGATGCTGTCCGACACTGTTTCGGCCATGGTGTAGGCGTAAGTGCCGAGCAGCGAGAATTGCTGGTTGGGCTGCCACAGCAGGTCCATGTCGAAGCCACGCGAGCGCTGCTCGCCGATCTGCCGGTTGCCGCCGGCGGCGAGATCGAAATACGGCACGTTGGTCCGCTGGATGTTGAAATAGGCCAGGTTGCCGCTCAGCCCGAAGGGCAGGTTCAGCTTCACTCCGGCCTCGAACTGCTGGCCTTCCTCGGGCTTGGGCGCGGCCAGGAAGCCGCCGAAACCATAGCCGCCCGGCGAGCGGATCGAGTTGCCCCAGCCGGCGAAGGGCGTCAGCCCCGGCAGGATGTCATAGCCCACGCCCACCCGCCCGGTCGGCCGGGTGGTGGAGGAGGTGGTGTTGATCCCGGCGCTCGGCACCTCGCTCTGGATGTTGAGGTTGGTCAGGCGGACGGCACCTAGGACATGCAGCCGGTCCCAGAGCTTGATCTGGTCCTGCAGGAAGGCCGCGGTGGTCGTGTAGGTGTTGTTCGTCGGCGGGATCGCGAAGGGGCTGCCCGCACTGGGCTGCACCCAGGGCGCCTGGGTCGGGGACGCGAAGTTGAAGATCCCGGCATCGCCGATATCCATGCGGCCATTGTCACGCGTCTGGTCGAACTCGAAGCCCGCCAGCATGGTGTGCTGGGCGGGGCCGGTGCGGAAATTCGCCCGCACCATCGGCATGACCGAGAACTGCGACAGATTCTGGTCGAGATAGGCGCTGAGCCGCGAATAGGTGTAGGGCCCGACCGGAAGGCCGAAGCCGGCGAGTGGCGGCCCGAACTGGAATTGCGCGGGCTGGCTCAGGCTATTGGTCGAGAACTGCCCGATCAGGCTCGCCGTGAAGACCTCGTTGATCCGGTGATCGAAGCTCATGCGGACGCCATTGCGCTGGGTCTCGGTGCGCGGGACGTTGCTGCCATTGGCGTTGACGAAGCGATCGAAGGGGATGCGCGGGCTCCCGCCGCTCACGGCCGGCGGCAGGCCCGGATAGTCATTGGCCTTGCGCTGCGAGAAGAAGGCCTGGACCACGAGGTTGGTGGTATCGCTCGTCACGCTGAAGGTCGGCAGGACGTTGTAGCCCTCGGTCGTCACATTCTCGATGTAGGAGCGGCCATACTGCGTCTCGGCCTGCAGGCGCATCGCGAAGACCGTGCCGGTGTTCGGGTCGCGATAGGCCTGGTTCACATCCACCCACGGGTTGCGATAGCCATAGGGTCCGACGGTGATGCCGGCAGCATAGCTGTTGTTGGGCAGTGGGCGCTGCGAGATGATGTTGACGAGGCCACCGAAGCCGCCACCCAGGCCGCCGCCGAACAGCGCGCCCGAGGGCCCCTTCACGATCTCGATCCGCTCGATGCCGAGCAGGCTCTGTGCGAGGCCGAGCTCGCTGTAGCTTTGCAGCCCGTCGCGGAAGATCTCCGCCTGGAAGCCGCGGATATAGGTGTTGAGCGTCTGGTTCAGGAAGAGCGGGCTTTCCGGCACGACCGCAGCGGAATTGCGCAGCGCCTCCTCCAGCGTGGTGGCACCCTGATCGGTGAAAAGGCTGCGCGGGATGACCGTCACCGATTGCGGGATTTCCTGGATCGGCGTGTTGGTGCGCGTGGCGGTGCCCGAGGTGAGCGCCTGGTAGCCGCGCAGCGGGCCGACCTGATCGCGTTCCTCGCGACCGATGACGGTGGTGGGGGGCACGGTCGCCTCGGGCGATCGGGCGGGCGTGGCCGGTGCCACGGTGGTCGGTGCCGGCATGGTCTGGGCGGAGGCGGCGCTGGCGGAGAACAGGGCGGCGGCGACGGCGAGGCTGAGCTTGTGCCGCTCGCGGCGGCGGATGATCTGGGACAAGGGAAGGATCCTCTCGATGGGTCATGGTGCGGATGCAGGCGGGACACGCCCGCGCAGCCGCGCGGGACGTCAGGAGAGGATCGAAGGCGGCGCGCGGGAGCCGCTGGGCGGGCCGCGAATGGCGGGGGGTGGCGCAGGGGGGCCGGCGGCGCGCCACGCGAGTTCCACACGAAGCCAGAGCGGATCCGGAGGCAGCAGGGCGTTGCAGGCAGGGGCATGCGGCAATGCGTGGCAAAGCGGACAGAAGCCCTCCGGCATTGCCACCCCGCCGGTTCCGTCCTCCCCCAGTCGAACCAGTTGGAGGCCCTCGGCCGTGCAGATCTCGATCAGGCCCAGGCCGGACGGCGCCGCGCGCCCCAGGCAGAGCGAGGGCGCCAGCACGACCTGCAGGAGCAAAAGCCCCGCGAGCAGGAAGCGGCTACGGGCGGGGCTGGGCGTCACCGAAAGGGATCGGCCAGGCGCGGATCGCGGGTCATCCGCTCATCCGTCAGCGCGTTGAGGAAGGCCAGGATGTCGGCGCGCTCGCGCTCGGTCAGCCGGAAGCCCGCGAGCAGCGAGGAGGTGTGCGGCCCCCGCGCGCGGCCGCCGCGCGCGTAATGGCGCAACACCTCCTCCAGCGTCGGCATCGAGCCGTCATGCATATAGGGCGCGGTGAGCGCCACATTGCGCAGCGAGGGCGTGCGGAAGGCACCGTTCTGGGCGGGGTTGCCGGTGTGCTCGCCAATGCCGCCGCTGCGGGCCACGCCGGTGTCGTGGAAGGCAATCTCGGGGGCGATCAGCCGCGCATGGGTCACATTGTCGGTGAAGAGGAAGCCGCCATGGCAATGGTAGCATTCGAGCCTTTCGCCGAAGAACAGCCGCTCGCCGCGGCGGGCGGCGGCGCTGATGGCGTTGCGATCGCCGCCCCAGCGATATCGGTCATAAGGGCTATCGAAGCTCGTGATGGCGCGCTGGAACGCGGCCAGCGCACGGGTCAGCGTCTCCAGCGTCATCGCGCCCCCCTGTTCGGGGAAGGCGGCGGCGAAGAGCGGGGGGTAGCGCGGATCGGCGGCCAGCGCCGCGAAGATCTCCGCCTCGCGGCCCGACATGCCCATCTCGACGGGATGGTCGGAAAACAGCGGGATCAGCGCCTGCTCTTCCAGCCGCGTCTGGCCGGGATTGGACCAGGTCAGCACCGGCGCCCAGGCGAGGTTCACGAGGCTCATCGGGTTCTTCAGCCCGGGCGAGCCATCCACGCCCGGCACCGTCGCGCGGTTCACGGTGAAGGCGCGCGATTGCTGGTGGCAGGTCGCGCAGCTCATCGAGCCATCGCGCGAGAGGCGCGCGTCATGGAACAGATGCCGGCCGAGCTCGACCTCCGCCGCGCGCAGCGGGCGCTCGAGCTGCGGCGGCGGCACCCATGCCGGCAGCCGCCACTCCCACAGGGTGGTCGTGGCGATACCGCCCGAGGTGCCGAACAGCAGCGCGGCCGCGACCGAGAGGGCCGCGAGCCGCCTCACCGCGCCGCCTGGCGCAGCGGCTGCACGCGGAAGAAGCGCTGCTCGCCGGCCGGGAGATCCATGTAGGGCAGGCCCAGCGCCGGCAGCACCGACCGGCATTCCGGATCATTCGGGAAGGACATGCAGCCGGGCGGCGTGCGCTCGGTGTTGCGGGTGATGTCCACGCCCGCCAGCACCGGCCCGACATCGGCGATCACCGGGGCCGAGAGCGGGTCGAAGCCGGTCAGCGTGATCACGGGGCGGTTGGGGTTGCGGCAGTCGCGGCCGGGCTGGGTGGGCGCGGCAGCCACGCATTGCGTGCTGCCCAGATGCAGGGCGAAGCCGCCCTCGCCCGCCGCGCCGCCATGGGCCGGGGCGTTGGGTGCGGCCGGGGCGGCGGCGCCCACCTGCAGATCCACCTTCACGAATTTGTAGCCATTCTGCCAGTTCCAGAACATGGCCGTCAGGTTGAAGGGGCTCGGCGCCACCGTCGCATCCTGGTGGTTCAGCCGCTCCGGCACGCCCAGCGTGAAGCGCAGCCCGGTGTAGCTGCCGGCCGGCGCCGTGCCGCGCAGCGTCTCGTTCAGCGCGGCGTTGCCGCCCTGGGCGCAAGGGCCCTGGCCATTCTCGAAATCGAGCAGCGCCACGCCCTGGTGCTGCCAGGGGCTCTCGCTCAGCGTCACCGGCACGGCGCTGCCATCGGCGCGCAGCAGCTGCACGTCATGCACATAGAAGCGGAAATCGGTCGGCGTCGCGGTGGCCTGGGTGGTGCCGACGCCGTTGAAGCTCTGGCCGCAGGTGAAGGCGGCGCCATTCACCTGGGCGGCGAAGCGGATCGACACCTCCTGCTGCGCGAGGGCGGGCGTCGCCGCGAAAAGCAGGGCGGCGAGGCCGGGGATGAAGCGGGTCATGGCGTTGTTCCTTCTTGTTGGGGTTTCAATGCGTGTGGCCGGCGCTGCCGGCGGCCTGGACTTCGAGGGTGATCTGCACCTCGCCCGCCTGTTCGAAGCGCAGCGTCAGCGGCACTTCGGCGCCACGGCGCAGCGGCTCGGTCAGGCCGATCAGCATCACGTGCAGCCCGCCGGGCCTGAGGCGCACAGTCTGCCCGGGCGGCACGAGGATATCCGCCACGGGGCGCATGCGCATCACCTCGCCCTCGCGGAGATGCGTGTGCAGCTCGACCGTGCGGGCCAGGGGCGTGGCGGCCGCGATCAGCCGGTCCGGGCGGGCGCCCACGTTGCGCAGCGTCATGAAGCCCGCGCCATTGGTGTTGGCGCCGGCGGCGCGCGTCCAGGGATGGCCGATCCTGAGATCGCCCAGCGTGAAATCGTGATGCGCAAGCGCCGGCGTGGCGAGGAGGGTGGCGCCGCCGGCGATCAGGCCGCGGCGAGGGATGCGTGTCATGGCGTTCTTCCTTCTTGGCGAGGTTCAGTTGGGCAGGCGGGCGGGCTGGATCGGCAGGGCGGCGGCGCGCGCCTCGATCCGCCCCACCAGCCGGGCGAGCTGCACGGCGGCCAGCGCGCCCGCGGCGGGATCACCGACATCGCAGGCATCGCCCGCCGCGATGGCGACGCGGCCGAGCTCCGCGGCCTCCTCGGTGCTGGCCTGCGGCAGCACGGCGCGGGACCAGGCGATGGCGGGATCGAGCCCGGCGCGGCACAGCGCCGTCATCTCGGCGTTCATGGCTTCGGGATCGCAGGCGCGGGCCAAGGGAGGGGCGGCCAGCAGGGCGGCGGCGAGCAGAAGTGTGCGGATATACATGGGCAGGGCTCCGGGCTCAGCCGCCAGCAACCGCGCGCGTGAGCGCGGCGGCCAGGGCTTCAGGGGTGGTTTCGGGGGGAAAGAGGTGCCGCGCCCGGCCATCGGGCCCGGCGAGATAGATGAAGGAGGAGTGGTCCATCAGATAGGCGTCGGCATCCCGGCCGGCCGTCTGCTTGGCATAGAAGACGCGCCAGGCGCGGGCAGCCGCCCTGGTCTCGGCCAGGGTGCCGGTCAGGCCGATCAGCGCCGGGTGGAACAGCGCGGTGTAGTCCTTCAAGCCCGCCGGATCGTCGCGCTCGGGGTCCACGGTGATGAAGAGCGGCTGGATGCGGGCCTGGATCGCCGCCGGCAGCAGATCGAGCGCGGCCGCCATCTTACCGAGCTCCGTCGGGCAGACATCGGGGCAATAGCGATAGCCGAAATAGATCAGCAGGAAGCGGCCCGCGTAACTCGCCTGGGTGACGCGCCGCCCCTCCTGGTCCACCAGGCTGAACGGCCCGCCCAGGCTCGCGGCCAGGCCGGAAATGGCGCTCTCCGCAGCCGGCGCCATGCCGCCGCGCTGGAACCACATCGCCCCGCCGCCAAGCGTCGCCGCGAGGAGAGCGACCATCGCCAATCCCTGCCTGATCCGTTGGGGCATCGCCGCGGCCTCAGGGCGCCACCGGCATGGGGCCGGAGGGCCGGGACGCGCCACTCGCACCGAAGACGGCGATGCGGTTCGGCGTGGCGACCACGGGGAAGCTCCGCACAACCTCGCGCCGCGCGGTGTCGATCACGCTGATGGTGGCATCCACATTGTTCGGCACGATCAGCAGTCGGCCATCGCCAGTGATGGCGTTGTCGCGGTGGCCGGTATGCGCGCCGACGCGGATGCTGGGCAGCTGGCGCGGCTCGTTCGGCACCGAGATATCCTCCACCGCCACGGCATGGCTGCGCGTGGTGGCCACCCCGAGCGTCGCGAGCGGCAGGAACAGCGTGTCGGCCACCAGGGACGCATAGCCGGTGCGCAGCCCGGCCTCTGGCGTGCCGGCCAGGCTGCGGGTGCAGTCCGGCCCATCGGCCAGGATCGGCAATTCCGCCGCGACGCGATCGGCCCGCGCATCGAGCAGCGCCACCTGGCCCACCTGGCAGGCCACGCCGGGACTGCGGGCATCGCCCTCGCGCGGGGCGAATTGCGGGGCATAGGCGAAGCCGGCGGTCGGGTGGGCGGCGATGGCCGCGCCGCCCCAGCCGCGCGTGGCCGGCAGCAGCCGGAAGCTCGGCGCCTCGGCGCGCGTGTCCAGGCTGACGAAGGCGCCCATGCCGTTCAGATTGTGCCAGGCGCGGCCGGTCAGCGGATCGGTCGCGGTGCCGTGTGGCGCGGGACGCACCCCGGCCTGGCCGCCGCGGGGGTGGCAGGGGCGCGCGCCAGGCTCCGCCGCAGTGGGCCCTGTCAGGCCGATACCGGCGGCCTCCAGCGCGGCGATGATGCGCGGCTGGGTGGGATCGGTGAAATCCACCACCTGCAACACCGCCGCGCAGTCGCCGATATTCGAGACGACCGCTCGCGCGCGGTCCGGCGCGAAGGCCAGCTTGTGATGGCCGGTGCCAAGCCGGACCTCACCGATCGGCCGTAGGAAGGTCGCGCTGCCGGGGGTTGCATCCACAAAGAGCGCGCTGCTGTCCGCCGCCGGCGTGCCGGGTGGCGTGCGGCCCTCATCGCCGTCATTCATGATGACGACGACGCGCCGCCCCAGCAGCACGGGGGAGAGATAGGCGTGAACCGGGCGCGTGCCGCCCAGCGTGGAGGAGGGGAAGCGCGCCACCTCGGTCAGGGTATTGGCGTCCACCACAAGCACCGCATGGCCATCGCGGTGGTTGAGGAGCAGGTGGCCCGTCTCCAGCATGACCATGTCGGCCGAAACACCCGGCGTGGCGAAGCGCGCCGCCTCCTGCCCGGTGGCGAGGTCATAGGCCACCAGCGCATCCTGGCCGGAGACGAAGACACGGTCATGGGCTAACAAAGGGGCGGCTGCCAAATGGGCGGCGGCGAACAGGAAGGGCGCGCTCAGCGCGGCGGCGGATAGCCTGCGGAACATGGGTGGAATCTCCCCGGAAATGGCGGATCGCCCCACGCCGGGATCGGCGCAGGGTGGTCTGGCAGTTCAGGAGAGGGAGGGTGGGCCCGTGGGGCGGTAGGGCGGCGCCCGCGCGCCGGGCGGCAGAGAAGCCTCCGTCGGCCATGGCGCCAGGGCGGTGAAGGCCACCAGCGGCGCCGCCACCTCGCCCGGCGCCGGCAGCGCGCCGACGGCCACGCCCAGGCAGGCGAAGCAGAAGCCGGCATGCCCGTCCTCGCGATGGCCTTCGCCATCCTCGGCGCCGCCCAGGTCCAGCTTGACCAGGCCTTCGGCGGTGCAGATTTCGACCTGGAAGGGCTGATGCGGCGGCGGTGCCACCAGCCGCAGCCCGTGCGCCATCGCCAGGCCACTCTGAAGGCAGAGCACCAGGGCAAGCACCAGACTGAGGGCGCGACGGGCGAACATGGCTGAGATCAGGCAGTAATCGCTAGCTTGCCACGTGGCAAGCTTGAGTCACCGCACACAGGGCGCCAGCGGGCCCGCCCATCGGCGCGGTGCTCAGGCAACCGCCCGCGAGGCAATGCAGGATTCGAAGCCACGCCGCAGCACCGGGCGGCTCAGATTGCGCCCGATGAACACGATCTTCGACCGCCGGGCCTCGCCCGCCTTCCAGGGACCGATGTAGTCGCCATCCGCCAGCATGTGGACGGCCTGGAATGCGAAGCGCTGCTCTGTCCCCTGGTAGTTCAGGATGCCCTTGGTGCGCAGAAGATCCTGCCCCTGCGCGGCAAGCAACGCGCCCATCCAGGCATCAAAGCGCTCCGGGTCCAGTGGGTCGGCGATCTCGAAACTGACGCTGGTGATGCCGCTGTCATGCTCGTGGTCATCCTCGCCGGTGAGGAAATCGGGTTCGACCTCCAGGATGCGAGCGAGATCGAAGCCGCCCTGATCCAGGATCTGATCGATCGGCAGAATAGCGCGCTGCGTCCGGTGCAGCCTGGCCTGCGGATTCAGCGTGCGGATCCGGCTTTCCACCAGGGCTAGCTCCTCCGGCGAAACAAGATCGGTCTTGTTCAGCAGGATCACATCGGCAAAGGCAATCTGCTCTTGCGCCTCGTGGCTATCCTCCAGGCGTGCGGGCAGGTTGCGCGCATCGGCCACGGTGACGATCGCATCCAGGCGCGTCCGCGCCTTCACATCCTCATCCATGAAGAAGGTCTGCGCGACGGGCGAAGGATCGGCGAGGCCCGTCGTCTCGATGATGATGCCGTCCAGCTCACCCTTGCGCTTGATCAGCGCGCTGATGATCCGGATGAGATCGCCGCGCACGGTGCAGCAGATGCAGCCATTGTTCATCTCGAACACTTCCTCGTCGGCATCCACCACGAGGTCGTTGTCCACACCCAGCTCGCCAAACTCATTGATCACGACGGCATATCGCTTGCCATGGTTCTCGGAGAGGATGCGATTGAGCAGGGTGGTCTTGCCAGCCCCAAGGTAGCCGGTCAGCACGGTGACCGGGATTTGCCGGCGCGGCGTGTTCATGGCGTCTCTGCTCCTTGCAAGGTCGTGGGTTCGGCCGCGAGGAAGGCATTGAGCCCCTCCTCCACCGCCTGCCGCGGGAGATCGCGCACGATGAAGACCAGGCGCGAGCGGCGGTCATGCCCCGGCGGCCAGGCGGCCAGGCGAGTGGGCTCGTGAAAGACGTGCTGCACCGCGTGCAACACGACGGGCTGCGTCTCACCTGCCAGGTTGAGCAGGCACTTCACCCGCAGCAGTGCGGCGCCACGGGTGGCCACCATCATCTCCAGCCAGGAGGCAAGGCCTGGCAGCGAAAGCGGCGCGTCATAGGTCAGGCAGAAGGCCTGGATATGGGCGTCATGGCGGTTCGGATCATGCGCGTGCGCGTGGTGGCCATGATGATGGCCATGAGCATGGTCATGGCCCGGGGCGTGGCCGTGATCCCCAGCCTTGGCCCAAGCCTCGGCATCCAGCCAGGCGGCGACCTCCGGTGCCTTGGCCGAGGGATCATAGGGGCCGGCTGACGCCAGGATGTCGCAGCCGGCCTCGCCCCGCATGACGCGGCGGAGCGCCGCGCCGGGGTTCAGGCCTTGCAGGCGCCGTTCCAGCGCGACGAGGGCCTCGGGCGCGGCGAGATCGGTCTTGCTCACCACAATGCGGTCGGCCATGGCAACCTGCTTCACCGCCTCCGGATGCGCATCCAGAGTGGCCGCGCCGTTCACCGCATCCACCAGGGTCAGCACGCCATCCAGCCGAAAGGCGCGCAGGACGCCCGGCTCCGCCATGAGGGTTTGCAGCACTGGCGCCGGGTCGGCCAGGCCAGTGGTCTCGACAATGACACGGGCGACTTTCTGGCCATCCGCCACGCGGCGCGCCAGGCCTTCCAGGGCATGGACGAGGTCGCCGCGCACGGTGCAGCACAGGCAGCCGGCATTCAGCAGAACCGTCTCATCATCCAGTCTTTCGACGAGCAGGTGATCGAGGCCGACCTCGCCGAACTCGTTGATCAGCACGGCCGTATCGCTCATCTCGGGCAAACGCAGCAGGCGGTTCAGCAGCGTGGTTTTGCCAGCCCCGAGAAAGCCGGTGAGCACCGAGACGGGAATCCGGCTGGGCATCACTTGGGCTGCCCGCCGTAGAGCTTTGCCGGGTCCATGATCGGCGCCGCGATGTCCCGCCAGGCGCCATCCCGTGGGGCGCGATAGAAGCAGCTTCGGCGGCCGGTGTGGCAAGCCGCACCTGTCTGCTCCACCAGGGCCAACAACGCGTCACCATCGCAGTCCAGCCGCAGTTCGATCAGCCGCTGGACCTGGCCCGAGGTCTCGCCCTTGCGCCACAACGCGTTCCGGCTGCGCGAGAAATAGCAAACCCGCCCGGTCAGCAAGGTCTCGACGACGGCTTCCCGGTTCATCCAGGCCAGCATCAGAACCTCGCCCGTGTCGTGCTGCTGCGCCACGCAGGTCACAAGGCCGGCCGCGTTCCATTGGATCGCCGGGATGAGGACCGAGGCTTCGCAGAGACTGAGGATCATAATGTGATGTTATCTCGTAACATCACGCAAAAGCAAGTTTCACGCGCTTCGCCGGATCAGGCCTGCTGCGACACCATCACCTCTGTCTGGTCGGCCTCAAGGCAGGCGGGGCAGCGCCCCACCAGCTCCACCACCTGCTCCGCAACGGCATAGCCCGAGCCGCGCCCCACCACGCCCAGGACGGCGCCGAGCGCCGGGTCGTCCAGCTCGGAGACGGCGCCGCAATCGCGGCACACGGCAAAGCAGGGGCGGTGATGGTGCTGGGCCAGGTGGTCGTCGTCATGCGCGTGGGAACAGGGCACGAAGGCGTTCAGGCTGGCAATCCGATGCACCAACCCCGCCGCCCGCAGCGAGTCCAGGGCGCGATAGACCGTCTGCGGCCCGCGCAGGCCGAGGGGGGCCACGCGCGCCAGGAGGTCATAGGCCGTCTGGGCGCGGGCGCCACCTTCGCGGATGGCGTGCAGGACGATGAGCTGGTTTCGAGACAAGGCCATGATCCCGCCATGTTAGCACAGCCCTCAGGCGGCACAGCGGGGTTTGTGGGAGTTCACGCTTGCCAATGACGTGATGTTATCACATACCATTCCGATGGAAGAGCGCTCAACACTCCTGGTTTGCACACGCTGCCGGGCCGCCGGTGACAGCCCTGATGCGCCGCGCGCCGGCCTTACCCTCCTGGGTGTGGTGCAGGCGGCCGCGTCTGGCACCGGCCTCCGCGTGGCGGGCGTCGCCTGCCTGTCCGGCTGCAAGCGGGGCTGCGTGGCCGCGCTGATGGCGCCGGGCAAGGTCGGCTACCTGTTTGGCGATCTGCCGGCGGATGCGGCGGGGGCGGCAGACCTGCTCGCGGTCGCGCGGGCCCATGGCGCACGGGCCGATGGCTTTCTCCCCCGCGCCGATCGCCCCGAGCGCCTGCGCGGCGGCATTCTGGCGCGGCTGCCGCCGCTGCATTGGGTCGCCGAGGACGTGCAGGAGGCAGTCCGTTGGCCGGCCTGACCGCCGCCCGTCACCCCGGGCCGGAGGCTCCGCGCGCCGCGATCTGGTCCGATGCGGAGGCCCGCTTCTACGCCGAGGCGCTGGATGGCTCGGACTACGGCCAGCGCATCGGCGCGGCGCTGGCCACGGCGCTGCCCGCGCCCATCTCCCTGCTCGACCTTGGCGCGGGCGCGGGGCATCCGGTGCAAGCATGGCTGCCGCCGCAGGCACATTGGACCGCGCTGGAGCCCAATGCCTATCTCCGCGGCAGGCTGCTGGTGCATCGCCGCCCGCTGATGCGTGTGCTGGACGCGCTGTGGCAGGAGGTCCCGCAGCTGGGCCTGCTGCCGTGTGACATCGCCTTCTGCGCCAATATCGGTGGCCCGTTGGAGGCACCGCGCGCCCTGCTCGGGCTGATGCGCGCCCATGCCAGTCGCGCCGTGGTCTGGGTGGTGCCGGCACAGCGCGGCCCGCGCCGCTGGTGCCTCGCTGGCGCACTCCCTGCCGCGCTGCATGGCGAATGCGAGGATCCGGCGGTGGCGCGGGTGCTGGATGCACTCGGCCCGGCGCAACAGCCCAGCCGCCAGGCGCTCATCCCCTGGAGCTTCCAGGCGCGCTTTTCGAGCCTCGCGGCGGCTGCGGCTTATTGCGCGGACCGCTTGCCCGCGGCGCCGCTGGACGCCATCGCCGCGCATCTCGCCACCACGGCCGAGCCTCTGGCCGGCGGCGCGGTGCGGCTGCGCGCGCCCAAGCTCTCCGCCCTGCTGATCTGGGATCTCGACTGATGCGCCGTTCACTGACCGTCCTTGCTCTTCTGCTTCCTGTCGCCGCCCAGGCCCAGACCCAGGCCGAACCGGTGGTGCGCTTCCCTCCGGTCACGACGCTGGATGATGTGGTGGTGACAGCGACGGGGCTTCCCACCCCGCGCTCGCAATTGGCCGGGACCGTGCAGGTCATCGACCAGGAGACGATCCGCCGCAGCGTCGCGCAGAATGTGACCGACCTGCTGGCCGAGAACGCGGTCGGCTTCTTCAGCACATGGACGCCAGGGCAGACCAGCCTGAACATCCGCGGCGGCGCCTCGGACGGCCAGGGGCGGGATTTCCGCAGCCAGGTGCTGGTGCTGATCAATGGCCGCCGCGCGGGGACGGCCAATCTCTCCAAGCTCAGCCCGGCCGAGGTCGAGCGCATCGAGATCGTGCGCGGTCCGGCCAGCGTGGTCTATGGCAGCGGCGCGATGGGCGGCGTGATCAACCTCATCATGCGCGATGGCCGCAGCTCGCCCGGCGGTTTCGCGGAACTGGGACTGGGCTCCTGGGGCCTGGCCGAGGGGCGTGCGCGCTATGGCACGCGCTTCACCGGCGGCGATGTGCAGGGCGGCGACTTCTACGCCGGCTTCTCCGGCGGGCGGCGGGACAGCTACCGGGCGGGCGATGGCGGCGGCACGCAGGTCGGCACCGAGTGGAACCGCCTGGGCGGCCTGGCGGCGCTGGGCATCGAGACGCCGATCGGGCGCATCGGCACATCGCTGCGCAGCGATGGCATTTATGATGCGGGCTTCCGCGGCTCCGGCTGGAACATCACCAACCGCGAGGATCGCAGCAACGCCTCGGCCGACATCTTCCTCAATGGCGCGACCGAGGATGGCCGCTTCCGCTGGGATGGCCAGGCCTATGCGGTGCGCGACGTGGACGCCTTCCGCTGGCGCTCACCCGTGCAGCGCAGCGCGGCGGGCCTGCCCGTCCCTGGCACGGACCTCGACAACAACACCCGCACGCTCGACATCCTGGGGGTGCGGCTGCAACCCTCGATGCGGCTCTGGACGGGGGCCGACCTGTTGGTCGGGCTGGATCTGGAGCGCTCGACCCTGCGCTCGACGCGCGAGCGGCGCGGCCTGCCCGGCAGTGGCATCACCACCCAGGTGGCGCCGATGGACAATGACCAGACCGACAGCAATGCCGGGCTCTACGCCGAGATCTCGCAGCGGCTGTTCGACAACCAGCTGACGCTGCGCGGCGGCGTGCGACAGACATGGGGCAACACCGCCTTTGACCAGACGCCCAACCTGCCTTTGCAGCGCACCGGCAGCCAGGATTACGACGCCACCACCTGGTCCATCGGTGCGAGCTACCAGCCTGTCTCCTTCCTCGCGCTGCGCGCCAATGCGGCGACCGGCTTCCGCGCGCCCACCGCCACCGAGCTGGCGGCCGACTTCACCGCGCTGGGCGGCGGGCGCACCTTCGGCAACCCCAATCTGAGCCCGGAGCGCAGCCTGCAATACGAGGTGGGCGCCGCAGTCTTCCTGCCCGGGCTGCGGCTGGATCTGGCGCTGTTCCAGAACACCATCAGCGACCGCATCGTCACGCGGCTGCGCCCGGGTGTCGCCAACACCAGCGACTGGGCCAATAATCCCGGTGATGTGGAAGTGCGCGGCGTGGAGTTCCAGCTGGATGGCGATGTGGCGCGGCTGTTCGGCATCACGCAGTTCAACTGGCGGGCCTATGCCAATGGCTCCTGGAACTTCGACATGCGCGACAACGGCGCATCGCCCACGGCGAATACCCGCAATGTGGAGCGCATGTACCGCTACCAGGCGACGATCGGCACGACGATCAGCCAGCCGCGTTGGGATCTCACGCTGCAAGGCGTGCTGCGCGGCCCGATGTACTACAACACCGAGGAAAACCTGCTCATCCCGCAGGCCGAGCCGAACCGCGAATTCATCCACCGTAAGGGCGCCTTCTGGGTCTGGAACCTGCGCGGCAGCTTCCAGCCGCTCCCTGAGCGCGCGCCCAACATCCGGGTCTTCGGCGCGGTGAACAATCTGCTCGATAAGAACTACCACCCGATCTTCATCGCGACCGCTTCCGAGCCCTTCCTCGGCGATGCGCGCTTCGCCAATGGCGGGCGCGGCAATTCGGCGCCGGGGCGGGAATTCATCGGCGGCCTGAGGTTCACCTTCTGAATGGCTTCGCGCCGCCTGTTCCTGGCGACCCCCGCGCTCTGGCTCAGCCGCGATGCCCGGGCGGCGAGCTGGCCGCGCATGGTGGTGGACGGGCTGGGGCGAGAGGTGACCCTGCCCGCGCCGCCGCGGCGGATCGTCGCCATCTTCTCCTCCAATGTGGACCTGCTGGCTGCCATCGGCGCGCTCGATGCCATTGTCGGCGTCGAGGATTTCACGCGCTTCCCGCCGCAGGTTGCGGCCCTGCCCAAGGTGGGCGGGCGGCTCGGCTTCTCGGCCGAGGCCATCGCCCGGCTGCGCCCCGATCTCGTGGTGATGACGCCCGCGCGCAACGCGGCCCATGCGCTGACCGAGCCGATGGCGCGCATTGGCGTTCCCGTGCTGGTGATCACCCATCGTGACCTCGCGCAGGTGCTGGGCAATCTGCGGCTGCTGGGCCGCGCGACCGGTCATGAAGGCGCCGCCGAGGCGCTGGTGGGCCGGCTGGAGGCACGGCTCGCGGCGGTGGCCACGCGCCTCGCCGGCCGTGCGCCGGTGCCGGTCTTCCTGGAGACCTCATCAACGGGCCGCGGCGTCTTCGGGACGGTGCGGCCTGGCACCTATACGGCCGATGCACTGGCTCTGGCCGGCGGCGCCAGCGTGTTTCCGGATCTCTCGGCCGTGGGCCCGGCCCAGGTCTCGGGCGAGGCGATCCTGCGCGCAGACCCCGCCGCCTATCTCCTGGCCGGGCGGGCGGATCAGCTGGCCGAGGTGCCGCGCCGCACCGGCTTCGAGGGCCTGCGCGCGGTGCGCGAGGGGCGGCTGCATCTCGTCGCGCGGGCGCAATTCCTCATCCCCGGGCCGCGCGTGGTGGATGGGGTGGAGAGCCTGGCGCGCCTGCTACACCCCGAAACCTTCGCCACATGATCTGGCTGCTGCCGCCGCTCGCCCTATTGGCTGGCCTGTTGCTGGGCGCCGAGACACTCTCTCCCGCCGAGGCTTGGTCAGTGCTGCGCGACCCCGGTCAGCCCCTGGCGCAACTGATCTGGCAATGGCGAATGCCGAGGGTGCTGGCGGCGGGCTGCGTGGGTGCGCTGCTGGCCCTGGGCGGCGTGGTCTTCCAGGGCGTGTTCCGCAATCCACTGGCCGAGCCCTATCTGCTGGGCTCCGCGGGAGGGGCGGCGATGGGGGCGACGGTCGCCCTGCTGGTGGCGCTCCCCGTGCCGAGCAGCCTGGCCCTGCCAGCTTTGGCCTTTGCGGGCGCCTGGGGCGCGACTTGGCTGGTGCTGGCGCTGGCGCGACTGGCAGGGCCTGCCTCGATTGCGGCCCTGCTGCTGGCGGGCGTCGCGGTGGCGGCTGTGCTGGGGGCCATGCGCTCCTTCCTGATGCTGGCACTCTCCGATGAGACGGTGAGCTTGCAAGCCGTCCTGTCCTGGGCGCTGGGTGGCGTGCAGACGCCAGCCTGGCCGCAACTGGCCCTGCTGGCGGGGCTGACCGGTGCCGCGTTGCTGCTCTGCCTGACATTGGCGCGGGGGCTCGACCTGCTGGGCCTGGGCGAGGCGGTCGCGGAATCCTTTGGTCTCGAAGTGCGGCGCTTTGTCGCCCTTGCCGTGCTGGCCGGTGCCTTCGTTGTTGCCGTCAGTGTCGTCTGGGGCGGGCTGGTGGGGTTTGTGGGCCTGATGGCGCCGCATCTCGCGCGCTGGCAGGTGGGCGCTCTGCACGCACCGTTGATGCCGCGCGCCGCAGCCATCGGTGCAGCCCTGGCGATGCTGTGCGATGGCGCGGCTCGGGCGGTGCTGCCACCCGCAGAAATCCCGCTAAGTCTGGTGACCGCCCTGATCGGCGCGCCCTTCTTCCTGCTGATCCTGGCGCGCGAAGCACGGCGGCGATGAGCGGCGTGGCCCTGCAGGCAAGGGACGTTACCCGCCGGGTGGGCGGCAAGACGCTGGTCGAGACGGCCTCGCTGGCGCTCCGACCTGGCGAGGTGCTTGGCATCATTGGCCCGAATGGGGCCGGAAAATCCACGCTGGTGCGGATGCTCGCGGGGCTGGACCGGCCTGACCAGGGCGAGGTCACCTTGCTCGGCCGGCCCCTGATGCAATGGCCGGCCCGCGAAAGGGCAAGGCGGCTGGGCTACCTTCCGCAGCATTTCACGCCGCACTGGGATTATCGCGTCGCGGAATTGCTTCGCCTTGGCCTGGATCGAACGCCGCAGGGCATGGCGGGCCTTTCTGGCCTGGCAGCCCAGCACGGACTAGAGGCCCTGCTGGACCGTCGCTGGTCGAGCCTTTCTGGCGGCGAAAGGGGGCGCAGCCTGGCTGCGGCGGTGCTGGCCCCGGCGCCCCGCGTGATCCTGGCCGATGAGCCGGCGGCCGCCCTGGATATCGGCCAAGCCGCCGCGCTAATGGGGTTGCTGCGCGGCCGTGCTGGCGCCGGCGCCGCGGTGGTCGTCGTGGTGCATGACCTAAACCTCGCCGCCCGCTGGTGCGACCGCATCGCGGTGATGGAGGGCGGCTGCCTGCGCGGCATGGGCACACCCTCGGCTGTCTTCGCGGCGGGACTGCTGGATCAGGTGTTCGGCATCACCTTCGAGCGTCTGCGGGCGGCGGATGGCACGGAGGTGATCCTCGCGCCGCGGGCTTAAGGCCGAGCGCCGCCGGCGTGAGCCGGTTCGCGCCCGCCGGGTCCAACCGGCGCTCAACCGCCCTGCAGCAGGCTGCCCCGGCCTTCGATGAAATCGGACACTGCGGCGACGAAGCGATCCGCCTCGGCCTCTCCGATCTCCAGGCTGACAGGATGATTACGGCAGGGTGGTAAGCGGGGGCCGGTCAGCAATGTGGCATCGCTGATGTCGTTGACGCGCTTCATCGAGGTTGGTGTCGCGGTTTGATCAAACAGCTCCGTGCGAGCAATGGCGCAAAATCTCCTCACGGCGACGCTGTCGGTGAAGATGACAAGGCGGCGGGTGCCTTGAGCGTGGCCACAACACGCGATTGGTTCCCATCGCGCGCGTCCTTACGAATTCCTTACGCAAAAGGCCCCACTTCCACATCGCCCCGCCACGCCGCCTGAACGCACTCTGCGCATCTGTTCGCGGGGGCTTTCATGCTTGATCTCATCTTACTGGCAACCGGGCTGGCCGGCTTTGCCTTACTCGGCCTGTACGTCCGTGCCGCCGGGCGTGTGTGACCATGAGCTTCGAACTCTGGCTTGGCGGCACGTTCGCCTTAGGTCTTCTCGTCTATCTCCTCTGGGCCCTGCTGCGGCCGGAAAGCCTCTGACATGACGATCATCGGGTGGGCGCAGATCGCGCTCGTGCTTGGCTGCGCGCTGCTGCTCGCGGTGCCGGTTGGGCGATGGCTGGGCTGCCTGGCGCAGGGCCGCATGGGTCTGCTCACCGCGATTGATGGCGGCGTGCTGCGGGCGGCGGGCGTGGACGCTGCGCGCGGCCCAGGGGGCGGCCAATCCTGGCAGGGCTACCTGCTGGCCATGCTGGCGTTCAATACGGCGGGCTTCCTCCTCCTCTATGGGCTCCTTCGGCTGCAAGGCGTACTGCCGCTGAACCCGCAGGGCTTCGATGGGATTCCGCCCTACCTGGCCTTCAACACCGCCATCTCCTTCGTGACCAACACGAATTGGCAGGCCTATTCGGGCGAGGCGGCCATGTCGCATCTCAGCCAGATGACCGGGCTTGCCGTGCAGAATTTTCTCTCCGCCGGCACCGGCATCGCGCTGGCCTTCGCAGTGATGCGCGCCTTCGCCACCGGCGGAGTGACGCAGCTCGGGAATTTCTGGGCGGACCTCACCCGTATCTCGCTATGGCTGCTGCTGCCCGGTGCCCTGATCGCCGCCTTCGCCTTCATCGCCATGGGCGTGCCGCAGACACTGGCCGCGAGCGTGACCGCCACGACGCTGGTCGGCGGCGAACAGACCATCGCGCTCGGCCCGGTCGCCTTCCAACTGGCGATCAAGCATCTCGGAACCAATGGTGGCGGGTTCTTCGGCGTGAATTCGCTGCACCCCTTCGAGGGGCCGAGTGCGCTCGCCACCAGCCTGCAAATCATCCTGCAGGTTGTCATCCCGTTCGGTCTCTGCCTGGCCTTTGGCCGCATCGTCGGCGATGCAAGGCAGGGGCGCGCGTTGCTGGCCGTGATGGTCGGCTTCGTGCTGGTGGCAACGCTCGCGATCTACGCCGCCGAGGCCGCGGGCAACCCGCTGCATATCGCCGCCGGCGTATCGCCCGCGCAGGGCAACATGGAGGGCAAGGACCTCCGCTTCGGCCTGGTGCTCGCGGCCCTCTTCACCGCCACGACCACGGGTGCCAGTTGCGGCGCCGTGAACGCGATGATCGACAGCTTCACGCCGCTCGGTGGTCTGGTGCCGATGTTCCTGATCCAGCTTGGCGAGGTTCTGCCGGGCGGCGTCGGCTCGGGCCTCTACGGCATGCTGGTCTTTGCGCTGCTGGCGGTATTCGTCGCCGGGTTGATGGTCGGCCGCACGCC
>NZ_JAIEQY010000137.1 GCF_019747315.1 Roseococcus sp. | reverse complement strand
GCCGAAGCGCAGCGCATCCCCTTCCAGCGTGCCGCCCAGCCCATCCAGCCGCAGCCGCGCGATGAGGGAGCGGCCCTGCACCGGTAACTCGCCGCGCGGCAGGACCAGCCGTTGCGCGCCGCTGAATTCCAGCCGCAGCTGTCGGGTATCCTGCGCGAAAACGCCCAGATTGGCCTGCTCGGACTGCCAGCCCAGCCCATTGGGCGCGCGGATGGAGAGCCGGCCCAGCCCGAGCGCCGCGCCCAGCGGGAAGCCGCCGCGCATTGGCGGCGCATGCGCCACTTGCCAGCCCTCGGCGCGCTTGGCCTCGCTCCAGCGGGCGAGTTCCGCCTCCAGGCGGCTCGTCGCCTCCTGCCAGGTCCAGTAGAGGCCGCCGCCGGCCAGGATCGGGGCGAGGAAAAGAAACGCCCACCATTTTCTTGCCATGCGCGCAGGGTTAAACATCCGCACCGGTTTCGCAAAGGTTCAAGCGGGGTGCAGGGTCTGCCACTTGATGCCGATGGGCATCTTTATGTTTTCGCCTATGGGTCGCTGATCTGGCGGCCGGGCTTTCCGCATCTGGGGCATGAGGCGGCGCTGCTGCACGGCTATCACCGGCGCTTCTGCCTCTGGTCCCGGCATTATCGCGGCACGCCGGAGGTGCCGGGGCTGGTGCTGGGCCTGGACCGCGGCGGCGCCTGCCGGGGTGTCGCCTTCCGCGTGGCGGGGGCCGATGCGCCCGCCGTGCTGGACTATCTGGAATCGCGCGAGAACCCGAATGGCGAAAACGTCTATCACCGGCGCCTGCTGAAGCTGCGCCTGGCCTCGGGGCGGCCAGAGGAGCGTGAGGTGCGCGGGATTTCCTATGTGGCGGACCGCGCCCACCCCGCCTATTGCCGCCCCTGCGAGCAGAGCACGGCGGCCACCATCGCGCGCGGCGCCGGCAAGACCGGCACCAACCGGGAATATCTGGAAAACACCGCCCGCCAGCTCGCCGCCCTGGGCCTCGCGGACCGGCGGCTGGACCGGCTGATGCGGCTGGTCATGGCAAGGCCGGATTAAGCCTTGCGGGTGGATGCTCCGCCAAACGGAGGATGACCCGATGACGACCGAGTTGCAGGATGATATCCGCGAGGCCCGCCTGCGCTGCGCGCGCCACCTGGCCGACCTGCACCGGCTGCACCTCGCCTTCCTGGCCGAGGGGCGGGGCCTGAAGCGCTTCACCACCGCCGGCCGGCCCAGCGCCGAGATCGAGATCACCGCCGAATTGCTCGAACAGTATCTCTCGGCCAGCGATGCCTTCCTGGAGAACATGCGCGGCCGGATGGAGGCGCGCCTCGGCCTGCTCAGGCGGGGCGAGCCGCAGGTGAATGGCAAGCCCGAGGATGCGCCCGGCCATGGCGGCTTCTGGCTCAGCTTCTCCCGGCTTTGCGCCGTGCTGCGCCGCGTCTCGCGCCGGGTCGAGATGTAGCGCTTGCGGCCATCCCCCCGGACGCCGTAACCCTGGTGCCAAGTCCAGGGGAGACGTGAAGATGCCGCATGGCCCGATGCAGACCGGCCTTGTCACCGTGCGCGAGGCGACGCACGCCCTGATGCGCGAGCTCGACATGACCACGGTCTTCGGCAATCCGGGCTCCACCGAACTGCCCTTCCTCGATCGCTGGCCCGATGATTTCACCTATGTGCTGGGGCTCCAGGAATCCGTCGTGGTCGGCATGGCGGATGGCTATGCCCGTGCCACCGGCCGCGCCGCCTTCTGCAACCTGCATTCCGCGGTGGGCGTGGGGCATGCGGCGGGGAACATCTTCACCGCCTTCCGCAACCAGGCGCCGCTGGTCATCACCGTGGGCCAGCAGGCGCGTTCGCTGCTGCCGGGCAATCCCTTCCTCGGCGCCACCGAGGCGGCCAATTTCCCGCGCCCCTATGTGAAATGGAGCATCGAGCCGGCCCGCGCCGAGGATGTGCCCGCCGCCATCGCCCATGCCCACCGCATCGCGATGCAGCGCCCCTGGGGGCCGACGCTGGTGAGCATCCCGATGGATGACTGGGGCATCCTCACCCGTCCGGTGCCCCCGCGGGTGGTCAGCGTGGATGTCGCGCCCGACCCCGCCCTGCTGGACCGCCTGGCCGAGGCGCTGGCCCAGGCGCAGCGGCCCGTCTTCGTCGTCGGCCCCGAGGTGGATCAGGAGGGCGCGGGCCCCGCCTTGCTGGCGCTGGCCGAACAGGTGCGCGCGCCGATCCTGACCAGCCCCTTCGCCAGCCGCATGGCCTGCCTGGAGGATCATCCGCTCTTTCAGGGTTTCCTCGCCGCCGCGCCCAATGCCGTGGCGGCGGGGCTCGCGGGGTATGACCTGGTGGTGGTGATCGGCGCGCCCGCCTTCACCTTCCATGTCGCCGGCGAATGCGGGATTTTCCACGACGGCACGCCGATCTTCCAGCTGACCTCGGATGGCGAGGCCGCCGCCGCCGCCACCTCCGGCACGGCCATCATCGGCAGCATGCGCCTGGCCTTGCCCGCGCTGCTGGAGCGCCTGCCCCCCACGCAGCGCCCCGCCCCCGGCCCGCGCCAGCGCCCGCCGGCGCCCCAGGCCGCAATCCCCCTGCCGGCCGAACACCTCTTCGCCGCGCTGCGTGAAGCCATGCCGCAGGATGCCATCATCGTCGAGGAAGCGCCCTCGCACCGCCCGGCGCTGCAACAGCACCTGCCCATCACCCGCTGGGGCGGCTTCTACACCATGGCCTCGGGCGGGCTCGGCTATTCGCTGCCGGCCGCGGTGGGCGTCGCCATGGCCAAGCCAGGGACGCGGGTGGTCGCCGTGATCGGCGACGGCTCGATGATGTATTCCATCCAGGCGATCTGGAGTGCCGTGCAGGCCCGCCTGCCGCTGACCATCATCGTCGTGAACAATGCGGGCTATGGCGCGATGCGCAGCTTCTCCCGCGTGCTGGGCGTGGAGGGCGCGCCGGGGATCGAGCTGCCGGGGCTGGATTTCGTGAGCCTCGCCGCCGGCCAGGGCTGCCCGGGCACGCGCGTCGAGACGGCCGAGGCGCTGCACGCGGCGCTGGGCGCGGCCTTCGCGCAGGAAGGCCCGATGCTGATCGACGCGGTCGTGGACCACGCCATCCCCCACCTCTATCACAAGGCCAAGTAGATGCTGGATCGCCGCTCGCTCCTCGCCGCAACCGCGCTGCTGCCAGGGGTGGCCCTGGCGCAGGGCGCCTGGCCCAGCCGGCCCATGCGCATCATCGTGCCCTTCCCGCCCGGCGGCCTCGCGGATTTGCTGGCGCGGCCCCTGGCGGCGCGGCTCCAGGCCACGCTGGGCCAGCCGGTGGTGGTGGAGAACCGGCCGGGCGCCGGCGGGAATATCGGGGCCGATCTCGTCGCGAAGGCGGCGCCCGATGGCTATACTTGGCTGCTGGGCTCCATCGGCCCGCTGGCCGCCAACCAGTTCCTCTTCGCCTCCATGCCCTATGACACGCGCACGGCCTTCGCGCCGACTTCGCTGCTGGTGAACACGCCCAAGGTGATTGTCGTGGCACGCGCCCGGCCCTGGCAAAACCTGGCCGCGATGCTGGCGGCGGCCCGCGCGCAGCCGGATTCGGTGCGGGCGGGCTCGGCCGGGAATGGCTCCTCGCTGCACATCGCCCTCGAATTGCTGAAGCAGCGGAGCGGGACGCAGATCCTGCACATCCCCTATCGCGGCGCGGCGCCGGCGGTGACGGATCTCGTCTCCGGCCAGATCGACATGATGGTGGACAATCTGCCCAACATCCTGCCGCAGATCCGCGAGGGCACGGTGCGTGCCCTCGCGGTCGCCACCCCCGCTCGCCTGCCGCAACTGCCCGAGGTGCCGACCACGGCCGAGGCCGGGCTCTCCGGCTTCATCTTCGGCACCTGGTTCGGCCTGGTCGCCCCCGCCCGCACGCCGGCCGAGATCGTGGCGCGCATGTCGGCGGCGGTGGATTCGGCGCTGCGCGAGCCCGATGTCGGCGGCAGGCTCGCCGAGCAGGGCGCGGTGCTGGGCGGCGGCACGCCCGAGGCCTTCGCCACTTTCATCGCCGCCCAGACCACGGCGCTGGAAGGCGTGATCCGCGGGGCCAATATCCGGGCGGAATAGCCCTTGCGCGAAGCCCGCGTTGCGGTTGTTCTGCGGCGATGGACATGACCACTCGCCGCACCGCCTGGCTGCTTGGGCTCGCGGGGCTGCTGCCCTTCGCCGGCGCCGCCCTCGCCTTCTTCGCCGCACCCGATTCCTGGTCGGGCTTCGCCGAGGGCGCGCTGATCGCCTATGGCGCCGTCATCCTCAGCTTCCTGGGCGCCGTGCATTGGGGCCTCGCGCTCCGCGCCCCGGTTGAGGAGGCGGCCGCCGGCCCGGCGCGGCTGACGCTCGGCGTGGTGCCGGCGCTGATCGGCTGGGTGTCGCTGCTGCTGCCCGATGTCTTCGCCCTGCCCTTGCTGGCGCTGGGCATCCTCGGCACCGCCGGGCTGGAGCAATGGGCGCGCGGCCGCGGCCTGGTGCCGGGCGACTACCTGATGCTGCGCTGGGTGCTTTCTGTCGGCGCCGCGCTTTGCCTGATGGCGCCGATCACCGGCTAGGTCCCTTCTGCAACCGGGGATGGGTGGCGGGGTTACCCCTGATCACCCCAGGCTGTCGCGGGGTAAGAAGTAAAGCTTGTCTTAAAAACCGGGACGTGTTATATAATTGTTAACACAGCCCCCAGTGGAGACCAGCCATGGCCGATATCCTCCCCTTCCCGCACAAGCCCGAGGATCGCCTCCGCGCCGCGCTCCGCCGCCTGGACGACGCCCTGGCCGAGCAGAAGCTGGCCTTCACCGAATTCCGCACCAACCTCGCCGCCCTCGGCGGCGCCGTCTCGGGCCTGGAGACCAGCGTGCAGGAGTATCAGGGGGCACTGGCCGCCACGCAGCAGGATGTCGCCCGCAGCCACGACGCCGCCCGCCGGCTGGAGGCCACGGCCGAGATCTGGCTGAACCAGGCGCGCTGACCGCGTCCCATGTGTGGGCGGTACTTCCTGCAGCGTGATCCGGCCGGCCTGGTCCGCTATTTCGAGGCCAGCCCGCCCACACCGAACCACGCGCCCTCCTGGAACATGGCCCCCACCCAGGCGGGGCTGGTGCTGCGGCGCAACCCGCAGACCGGCACGCGCCACCTGGATGTGCTGCGCTGGGGCCTGGTGCCGCGCTGGGCCAAGGATGCCAGCGGCGCCGCCAGGCTGATCAATGCCCGCGCCGAGACCCTCACGGAAAAGCCCAGCTTCCGCGAGGCCTTCCGCAAGCGCCGCTGCCTGGTGCCGATGGATGGATTCTATGAGTGGGCGCAGGATGCGACGCCCAAGCAGCCCTTCGCCGTCGCGCTGCGCAACGGCGCGCCCATGGCCGTGGCCGGGCTCTGGGAGGGGTGGCAGCAGCCGGATGGCACCTGGCTCAGGACCTACAGCGTCATCACCTGCGCCGCTGCCGGCCGCCAGGCGACGCTGCACCCGCGCATGCCTGTGATCCTGCCGCCGGAGGATTGGCCCGCCTGGCTGGGTGAGGTGGAAAGCCCCGAGGACGCCCTGCCCGCGCTGCTGCGCCCGGCCGAGGATTCACGCCTGGCCTTCTGGCCTGTCGCCGCGCGTGTGGGCCGCGTCGGGGAGAATGATGCGGGGCTGCTCGCGCCCGCGAAGGAAGGCCTGCCGGAGCGGTGGCAGGCCCTGTGCGACCCGCCGCCCGAACCGGCGCAGGCCTTGGGATGACGCCCCCGCGAAGGGGCGCCCCGATCAATCGTCGCGATGCACCTTTTCCATCCGCTCGTGGCGCTCTTGCGCCTCGATGGACATGGTGGCGATGGGGCGCGCTTCCAGGCGGCGCAGCCCGATCGGCTCGAAGGTTTCCTCGCAATAGCCATAGGTGCCCAGGGCAATCCGCTCCAGCGCCTGGTCGATCTTGCTGATCAGCTTGCGGGCGCGGTCACGGGTGCGAAGCTCAAGGGCGCGATCGGTCTCGACACTTGCGCGGTCGGTCAGGTCGGCTTCGGTGATGCCGCCGGCGGAGAGGGAATTCAGCGTGGCCCCGGCTTCACGGAGCAGCTCGTGCCGCCACCTCAAAAGCTTCTGGCGGAAATACTCCTGTTGCAGTGCATTCATGAACTCTTCGTCTTCTGATGGACGATAATCGGACGGCAGGGTGACGACCATGAGCCTGTACCTCCCCACGCGGCGCGTCCGGCCCGACGCCAGATGCAATCCCGGGGCAGGCGGACCATAGTTAAACGCGTGGACCGCGCCAAGAGGGGATTCTTGGCAAGTACATGACCGGCCTGCAATTTCACGCAGTTGTCCCCAGCTTCACGCATGAACACGCGCCAATTCGATGCGTGCCCGGAGCGATATCGCGGCAATAATCTCCTGTAGTGCCGGATCGGCCCCCAGCTCGCCCTCCGCGAGCAGCGCGAGTCGGTTGAGGCGGGCGGAATCCAGCCGCCCTTCCAGCAGGCCGAGCTGCAAGGCCGCCAGTTCGCGCAGCACCGCATCCCCGCGCCGCGCCGCAGCGGCATCCCGCTCGCTCGCGCTCCATTCCCCCTGCAGGCCGAGCATGTTCAGGTGGGACGCGATGGCCTCCGTCGCGCCGGCCTCCCGCGCGGAAGCCCCTGGCAGGGCGAAGCCCGATGATGCGGCGCGGCGCGGCGTGGCGACGCGCCCTGTTCCCTGGAAGCCCCGGATCGGCGGTAGCATCGTTCACCCTCTCTTCATCACGGCGCTTTCTGCCGTGCCCTGGTGGACGAAGGCGGCAAGCCCGCCTTCCCCCCGGCAGATCCTGCCCTCGTCACGACCCCCAGGGCTGGCACGGCGGTTGCGATTTGCCGCATGCCGAGGGTCACCCAGGCGAACTCGTTACGACAGCAGCGCGGAGTGGCCCGGACAGTGGCGTCAAATTCTTTAGGCCTGATGAAAACCCCGATCTTGTGGCTCAGCCTTGTGGTGCTGCTGTGGCCGGCGCTGCTCGCCGCCCAGCCCGTGCGCATCAAGGACATCGCCGATGTCGAGGGCGTGCGCGACAACCAGCTGGTCGGCTACGGCCTGGTCGTCGGCCTGCCCGGCACGGGGGACCGGCTGCGCAGCGCCATCTTCACCCGCCAATCCCTGGTCGGCATGCTGGAGCGCCTGGGCGTCAACACGCGGGACAATGAGACGCGCCTGGACACGCGCAACATCGCCGCCGTGATGGTCACGGCCAACCTGCCCGCCTTCGCGCAGCCGGGCAGCCGGATCGACGTGGCGGTCTCCTCGCTGGGCGACGCCTCCAACCTCACCGGCGGCACGCTGCTGGTCACCCCTTTGCTGGGCGCCGATGGCGCGGTCTATGCGGTGGCACAGGGCGCGGTGGCGACGGGGGCGATCGCCGCGCGCGGCGCCGGCGCCTCCATCGCGCGGGGCGTGCCGACCTCGGCGCGGATCTCCTCCGGCGCCATCGTGGAGCGCGCCGTGCCCTTCACCCTGGCAGGGCGGGACCAGATCCGCCTCTCGCTGCGCAACCCGGATTTCACCACGGCCCAGCGCATCGCCGCCGCCATCAATGGCCGCGGCGGCAACACCGCCCGCGCGGTGGACCCGCGCACCGTCCTGCTCAATCTGGGCGGCCGGGACGCCATGACCTTCATCACCCAGATCGAGCAGCTGCGCGTCACCCCCGACCAGGTGGCCCGCGTCATCATCGAGGAGGCCTCGGGCACCATCGTGATGGGCGAGCAGGTGCGCGTCTCCACCGTGGCCATCGCCCAGGGCAACCTGACCATCCGCATCACCGAGACGCCGCAGGTCAGCCAGCCCAACGCCCTGGCCAATGGCGAGACGGTGGTGGTGCCGCGCACCCAGATCGAGGTGGATGACCAGGGCGAGCGGCGGATGGGCGTGCTGCGTGGCGGCGTCACCCTCAGCGAGCTGGTGCGCGGGCTGAACAGCCTCGGCGTCGGCCCGCGGGACCTGATCACCATCCTGCAAAGCATCAAGGCCGCGGGCGCGCTCCAGGCCGAGCTGGAGGTCCGCTAGATGATCGCGCTCAATACCCTCCCCCCCAGCGGCGGCGCGCAGACGCCCGCCCGCATGCGCCAGACCGCCCAGGCCTTCGAGGCGCAGGTGCTGGCGCAGCTCATGCAGCCCGCCTTCGACACGGTGGACAGCTCGAAATCCGCCTTTGGCGGTGGCTCGGCCGAGGCGCAGTGGCGCCCCATGCTGGTCGAGGCCTTCGCCACCGGCGCCGCCCGTTCCGGCCAGGGAATCGGCATCCAGGACATGGTGCTGCGGCACATGCTCCGGCTGCAGGACCAGGCCCGGAATCCCACCCCCACCACCGAAGAGGAGAACAGCCCATGATGGACGCCGTGATCGCCGCCGGAGAGCGCCTGGCCGAGGCCCTGCGCGCCGAGAACGAGGCCCTGGCCGCGCTCGACCTGACGCGCGCCGCCGCCATGGCCACCCGCAAGATGCAGGCGACCGACGCCTTCGCCGCCGCCACCGCCGCCGCCACCCGAACCCAGTCCCGCGCCGAGGGCCCGCTGCGCGAGGCGGCGGAGAGCCTGGCCGTCAACCTCTCCAGCCTCGGGCAGGAAAACCGCAAGCTGCTGGAGGCGGCCATCGCGCTGCAATCCCGTGTGATCGAGACCATCGCCGGCGCCGCGCGGCCGCTCGCCGCCGCCCCGGGCTATGGCCGGGCGGGGCGGACGCGGCCGCCGGTGCAGGCCGCCGCCATGGCGCTGGCCACGCGCGTGTGAGTGCAAGCCTGACAGCGGCGCGCGGCTGGGCTATCAGCGCGCCGCATGGATGGCGCTCAGGATGATCCCGATTGGCAGGCGCTGCGCGAAGGGCGGGGCGGCAAGCTCGCGCCCCTCTTCGCGCCGCTGCTGGAGGCGTCCGGCCGGATCATCATCGGCCGCCTGGCGCAGACGCTGGATGGGCGGATCGCCACCCTCTCGGGGAACAGCAAATGGATCGGCGGGCCCGGTGACCTCCGGCACACGCACCGGCTGCGGGCGCTGTGTGACGCGGTGATCGTGGGCGCCGGCACGGTGCGCGCCGATGACCCGCTTCTCACCACGCGGCTGTGCAGCGGCGCCTCGCCCGTGCGGGTGGTGCTGGATGCGGGGCGGCGGCTCGGCACGGCATACGGGCTGTTCCGGGAAGGCCCGGCCACGCTGCTGGCCACCGCCACCCCCGGCCCGGACCGGCACGGCACGGCCGAGGCGCTGCTGCTGCCGCGCACGGAATCGGGCGGGCTGGACCTCGCCGCGCTGCTCGACGCGCTGGCCAAGCGGGGCCTGCGCCGGATTTTCGTGGAGGGCGGCGGGCAGACCGTCTCGGGCTTCCTCCGCGCGGGGTTGCTGGACCGGCTGCATGTGACGGTGGCGCCGATGATCCTGGGCTCCGGCCGGCCTGCCTTTGATTTGCCCGAAGTCGGGCGCATCGAGCAGGGCATGCGCTTCTCCTGGACCGTCCACGACATCGCCCCCGATGTGCTCTTCGACATCGCCCTGAACCGGCGCGCGCCGCATGAATGCCCCCGTGGTTGATCGCCGGGAGACCATGGCCCGCGCCCTCTGGCATGTGGCGCCGGGCCGTTCCGAACTGCGTGACGCGCGGCTCGGCCTGCCCGCCGAGGGCGAATTGCTGGTGCAAGCGCTGGCCTCCGGCATTTCGCGCGGGACGGAGCGCCTGGTGCATCACGGCCGCGTCCCCGCCTCGCAGCACGAAGCCATGCGCTGTCCGATGCAGGAGGGCGCCTTCACCTTCCCCGTGAAATACGGCTATGCGGCGGTCGGTCGCGTGGAGCAGGGGGCGCCGGAATATCTGGGCCGCCGCGTCTTCGCGCTGCATCCGCACCAGTCGCGCTTCACCATCCCCGCGCATTTCTGCGCGCTGATCCCCGATGGCGTGAGCGATGCCCGCGCCTGCCTCGGCGCCAATATGGAGACGGCGCTGAACGTGCTGTGGGATGCGGCCCCGCGCCTGGGTGAGCGCGCGCTGGTCATCGGCGCGGGCGTGGTCGGGCTGCTCTCGGCCTTCCTGCTGGCGCGCATCCCCGGCGTGGCGGTGACGGTGGTGGATCGCGACCCCGCCAAGGCGGCCCTGGCCCGCGGCTTCGGCGCCGACTTCGCCCTGCCCGAGGCCGCGCCGCAGGAGCGGGAACTCATCATCCATGCCAGCGCCAGCGCGGCGGGCCTGCGCCTCGCCTTGGCATGCGCGGCCTTCGAGGGCCGCATCCTGGAAGCCAGCTGGTTCGGCGATGCCGAGCCCGCCTTGCCGCTCGGCGCCGAATTCCATCAGAAACGCTTGCAACTGCTCTCCACCCAGGTGGGCAGCGTCTCGCCCGCCATGCGCGGGCGGCGCAGCCATGGGCAGCGCATGGCGCTCGCCCTCTCGCTGCTGGAGGATGCGCGGCTGGACGTGCTGCTCGGCCCCTCTATCGCCTTTGAAGACCTGCCTTCCGCCCTGCCTGCCCTGCTGGACCCGCCGCCCGGCGCGCCGCAACCGCTCTGCCCCATCATCCGCTACGCCTGAAGGAATCCTTCCCACATGTTCAGCCTCACCGTCGTGGACCACATCATGGTCGCGCATTCCTTCCGCGGCGCGGAGTTCGGCCCCGCCCAGCGCCTGCATGGCGCGACCTTCGTGGTCGAAGCGGAGTTCCGCGCCCCCAAGCTGGATGACCTGCATCTGCTGATCGATATCGGCCTGGCCAAGGATGAGCTGCGCAAGATCCTGAGCGCGCTGGACTATCGCAACCTGGATGAGGAACAGGTCTTCGCCGGCAAGAACACCACCACCGAATTTCTCTGCCTGCATATCCACGGCCTGCTTTCGGCCGCCTGCCGCGATGGCCGCATGGGCCCGGGCGGCGATGGCGTGACCGGCATCAAGGTGCTGCTGCGCGAGAGCCACATCGCCTGGGCGGCCTTCGAGGGGCCCGTTCAGTAACAATGGATATCGCGCTGCTCGTCCCCGGCCCCTTCGACACGATTTCGGGCGGCTATCTCTACGACCGCCGCATGGTGGAGGGGCTGCGCGCCCTGGGCCACGCGGTGCGCGTCGTGGAGCTCACCGGCCAATTCCCGATGCCGGATGAGGAAGCGCAGGCCTCGGCCGCCGCCGCCTGGGCCGGGCTTGCGCTGGGCGAGGTGCCGGTGATCGACAGCCTGGCCCTGCCCGCCTTCCGCGCCCAGGCGCAGGAGATCGCGGCCCGCAACGCCGTCTGCCTGATGCACCACCCGACCTCGCTGGAGCCCGGCCCGTATCAGGCCGAGTTGGCCGCACTGGAGCGCCGCCTCTTCGCCGCCTGCGGGCGGATCATCGCCACCTCGCGCTTCACCGCCCAGGCGCTGCCGCCGCTGGGCGCCGAGGTCGCGCGCATCGGCGTGGTGGAGCCCGGAACCGATGCGGCGCCGCGCGCCACGGGCTCAGGCGGGCCGGGGGCGCGCCTGCTCTCCGTGGGTTCGCTGATTCCGCGCAAGGGGCATGACGTGCTGCTGCGCGCCCTGGCCCGCCTCACCGACCTCGACTGGACGCTGCGCATCGCAGGCCCCGCGGCCGATCCCGTGCATGCGGAGGGCCTCGCCGCCCTGGCGGAGGAGCTGGGCCTCACCAACCGCGTCACCTTCCTCGGCCCCGTCACCGACGCCGCGCTGGAGGCCGAATACGCCGGGGCCGATCTCTTCGCGCTGGCCACCTGGTTCGAGGGCTTCGGCATGGCCGCGGCCGAAGCCCAGGCGCGCGGGCTGCCGCTGATCCTCTGCACCGGCGGGGCCATCGCCGATCTGGTGGGGCCGGGTGCCGCCATCCTCGCCGCGCCCGGCGATGTGAACAGCCTCTCGCGCGGGATGCGCCGGCCGCTTTACGACACCAGCCTGCGCGCCCAGATGGCGGAAGCAAGCTGGCTGGCCGGGCAATCCCTGCCCCGCTGGGAGGACCGCGCCACGCGCTTCGTGAGCGAATTGGAGGCTGCCGGCCATGGTTAAGCAGATGGGGGTTGAACAATTCGACGGCGATTGGCTGGCCCTGCGCGAGCCCTTCGACGCTGAGGCCCGCAACGCCGACATCGCCCGCGCCCTGATGGAATATCTGGACGAGAAGGGCCGGCCGCGCTTCCTCGATCTCGGCGCCGGGACGGGCAGCCTGACGCGCTGGATGGGCCATTTCGTCGGCCGCGCCCATGCCTGGGTGCTGGCCGATGCCGACCCAGAGCTCATGGCCCGCGCCTTCGACACCATGATGGATTCGGCCGGGGCGATCGGCTGGCGGGCCACCTGGCCGCAGCGCAAGGTGCTGCTGCTGCACCCGCCCGAAGGCGCCTGGCGCATCGAGGGCATCCTGACCAACCTGGCCGAGGCGCCGGACGGGCTGCCGCTCGGCAATGTGGATGCCGTGACCTGTTCCGCGCTCTGCGACCTCGTCTCCGAGGCCTGGGTGGTGCGGCTGGCGGCGGAACTCGCACGGCGCAAGCTGCCCTTCTACGCGGCGCTCAACGTCGCGGGGCGCGAGCGCTTCATGCCCCCCTTCCCCGGCGATGCGCTGGTGGCGCGCGGCTTCGCGCGGGACCAGCGGCGGGTGAAGGGCTTTGGCGGCATGGCGCTGGGGGCGGCTGCCACCGACACCATCGCGCGGATCTTCGCGGGCCATGGCTATCGCGTGCTGCGCGGCGCCAGCCCCTGGGTGATTCCGCGCCAGGCGCGCGAGATGGCGCTGGACCTCGCACTCGGCCATGCCGAGGCCGCGCTGCGGCATGAGCGGCGCGGTGCCGCCCAGATTCACGCCTGGGCCGAAACCCGGGCGGACCAGGCGGAGGCCGGGCTGCTTTCCGCGCGGGTGGAGCACCAGGATATTCTCTGCCTGCCCGGGTGAGTCTGGCGCGGAATGAAACACCGCCCTGGTTGTGGATTGGGCAGTTATCCCGCGATTGCCCGTCCATTCGGCATTCTCGCTTCTGGCGGCGCCATTTCTCTCCCGGGAGTCATGCCCTGGCCATGGATTGCGCCAAGCGCGCTTGATTAGCTTCCGGCCGTCACATGTCCGCTGGAGGATGCCTTGCCGAAGAACCTGCCCCCCATGTCCCGCCGCGCGCTGCTTGCTGCACCCGTGGCCGGCGCGTTTGCCGCCCCCTTGGCGGCCCCCGCCATCGGCCAGACCGCGCCGATCCGCGTGGGCGTGCTGCACTCCCTCTCCGGCACCATGGCCATCTCCGAGACCGCGCTGCGCGACACCGCGCTGATGATGATCGAGTGGCAGAATGCCCGCGGCGGCCTGCTGGGGCGGCGCCTGGAAGCCGTGGTGGTGGACCCCGCCTCCAACTGGCCGCTCTTCGCCGAGAAGGCGCGCGAGCTGCTCGCCGTCTCCCGCGTGGACGTCACCTTTGGCTGCTGGACCTCGGTCAGCCGCAAGTCGGTGCTGCCGGTCTTCGAGGAACTGAACGGCCTGCTCTTCTACCCCGTCCAGTATGAGGGCGAGGAAGAGAGCCGCAACATCTTCTACACCGGTGCCGCCCCCAACCAGCAGGCGATTCCGGCCGTGGAATACCTGCTCGGCCCCGATGGCGGCAATGCCAAGCGCATCGCGTTGCTGGGCACGGACTACGTCTATCCCCGCACGACCAACCGCATCCTGCGCGGCTTCCTGAACTCCAAGGGCATTCCCGATGCCGACATCATGGAGGAATACACCCCCTTCGGTCACAGCGACTGGCAGGGCATCGTGGCGCGCGTGAAGCGCTTCGCGGGCGAGGGCAAGAAGACCGCCATCGTCTCCACCATCAATGGCGACGCCAACGTTCCCTTCTACCGCGAGCTGGGCAACCAGGGCATCAAGGCGGAGGACATCCCCTCCGTCGCCTTCTCGGTCGGCGAGGAAGAGCTGGCGGGCATTGATGCGCGGCCGCTGGTGGGTCACCTGGCCGCCTGGAACTACTTCATGTCGGTCCAGTCGCCCGCGAACACCGAGTTCCTGACGATGTGGCGCGCCTATATCCGCAACCCGCGCCGCGTGACGAACGACCCGATGGAAGCCACGCTGATCGGCTTCAAGATGTGGGCCCAGGCCGTGGCCGCCGCCCGCACGACCAGCGTGGATGCGGTGCGCACCGCGCTCTACGGCCAGAAGGTCCAGGCCCCCTCGGGCTATGAGGTGGAGATGTTCCGCAACCATCACCTCTCCAAGCCCGTGATGATCGGCGAGATCCAGGCGGATGGGCAGTTCAACATCGTGAGTCGCACGCCGACCGCGATCCAGGCGCAGAACTGGTCGCCCTTCATCCCCGAGAACGCCAATCGCCGGCGGTGATGGGTTGATGCCCAACTGTCATGCCGGGGGCGTGCCTTCGGCATGACGCGGCGGCTCCGCCGCCTGGGCTGGGCCGCGCCGCCGGAGCACCCGGCGGCGCGGTCGAGTTGGCGGCGCCGGTCGCTTTTCAACCGGATTCTCGAAGGGGCGGCCCGGTTTTGATCAAGTTCCTCCTGTGTCATGTTGGTGCCCTGTTCCTCGGGGTCGCCCTTTTCCTCTCCCCGGCCCGCGCGCAGGATTTCGACGCGCTTCTGCCTGGCCTCGCCGGCGGCTTCGCCCAACAGGCGGAGACGGTGGAGCGGCTGGGTTCGCTCGGCGACCCCCGCGCCCTTCCCCTGCTGCAGGCCATGTCCGATGCGCGGCTGCTGCGAATGCCAGATGGGCGCTTCGTGATCCAGGAGGGCGCCGCGCCGCCCGAGGGCGCGACGCTGATCCGCATCAACAACCGCGTCCGTGTGGCGCTGCGCGGCGCGTTGGGCCGCCTGCAACTCGTCTCGCCCGACCCGGCCGAGCGGCTGCGCGCCGCCGACGCCATCCTGCGCAACCGCAGCGCGGATGACATTCCGCTGCTGGAAGCCGCCCTCACCCGCGAAGCCCGTGCCGATATCCGCGCCCGGATGGAACTCGCCCTGGGCGGCGCGCGCCTGGCCTCCAGCGATGTCGCGGCCAAGCGCGCGGGCATCGCCACACTCGGCGCCTCCTCCTCGCCCGAGGCGCGCAACCTGCTGCTGGCCTCCCGCGCCGCCAATGCCGATCTGCTCGCCGAGATAGAGGCCGCCGTCGCCGCCATTGACCGCCGGTTGCAGATGCGTCGCGCGGCGGAGACCTTCTTCCAGGGCCTTTCCCTCGGCTCCGTGCTGCTGCTGGCGGCGCTCGGCCTCGCCGTCACCTTCGGCGTGATGGGCGTGATCAACATGGCGCATGGCGAATTCGTGATGCTGGGCGCCTATGTGACCGTGGTCGTGCAGGAAATCTGCCGCGACATCCCGGCCTTGCAGCCCTATTCCCTGCCGCTCGCGATCCCCGCCGCCTTCCTGGTCACCGCCGCCATCGGCGCGGCGATGGAACGCGGCCTGATCCGCCACCTCTATGGCCGCCCGCTGGAGACGCTGCTGCTGACCTTCGGCGTCGGCATGGTGCTGCAACAGGTGGTGCGGCTGGTCTTCGGCGCGCAGAATCGCGAGGTGATCAGCCCGGACTGGATGATGGGCACGCTGATCCTGCCGGGCGGCATCGCCATCACGCAGAACCGCGCCTGGATCATCCTGTTTTCCATCGCGGTGTTGCTGGCCACGCTCGCCGCCATCCGCCTCACCCGCTTTGGGCTTGAGATGCGGGCCGTGGTGCAGAACCGCCGCATTGCCGCCACCATGGGCATCCGTACCGGCCGCGTGGATGCGATGACCTTCGCCTTCGGGTCGGGCATCGCGGGGCTGGCGGGCGTGGCACTCAGCCAGATCGACAATGTCTCGCCCAATCTCGGCACGGGCTACATCATCGACAGCTTCATGGTGGTGGTGTTCGGCGGCGTGGGCTCGCTGGCCGGCACGCTGATCGGCGCCTTTACCCTGGGCTTGGTCAACAAGGTGCTGGAACCCTATGCGGGCGTGGTGCTGGCCAAGGTGCTGCTGCTGGTGGGCATCATGCTCTTCATCCAGCGCCGGCCCAAGGGACTCTTCGCGCTGAAGGGGCGCGCGGCCGACCAATGAACACACGCCGCCTCGTTCTCATCGCCTTTGTCGCGGTGCTTGCCGTGCTGCCGGTCTTCAACCTGCTGCCGGAAGAGCATCCGCTGCATGTCTCGGACTTCCTGGTCAGCATCATCGGCAAGTGGATCTGCTACGCGATCCTGGCCTTGGCGCTGGATCTCGCCTGGGGCTATGCGGGCATCCTCTCGCTCGGCCATGGCGCGTTTTTCGCACTCGGCGGCTATGCCATCGGCATGCATCTGATGCGGCTGATCGGGCCGCGCGGCGTCTATGGGCATCCGGTCCTGCCGGACTTCATGGTCTTCCTGGGCTACACGGAATTGCCCTGGTATTGGCTGGGCTTCGACTGGTTCATCTTCGCCTTCGCCATGGCGCTGATCGTCCCCGGGCTGCTGGCCGGCATCGTGGGCTACCTGGCGTTTCGCAGCCGCATCACGGGCGTGTATCTCTCCATCATCACCCAGGCGCTGACCTATGCGCTGATGCTCGCCTTCTTCCGCAACGACATGGGCTTCGGCGGCAATAACGGCTTCACCGACTTCAAGGAGCTGCTGGGCATGCCGCTCAACAGCGGCCATACGCGGGCGCTGCTGTTCTACGCCTCGCTGGTCGCGCTGATCCTGGTCTTCCTGATGTGCGGCGCGCTGACCCGCACCAAATACGGCCGCGTGCTGACCGCGATCCGCGATGCCGAGAGCCGCGTGCGCTTCCTCGGCTATGACACCACCCACCACAAGCTGTTTGTCTTCGTGCTCTCGGCGATGATCGCGGGCCTGGCCGGTGCGCTTTATGTGCCGCAGGTCGGCATCATCAATCCGGGCGAGTTCAGCCCGGGCAATTCGATCGAGGCCGTGGTCTGGGTCGCCTTTGGCGGGCGCGGCACGCTGGTGGGCGCGGTGCTCGGCGCCTTCTCGGTGAATGCGCTGAAGACCTGGCTCACTTCGGTCGCGCCCGATCTCTGGCTGATCGTGCTGGGCTGCCTCTTCATCGCGGTGCCGCTGCTGCTGCCGAAGGGGCTGATCGGCCTGATCCGCCGGCGCGGGGGAGCCAAGCCATGAACGCGCTGCCGAATGGCGATTCCACGCAGGGCTTGTATCTGGACGGCGTCTCGGTCGTGTTTGACGGCTTCCGCGCGCTGAACAACCTCTCCCTGATCGTCGAGCCCGGCGAACTCCGCGCCGTGATCGGCCCCAATGGCGCGGGCAAGACGACGATGATGGATGTCATCACCGGCAAGACGCGCCCGGGTACTGGCATCGTCCGCTTCGGCGGGCGCGACCTGACACGGATGGATGAGGCCGCCATCGCCAATCTCGGCATCGGGCGCAAATTCCAGAAGCCCACCGTCTTCGACGCGCTGACCGTCTTCGAGAATTTGGAACTCGCGCTGAAGGCCCCCCGCGGCCCCATCGCCTGCCTGCGCTGGGTTTTGCGCGGCGAAGCGCGCACGCGGATCGAGCGCACGCTGGAAGAGATCGGCCTCACCGAACGCGCGCAGGATCTTTCGGGCCTGCTGAGCCATGGCCAGCGGCAATGGCTGGAGATCGGCATGCTGCTGATGCAGGACCCGCAACTGCTGCTGGTGGATGAGCCCGTGGCCGGCATGACGGACCATGAGACCGAGCAGACGGCCGCACTCCTGGTCGGCATTGCGGGCCAGCGCAGCGTCGTCGTGGTCGAGCATGACCTGGAATTCGTGAAGGCGCTGGGCAGCCGTGTCACGGTGCTGCATGAGGGCAGCGTGCTCTCGGAGGGCTCCATCACCCATGTGCAGAATGATCCGCGCGTGATCGAAGTGTATCTTGGACGGTGATGGCCTGATGCTCCAAGTCACCGACATCGACCTCTCCTACGGCGCCAGCCGCTGCCTGCGCGGCGTCTCCCTCTCGGTCGGACCCGGTCAAGTGGCCGCGGTGCTGGGGCGGAACGGCGTGGGCAAGTCCTCGCTGCTGCGCTCCATCATCGGGCTGGAGAAGATTCAGGGGGGCTCCATCCTCTGGGAAGGCAAGGAGATGCGCGGCCTTGGCCCCGCCGAGCGGGCGCGGGCCGGCATCGGCTATGTGCCGCAGGGGCGCGAGATCTTCCCCTTCCTGACCGTGCAGGAAAACCTGGAGACGGCGCTGGCCGCGGCCCCACGCGGCAGCAATGTGCCCGATGAGGTCTTCGACCTGTTTCCCATCCTGCGGCAATTCCTGCGCCGGCGCGGGGGTGATCTCTCGGGCGGGCAGCAGCAGCAATTGGCCATCGGCCGCGCGCTGACGGCACGCCCGCGCCTGCTCATCCTGGATGAGCCGACCGAGGGCATCCAGCCCAATGTCATCAAGGACATCGCCAAGGTGATTCATCACCTGGCACGGGACCGCAACTTCGCCATCGTGCTGGTCGAGCAGTATTTCGAATTCGCGCGAGACCTGGCGGACACCATCACCGTGATGGTGCGCGGCGAAGTGGCGCTCTCCGGCGCGACAAGCGCGCTGGACGAGGCCGAGGTGCGCAAGCTGCTCACGGTCTGAGCGGCGCCGCGGCGGTTGCAGTCGAAGGACCACGCCGAGGCCCCGGGCGCCGGATTGCGCTGCCCGCTGGTGGACATTGCGCGGTTGCGATGCAACGCGAGGCTCATCCGAACGATAAGGGAACATCACCCCTTGCCGATGGATCGAGCCCATGAGCGACATACCCGAAAACCCCAAGCGCGACCCCGACCCGGGCTCCAACACCATCAAGGACCCCGATGACTGGACGACCGGCGATGAGCAGATGACCGGCGCCCAGGCCAGCTACCTGAAGACCCTGAGCGAGGAGGCCGGCGAGCCCTTCGACCCAAAGCTGAGCAAGGCCGATGCCTCGCGCCGGATCGATGAGTTGCAGGCCCGCACCGGCCGGGGGCGCTGACCAGGCCAGCGGGGCCCCTCGTCCCGGCCCAGGAAGTGATCTAGCCTTCCCCGCAACCTGGGGAAGGACACGCAAATGGGTCATCGCATCGCCATCATCGGCGCGGGCGCCGTCGGCTGCTATGCCGGCGCGTATATGGCCCAGGCCGGCGAGGACGTGACCTTCGTGGACATGTGGCCCGAGCATGTCGAGGCCATGCGCCGGGATGGCCTGCGCATCACCCATATCCGCGACGTGGCGGAATTCACGACGCCGGTCACCGCCATCCATCTCACCGAATTGCAGGCCGTGGCCCGCCAGCCCTTCGACATCGCCTTCATCTGCGTGAAATCCTACGACACCGCCTGGGCGACCATGATGATCCAGCAATACCTGGCGCCCGGCGGCTTCGTGGTCTCCCTGCAGAACTGCATGAATGAGGAGACCATCGCCGGCATTGTCGGCTGGGGCCGCACGCTGGGCGCCATCGCCAGCTCCATCACGGTCGAGCTGTGTGAGCCCGGCCATGTCCGCCGCGCCTCCGGCAAGGGCGGCGCGGCCCACACCGTCTATCGCGTGGGCGAGGTGCATGGCCGCATCACCGACCGCGCCACGGAAGTGGGCCGCCTGACGGCGCTCTCGGACAGCACGACGGTGACGAACAACCTCTGGGGCGAGCGTTGGTCCAAGCTCGTCACCAACGGCATGGGCAATGGCATGTCCGCCTGCACCGGCCTCATCAGCAAGGATATTTTGCTGGATGACACGCTGCGCGCCTTCACCGCGCGGCTGGGCGCCGAGGCGATCCGCGTCGGCCAGGCGCTGGGCTATGCGCTGGAGGAGATCCTGCATTTCGACCCCGAGATCATCGCCCGCGCCGGCGAGGGCGATGCCGAGGCGCGCGCCATCTATGACGCCCAGCGGATCGCCGAGGCGCAGAAGGGGGGCGGTGCGCATCGCCCTTCCATGGGGCAGGACATGGTGAAGGGCCGCCGCACCGAGATCGAGTTCATCAACGGCTTCATCGTGGAGAAGGCGGCGCCGCTCGGCATCGCGACGCCGGCCAATGCCGCGCTGACGGACATCGTGAAACGCGTCGAGCGCGGGGAATTGGCCCCCGACCCGCGCCACATCCTGGAACTGCGCCTGAACTGATACCAGATCGCGGGAGCCACGACCCATCCATGTAGAAGGCCTCC
>NZ_JAIEQY010000367.1 GCF_019747315.1 Roseococcus sp. | reverse complement strand
AGAACCTCACCGGGCATGGCGGGTCGGTCTCGCTGGCCTATCGGTTCTGAGGGGCGCGCGGCCTCTGTCGCCTGTGCACAAAAGACAGGCCCAGCCCACCCTTGGCGCCCAGCGGATCGAGCTTCGCTATCGCAACTCACTGTGGGACGCCATCGGTCAGGGCGTGACTGATCCCGAGGCGACAGGATGCGGCAGAGCGCCGCGCCCGGAGCCGAGAACGTGGCCCCGCGTGGGTGCACCATGGTTGCAGGCACAAAAAAACCGCCGGCCCCGATCACTCGGAAACCGGCGGTTTGTTTGGTGGAGCCAGGCGGAATCGAACCGCCGACCTCTTGAATGCCATTCAAGCGCTCTACCAACTGAGCTATGGCCCCCCAACCTTCGGGCGTTCCAGCCCGTCGGGAGTGCGGCCGTATAGCCAGCCCCTGCGCGGGCCGCAACCCACCCCCCAAGAGTTTTTCCTGCCCTTTCGTCCGCCCCGCCGCGCGGGTAGCTTGCCACCACCAAATCCGAGAGGAAGTGACGATGCGTAAGGTTTATCCGGACGCCACGGCCGCGCTGGCCGGGCTGCTGCGCGACGGGATGGTGATCCATTCCGGTGGGTTCGGCCTGTGCGGCATACCGGCCATGCTGATTGATGCGGTCAAGGATTCGGGGGTGAAGGACCTCACCGTCGTGTCGAACAATTGCGGCATCGATGATGTGGGCCTCGGCAAGCTGCTGCGCACCCGCCAGATCAAGAAGATGATCGCGAGCTATGTCGGCGAGAATGCCGAATTCGCCCGCCAGTTCCTGGCCGGTGAGCTCGAGATCGAGTTCAACCCGCAAGGCACGCTGGCCGAGCGCATCCGCGCCGGCGGCGCCGGCATCCCCGCCTTCTTCACCAAGACCGGCGTCGGCACCGCCGTCGCGGAGGGCAAGCCCACGCAGGTCTTCGACGGCGAGACCTACCTGATGGAGCGCGGCATCGTGGCGGACCTCGCCCTCGTCCACGCCTATATGGGCGATACCGAGGGCAATCTCGTCTATCGCCGCACCGCGCGGAACTTCAACCCGATGATGGCCACCGCCGCGAAGGTGACCGTCGCGCAGGTGGAGCACCTGGTGCAGCCGGGCCAGCTCGACCCCGACCACATCATCACCGCCGGCGTCTATGTGAAGCGGATCGTGGCGCTGCCCAGCGACTATGAGAAGCGAATCGAGAACCGCACCGTCCGCCCCCGCGCCGCCGCAACCGCGGCCGGCAGCGACGCCACCGCCTGATCCGGCAAAAGGAGAAGACACATGCCCTGGACCCGTGACCAGATGGCCGCCCGCGCGGCCCGCGAATTGGAAGACGGCTTCTACGTCAATCTCGGCATCGGCATCCCGACGCTGGTGGCCAATCACATCCCCGCCGGCATCTCCGTGCAGCTGCAGAGCGAGAACGGCATGCTCGGCATCGGCCCCTTCCCCGAGGAAGGCACCGAGGACCCGGACATCATCAATGCCGGCAAGCAGACCGTCTCCATGCTGCCCACCACCAGCATCTTCAGCAGCGCCGACAGCTTCGCGATGATCCGCGGCGGCCATATCGATCTCTCGATCCTGGGCGCACTCCAGGTCGCGCAGAATGGCGATCTCGCGAACTGGATGATCCCGGGCAAGATGGTGAAGGGCATGGGGGGTGCGATGGACCTCGTCGCCGGCGTCAAGCGCGTCATCGTCCTGATGGAGCACACCGCCGGCGGCAAGCCCAAGCTGCTCAAGGCCTGCGAGCTGCCGCTGACCGGCCAGCGCGTGGTGGACATGGTGGTGACCGAGCTTGCGGTCTTCACCATCGACCGCCGCGGCGATGCCGGCATGCGCCTGGTGGAGCTGGCGCCCGAGGTGACGCTGGAGGAGCTGCGCGCCAAGACCGCCGCGGAGTTCCACGCGAACTAGCCGCCCATGGCCTGGCTCAGGCGCTATTGGCTGGAGGTGACGCTGGCGACGCTGCTGGCGTTGCCCTGGCTCTCGCTCTTTGGCCTGGGCCTGCTCTGGCTCTGGCAGAATGCGCGTGTGCTGGAATGGGCGCTCGCGGCGGCAGCACTTGGCATCCTGGGCGTGCCGCTGCGCATCCTGGTGCGCCGCCGGGCCGAGCGGCGCGTGGCCGAGATCCGCACCGCCGACACCTTCCCCGAGGAAGGCTGGAACACCGAGGAGAACGAGGCCTGGGCCAAGATCCTGGCCTTCTCCAACCAGGCGGAACCGCTGCAATTCGACGACCGCGCCCGCGCCGAAGCGCTGACCTGGGAGGTGGTGGAGCTCGTCGCCCGGCATTTCCACCCGACGCAGCCCGACCCCATGGCCCGCGTCACCCTGCCCGAGGCGCTGCTGCTGAGTGAGCAGGTGGCCGGGCGCCTACGCCGCTGGGTGGTGCAATGGCCCGGTGCCTCGCGGATTCGCATCAGCGATGCGCTCTGGCTCCAGCGCATGGCCGACCGCTACGGGGCGGGGGCGCGCACGCTCTACAACATCGGCGAGACGATCTATCGCCTCGGCCGCATGATCAACCCTCTGCAGGCCGCCGCCCAGGAGGCCGCGCGCTACGCCGCCGGCACCACCGGCAGCTTCCTCAGCGAGAATATGCGCCGCAAGGCCACGGCGCAGTTGATCCGGGAGACCGGCCGCGCCGCGATCGACCTCTATTCCGGCCGGCTGCGTCTCTCCTCCACCGAATTGGCGGCCCTTGCCCGCGCCGATGCAGCCGCGGCCGAGCCCGAGGCGCCGGTCCGGCTGCTGCTGGCGGGCCAGGCGGGGGCGGGCAAGAGCTCCCTGCTCAACGCGCTGGCCGGCACGCCACGTGCCAGGCCCGGCCAGCGCGCGACGCAGGAGCACCGCGTCGAATCGCCCGGCCGACCCGCACTGAATATCGCCGACATGCCCTCCCTCACCAACCCGGCCGCCTTCCTCAAGGAGGCGACTCGGGCCGACATGATCCTCTACGTCGCCGCCGCAGATGCCGCCGACCGCCGCCCGGACGAGGTGGCGCTGGAGGCCTTGCGCCTCTGGGCCGGGCAGAAGACCAAGCTGCGCCCCCCGCCCCTGCTGGTGGCGATGACGCGGGGCGATCTGGCGCCCGCCGTGCAGCCCACCGATCTGGCCCTCGCACTGGCCCTGCCCGAGGATTCGGTGATCCCCGTCGTGCTCCCTGGGGGGGATCTGGAAGCCCTCTGGGCGGCCATCCAGCGGGCCCGGGACGCGGCCCGCCTCTCCCGCCATGAACGCCTGCTGGAGGAGGCCGCCACACCCGGCCTGGCGGCCGAGGCGGGGCAGGCGCTGCGTGGCGGCTGGGGCGCGGTGCGCGCGTTGATGCGACGGACGGATCGGCCCGGAAGATAAGGCGCCGCGCGGGCCGTGAATCACCTTGCCGCTTGGTTGCGGTGCGGAAAAGCCTGTGGTAGTGCGCCCTCGCCTTGCCAGGACACCCTTGGCGGCTAACCCCAGGAACAGGACCGGGACCCAAGGTGGCTGCCGAAACCATTTCCTCAAACGCGCATCATGTGGGCGGCGTTGCCGAGCGCTACGCATTGGCGCTGCTCAGCATCGCCGATGAGGCCCGCCCCACCGACCCCGGCGCCCTGGACCGCATCGCCGCGGATCTCGAGGGGCTGTTCTCGGTGTATGTGAACGATGCTGAATTCCGTGCCTTCCTCGCCGATCCGCGCCGTGGCGCGGCCGAGCAGCAGAAGGCCATCTTCGCCATCGTCGAAAACTCCGGCATCGGGGATGAGGTGCGCAAGCTGATGGGCGTGCTCATCGCCAATCGCCGCCTCAGCCAGTTCCCGGCTGTGGCCGCCGCCTTCGGCGCCAAGCTCGCCGAGCGCCGGGGCCAGCAGGTGGCCCAGGTCACCACCGCCTTCCCGCTGACCGACACGCAGCGCGCGCAGATCACCGCGCGGCTGACCGAGGGCGGCTTCTCCGGCGTCAAGCTGGCGGAAACCGTGGACCGCAGCATCCTGGGCGGGCTCATCGTCCGCGTGGGCTCGCGCCTCTACGACAACAGCCTCAAATCGAAACTGCAGCGTTTGCAATATGCCATGAAGGGAGCCGCCTGAGATGGAAATCCGTCCGGCCGAAATTTCCGAGATCCTCAAGCAGCAGATCGCGAGCTTCGACGCTTCCGCGAATGTGGCCGAAGTCGGCACCGTGCTGACCGTGGGTGACGGCATCGCCCGCGTCTACGGGCTGCAAAACGTCATGGCCGGTGAGCTGGTGGATTTCCCCGCCTCCGGCGTGAAGGGCATGGCGCTGAACCTCGAGACCGACAATGTCGGCGTCGTGATCTTCGGCTCCGACCTTTCGGTGAAGGAAGGCGATACCGTCAGCCGCACCGGCGCCATCGTGGACGTGCCCGTGGGCAAGGGCCTGCTGGGCCGCGTCGTGGACGGCCTGGGCAACCCCATCGACGGCAAGGGTCCGCTGAGCGACGTGGTCCGCATGCGCGCCGAGCTGAAGGCGCCCGGCATCATCCCGCGCAAATCCGTGCATGAGCCGATGCAGACCGGCATCAAGGCGATTGACGCCCTGATCCCGATCGGCCGTGGCCAGCGCGAGCTGATCATCGGTGACCGCCAGACCGGCAAGACCGCCGTGATCGTGGACACCATCATCAACCAGAAGACCATCAACGCCGGCGATGACGAGAGCAAGAAGCTTTACTGCATCTACGTCGCCATCGGCCAGAAGCGCTCGACCGTCGCGCAGCTGGTGAAGACCCTCGAAGAGCAGGGCGCGCTGGAATACTCCATCATCGTGGCCGCCACCGCCTCCGACCCGGCGCCGATGCAGTTCCTGGCCCCCTACACGGGCTGCGCCATGGGCGAGTTCTTCCGCGACAACGGCATGCACGCGGTCATCTTCTATGACGATCTGTCCAAGCAGGCCGTCGCCTATCGCCAGATGTCCCTGCTGCTGCGCCGCCCGCCGGGCCGCGAAGCCTATCCGGGCGACGTGTTCTACCTGCACTCCCGCCTGCTGGAGCGCGCGGCGAAGATGGGCGACGAGGCCGGCAATGGCTCGCTCACCGCGCTGCCGGTCATCGAGACCCAGGCCGGCGACGTGTCCGCCTATATTCCGACCAACGTGATCTCGATCACGGACGGCCAGATCTTCCTGGAGACGGAGCTCTTCTTCAAGGGCATCCGCCCTGCGGTTAACGTTGGTCTGAGCGTCTCGCGCGTGGGTTCCGCCGCGCAGATCAAGGCGATGAAGCAGGTGGCCGGCAAGATCAAGCTCGAGCTTGCGCAGTACCGTGAGATGGCGGCCTTCGCGCAGTTCTCCTCTGACCTGGACGCTTCCACCCAGGCCCTGCTGAACCGCGGCGCCCGCCTGACCGAGCTGCTGAAGCAGCCGCAGTTCAAGCCGGTTCCGGTCGAGGAGCAGGTGATCGCGATCTTCGCCGGCACGCGCGGCTATCTGGACCGCCTGCCGCTGAACAAGGTGGGCGAGTTCGAAGGCCGGCTGCTGAGCGAGCTTAAGGCCGCGGCGCCGGACATCGTCGCCAGCATCCGCAATGATCGCGAGATCAAGAAGGATGTGGAAGCGAAGCTGGTCGCCTTCCTCGATGGCTTCGTGAAGTCCTTCGGCTGAGCACCTGACATGGCCACGTTGAAAAGCCTCCGCCTGCGGATCAACAGCGTGAAATCCACGCGGAAGATCACGCAAGCGATGAAGATGGTGGCCGCCGCCAAGCTCCGCCGCGCGCAGAGCCAGGCCGAGGCCGCCCGCCCCTATGCCGAGCGCATGGAGCGGATGCTGGCCTCGCTCGGCGCCTCGGTCGCGGGTTCGCCCGACGCGCCGAAGCTGCTGGTCGGCACCGCGCGGGACCAGGTCCACCTGCTGGTGGTGGTGACGGCCGAGCGCGGTCTCTGCGGCGGCTTCAACACCAATGTCGGCCGCTTCACGCGCACCACGGTCCGTGCGCTGGAGGCCGAGGGCAAGACGGTCAAGATCATCACCGTCGGTCGCAAGGGCGCTGTCTATCTCAAGCGGGAATTCGCCAACCGCATCGTCGGCGAGTTCAGCTTCGCGAACAAGAAGCGCATTGGCTTCGACGACGCTGCCGAGGTCGCGGCGAAGGTCACGGAGATGCTGGAGGCCGGCGAGTTCGACGTCTGCACCCTCGTCTACAACCGCTTCAAGAACGTCATCAGCCAGACGCCGGTGGGCCAGCAGCTCATTCCCGCGCCGCTGCCTGAAGTCGCGAATGACGGCAACATGCAGTATGAGTTCGAGCCGACGGAAGAGGAGATCCTGGCGCGCATCCTGCCGCAGAACCTCGCCATCCAGCTCTATCGCGCGCTGCTCGACAATGCCGCCGGCTTCTACGGCAGCCAGATGACCGCCATGGACAACGCCACGCGCAATGCGGGCGAGATGATCAACAAGCTGACGCTGAACTACAACCGGACGCGTCAGGCCAACATCACCCGCGAGCTGATCGAGATCATCTCCGGCGCTGAAGCCCTTTAAGAAGGAAGCTCGCACATGAAGAACAATGTCGGTCAGGTGACCCAGGTGCTTGGCGCCGTGGTGGACGTGCAGTTCCCCGCCGAGCTCCCCGGGATCATGAACGCGCTGACGCTCCAGATCGGCGAGCAGAAGCTCGTCCTCGAAGTGGCGCAGCATCTGGGTGAGCGCACGGTGCGCTGCATCGCCATGGACACCACGGACGGCCTGGTGCGCGGCACGGAAGTGACCGACACTGGCAAGGGCATCTCCGTCCCCGTCGGCCCCGGCACGCTGGGCCGCATCCTGAACGTCATCGGCGAGCCGATCGACGAGCGCGGCCCGGTTCCGGCCACCATGTACTACCCGATCCACCGCGAAGCCCCCGCCTTTGACGAGCAGGCGACGAGCGCGGAAATCCTGGTCACCGGCATCAAGGTCATCGACCTGCTGGCCCCCTACCTGAAGGGCGGCAAGATCGGCCTCTTCGGCGGCGCCGGCGTGGGCAAGACCGTGACCATCCAGGAGCTGATCAACAACATCGCCAAGGGCCATGGCGGCGTGTCCGTCTTCGCCGGCGTGGGTGAGCGCACCCGCGAGGGCAATGACCTCTATCACGAGATGATTGACGCCGGCGTCATCAAGCTCGGCGACGGCAACACCGAAGGCTCCAAGGTAGCGCTGGTCTATGGCCAGATGAACGAGCCGCCGGGTGCCCGCGCCCGCGTCGCCCTTTCGGGCCTCTCGATGGCGGAATACTTCCGCGACGAGCAGGGCCAGGACGTGCTCTTCTTCATTGACAACATCTTCCGCTTCACCCAGGCCGGCGCCGAAGTCTCCGCGCTGCTGGGCCGCATCCCCTCGGCCGTGGGCTATCAGCCGACGCTCTCGACCGACATGGGCGCCCTGCAGGAGCGCATCACCTCGACCAAGAAGGGTTCGATCACCTCGGTGCAGGCCATCTACGTGCCCGCCGACGACTTGACCGACCCGGCGCCCGCCACCTCCTTCGCGCACCTGGATGCGACGACGGTGCTCAACCGCTCCATCGCGGAGCTGGGCATCTTCCCGGCCGTGGATCCGCTCGACTCCACGTCGCGCGCCATGGACCCGCGCATCGTGGGCAATGACCACTACAACACGGCCCGCGAAGTGCAGAAGATCCTGCAGACCTACAAGTCGCTGCAGGACATCATCGCCATCCTGGGCATGGACGAGCTCTCGGAAGAGGACAAGCTGATCGTGGCGCGCGCGCGCAAGATCCAGCGCTTCCTCAGCCAGCCCTTCCACGTGGCCGAGGTCTTCACCGGCACGCCGGGCGTCTTCGTGAAGCTCGAGGACACGATCCGCAGCTTCGCCGCCATCTGCAACGGCGAGTTCGATCACCTGCCGGAAGCCGCCTTCTACATGGTCGGTACGATTGAAGAGGCCGCGAAGAAGGCTGAGACGTTGAAGCAGGCGGCGTAAAGCGGCCTCTTCTATCGTTTGTTTTTGCGCCCTCAGGCGCCGGGAGCCGGCTCCGCCGGCTTGGCTTCGCCGCAGGGCGGGGCTTTCCTGGCGGTGAGGGCGGGTTGGCGGCGCCGGCCGCATTGCGGCCGGATCCTCCAGGGTTAGTCGCCCGCTTGGGCGCTCGGTTTGGTTGGGGATGCTCTGATGGCCACGTTTCAGCTTGAACTCGTTTCCCCGGAGAAGCTCCTGCTCTCCCGCGCGGTGGAGATGGTCGTCATTCCCGCCGCCGAGGGCGAGATGGGCGTGCTCCCCGGCCATGCGCCGATGATCGTGACGCTCCGCGGCGGCACCATCCGCGTGATGGAAGGCGGGAAGGACACCGACCGCCTTTTTGTCGCCGGCGGCTTCGCCGAGGTGACGCCCGAGCGCGTGACCATCCTGGCCGATGAAGCCACCCCGGTGGCCGATCTCTCCAAGGCCGAAGCCGACCGCCGCGTTGCCGCCGCCGAGGCAGCCTACAACGCCGCCGCCATGGACACGCCCGAGAAGCGCGACACCGCCATGGCCAATCTGCTGGCCATGCGCGCCATGCGCGAGGTCGCCGAGGCGGCCTGAGCCCCTCCGGCGCCGCGTGACGTGTCCGCGTGGCCACATGCTGAGCCTTTTCCGGGACATGCCGCTTGATCTCCCCCTGCCACGCGCGCATGTCAGACGGGTGGAGATCCAGACCGACAGATGAAGCACTGGCATATCGAGCAGATAGCCTGGGACAGCTTCGACCACTCCAAGGTCGAGCCGGAGGTGATCCCCCTCGTCAAGGCCGCCGCCATGGTCGAGCGGAATGGCGATGACTACGCCGCCTATCTGAAATCGGTCTTCCACGACGATCCGGATTTCCAGGCCGCCGCCGATAACTGGGCGGTCGAGGAAAACCAGCATGGCGATGCGCTGGGCCGCTGGGCCAGCCTGGCCGACCCCAGCTTCGAATACATGGAAAGCTTCGCCCGCTACCGCGCGGGCTACAAGATCGATGTGAAGGCCGATGCCTCCATCCGCGGCTCCCGCACCGGCGAACTCATCGCCCGCTGCATGGTGGAGACCGGGACATCCAGTTACTACACCGCCCTGGGCGAAGCCTCCGAGGAGCCGGTGCTGAAGCAGATCTGCCGCCTCATCGCCGCCGATGAGTACCGGCATTTCAAGCTCTTCTACGACCACATGAAGCGCTATCTGGCGCGGGAGAACCTCTCCTTCCCCAAGCGGCTGCGTGTGGCCCTCGGCCGCGTCGGGGAGACGGAGGATGACGAGCTCGCCTTCGCCTTCCATTGCAGCAATGACCCGCCCGGCATGGCCTATGAGCATGCCCGCTGCTCGGCCGGCTATATGGGCCGCGCCATGGGGTATTACCGCTACCACCATATCGAGCGCAGCATGGGCATGATCTTCAAGTCGATCGGGCTTGAGCCGCGTGGCCGCATGTCGGATTTGGCGGCGCGCGCTTTCTGGCGGGTGCTCTGCTGGCGGCGGGACAAGTACCGCCAGCAATTGACGCGGGAAGCCGCCCCCCTCCTCGCCCGCGCCGCGTGAGCCTTCCCCGCCGCCCGCTGTTGGGCCTGGCTGGCGCTGGCCTCGCCATCCCGGCCGCGGCCCAGACGCCGGGCCTGCGCGAACTGGCCCGCGCGCGCGGCATGTCCTTCGGCACCGCCGTCCGCGGCCAGGTGCTGCAGGATGACCCGGCCCTCGCCGCCCTCGTCGCGCGCGAGGCCGATCTCCTGGTCCCGGAATGGGAGGGCAAGTGGGATTCCCTCCAGCCCGAGCGCGGCCGCTTCAACTTCGAGCCGCTGCGCGTGGTCACCCGCTTCGCCCAGTCCCATGCCCAGCGGGTGCGTGGCCATGCGCTGCTCTGGCATGTCGCCATGCCCGCCTGGCTGCCCCCCGCCCTGCGCGAGGGCGCGGGCCAGGCCAATGCCATCCTTGAAGAACACATCTCCACCGTCCTGCGCGAAACCCGCGACTCGATCCGCGACTGGGATGTGCTGAACGAGATCATCGCCAACCCGCCGGGCAGCGACAATCCAGACGCCACCGATGGCGACCTTCGCCCCACCCCCTGGCTCGCCGCCCTCGGCCCCTCCTATCCGGAGCGCGCGCTGCGCCTCGCCCGCCAGGCGGACCCGACGCTGCGCCTCACCATGAATGACTATGGCGTGGAGGCCGACACACCGGCCGCGGCCACCAAGCGCGCCCGCTTGCTGCGCGTGGTGCGCGGCCTCATTGACCGGCGCTGCCCGCTCGATGCCATCGGGATCCAGGCGCATCTTCAGATGCGTGAGCCTTTCCGAGCCGAGCCCTTCGTGGCCTTCCTCCGCAGCCTGCGCGAGATGGGCCTCGCCGTCCTCATCACCGAGCTGGATGTGCGCGAGCCCGACCAGTTGGCCCCCAGCCTCGCCGAACGCGACGCCGCCGTGGCCGACTACGCCGGCACCTTCCTGGACGCCGCCATCGCGGGCGGGGTGCGCACCATCGTCACCTGGGGCCTGACCGACCGCGATTCCTGGCTCACCCAGGATGCCGGGGTGGCGCGGCGCGACGGCCAGCTGCATCGCGGCCTGCCCTATGATGCCGAGCTGCGGCCCAAGCCCATGCGAACGCGACTCGCGCGAATTTTTGCCGGCTGAGGCTCCGGGTTGCCGCTCACCGCGGCGCGGGGCATAGGCAGCCCTCCCATGCCGCTTTCCCTGATCCTCACCCATCTCCTCCTGGTGCTGCCGCTGGTGGGCCTCTCGGCGCTGGTGGTGCGGGCGATGATCCGCTGGCCCATCCTCGATGTCCCCAATGCCCGCAGCGCGCACCAGGTCGTCACCCCGCGCGGCGGCGGCCTCGGGCCCGTGCTGGCCTTCCTGCTGGGCATGGTCGCGCTCTACCAGATCGCGGATTTCGCCCGCATCGCGGAGCGGCAGTTCATCGGGGTGATCCTGGCCGCACTCGCCATCGCGGCGGTGGGGCTGCTGGATGACATCCGGAACCTTTCCGCCCGGCTGCGGTTGTTCTGCCAATTCGCCGCCGCCATGGTGGCGGTGCTCTCGGGCCTGGCCTTGCAGCGCCTCTCGCTGCCCGGGGTGGGCGTGGTGGAGCTGGGCTTCCTGGGCACGCTGGTCACGCTCTTCTGGATCATGGGCTGCACCAATGCGGTGAACTTCATGGATGGGCTGGACGGCCTTGTGGCCGGTACGCTGGTGATCGCCAGCGCCGCGCTCGCCGCCATCGCGCTCGCCCTCGGGGGTGGCTTCATCTATGCGGCGGCGATGTTCCTGGCCGCCGGCTTCCTGGGATTCCTGCCCTTCAACCTGCATCGCGCCCGCATCTTCATGGGCGATGTGGGCAGCCAGTTCGCCGGCTTCATGCTGGCCATCCTGGCCGTGGCCGCCGCCCGCTTCGAGCACAGCCAGGTCAGCTTCCTGATCGTGCCGCTGCTGATCTTCGGGCTTCTCTTCGATGCCGGCTTCACCCTGGCCCGCCGCGCCCTGATGCGCGAGGCGGTGGGCGCCGCCCATCGCAGCCACCTTTACCAGATGGCCCAGCGCGCCGGCGTGCCGGTGCGGGTGGTGGCGGGGGTGCATTGGGCCTTCGCCCTCTTTCACGCGGCCCTCGCCGTCTGGTTCCTTCAGCTCTCGCCCGAGCAGAAGCCGCTGGTGGGCCTGCCCGCGCTTGCCGTGCAGCTCGCCTGGGCCGCCTATGTGCTGCATCGCATGCGCCGCGCCGGCCTCAGCTGGCGCCACGCCTGATCGCCCATTTGTCCTGACAAGCGATCCGGGCTTATGCTTCCCAAAGCCGCGCCGCGCGCGCGGTGGGAAGGGTGCGGCGATGGATATCGGGCCGGCCGGGGGCGGAGCTCCCGCGGGCATCGGGCAGGTGAAGCGGTTGAGCCTGCGCCGGAGGGCGCGGCTTCTGGGTGCGGCACTCGCCCTCCTCATCAGCCTCGGCCTGGGCGCGCGCTGGCTGCATTTCCAGTTCACCCATGTCGTCCTCGACGATGCCCGCGTCGCCTCGGACATGGTGATCCTCGCGAGCCGCGTGCCCGGCTGGGTGCAGGCCCTTCCCGTCACCGCCGGCGATTCGCTCCGCCAGGGGGAGCTGCTGGTCCAGATGGATGGCCGTGAGGCCGCACTCGCCGTCGAAGAGCTGAATGCCCGCCTCGCCGGCATCGCCGCCCGCCGCGGCGAATTGCAGGCCCGCCTTCTCCAGGTGGATCGCCAGAGCGAGAGCCAGCACGCCGCCGCCCTGGCCAAGCTCGATGCCGCCCGCACCACCCAGCCCGCCGCCGAGGCCGAGCGCGACTTCGCCGAGGCCGAGCTCATCCGCGCCGAGCGCCTGATCCAGACCGGCGCCGGCACACGCCAGCGCGTGGAATTGCTGACCGCCGCCCTGCATTCCGCCCGCAGCCGCGCCGTCGCCGCCGCCGCCGAGATCCGCAATGCCGAGGCGCTCATCGCCCTGGCCACGGCCGCCCGTGAGGAGATGCAGGTCATCGCCCGCCAGCTCGATTCGCTGGGCCCGCAGGAGCGCGAACTGACCGCGACGCGCGACCGCGCCGCCCTCGACCTCGCCGACCGCACCATCCGCATGCCCTTTGACGGCGTGGTGGACCGCATCTTCATGGACCCGGGCGAATATGCCCTGGCCGGCCAGCGCATCATCATGGTGCACAGCCCGACGCAGATCCGCATCGAGGCCAATGTGAAGGAGACGGATGTCCGCCATTTCCGCCCCGGCTCGGCCGTCAGCGTCACCGTGGATGCCTGGCCCGGCCAGGTCTTCACCGGCGTGGTGGACCGCATGATCGAGGCCGCGACCAGCGAATTCGCCCTGCTGCCCAGCGCCAACCCCTCGGGCAATTTCACCCGCATCACCCAACGCCTGCCGCTGCGCGTGCGCCTCGACCCGCCGCCGCCGCCCGGCCTGCTGCGCCCGGGGATGCTGGTGCGCGTGACGGCCCCGAAAGCTTGACCAGGGCCGCGGGGGTGAGCGACCCGCAATCCGTCGAGGCGCTCTTCGCCCGCTTCGGGCCGAATTACCGCTGGTGGGTGACGCTGACGGCGCTGACCGGCACCATCTCCACCATCCTTTCCTCCACCATCGTCGTCGTCGCCCTGCCCGACATCGTGGGCGCGCTGGGCATGGGGCATGAGGAAGGACAACTCCTCTCCACCGGCTTCCTGGCCGCCAATACCGGCTTCATGCTGCTGAACGCCTGGGCTGTGGACCGCTTTGGCTTTCGCCGCACCTATGCCTTTTCGATCATCGTCTTCATCCTCGCCTCGCTGCTGGCCGGCGTCGCCACCTCCACCGCCGTGATGGTCGCCTGCCGCGTCGCCCAGGGGGCGGCCGCCGGGCTGCTGCAACCCCTCTCCATGCAGGTGATCTTCCTGGTCTTCCCGGCCGAGCGCCGCGGCACGGCCATGGGCCTCTTCAGCTTTGGTGTGGTCATGGCACCCGCCATCGGCCCCGCGCTGGGCGGGGTGATGGTGGATGAATTCTCCTGGCACGCCGTCTTCTTCCTGAGCCTGCCCCCCGCCGCGCTCGGCCTCGTCATGAGCTTCTTCTTCATGCCCGGCCGCCTGGCCACCGGCCCCGCGCGGGGCTTCGACTGGCTGGGCTGCGCGCTGCTGGCACTCGCCATCGGCGCCCTGCTCTCCGGCCTCACCGATGGGCAGCATGATGGCTGGAACGCGGATCGCGTGGTGGGGCAACTCGCCCTGGCCCTGGTGGCGACCCTGGCCTTCCTCGCCTGGCAGGCGCTGGCACCCGCGCCGCTGATGAACCTCAGGGTGTTCCGCCATGGCGGCTTCACCGCGGCGGCGCTGGTCGCCTTCATCTATGGCGGCGCCATCTTCGGCTCCACCTATCTGCTGCCGCTGCTGACGCAGGTGGTGCAGGGCTATTCCCCCACGCGCTCGGGCCTGATCATGATGCCCGGCGGCCTGGTCGTCGCCTTCGTCTTCCTCATGGCCGGGCGCATGGCGGATTTCGTGCCGCCCTGGATTCCGGTCTGTGCGGGCCTCGCCATCTTCTCCCTCTCCTGCTGGCTGCTGAGCTTCATCGGAACGGATACGGATTTCTGGGAGCTGGCCATCTGGATCCTGATCGGGCGCATCGGCCTTGGCCTCACCATGCCGAACATGAATGTGGGCGCCATGCGCGCCCTGCCCCCTTCCCTGTTTGGCCAGGGGGCGGGGGCCATCAACTTCTTCCGCATGCTGGGCGGGGCCTTCGGCACCAACCTCATCGCCGTCTATCTGGAACGCCGCACCCAGCTGCATGCCGAAACCCTGGGCCCGCTGCTGGATGGCGGCAGCACCACCCTCGAAGCCCGCCGCCTGCTGGAAAACCTCTACGCCCAGGGCGGGCTCCCCGAAGTGATCCGCCGCGACGCCGCCCATGAATTCATGACCCGGATGGTGGAAGCCCAGGCGCAGATGCTGGGCTTCCGGGACGCGTTTCTGGTGGTGGGAATCCTGTGCCTGGTGGCGATCCTGCCGGGGCTGACCTTGCGGCAGAAACCGCCGGGCTACGCGCAAAGGTGAACCAGGGGGCTTTACCCCCTGGACCCCCACCAGGAAGCCAGCTTCCTGGACCATGATTATAACCACGCTTCGCGAACCGCGCGGGACAGGTATCTTCGCCCGCCAGCCAGGCTGTGGAGGCTCTTCAGGCCGCGCAGGAACTCCAACGTGGCGCCCTTGTCACGCCGCCAATGGCGGAATCGCTGGGCCACCGGCAGGCGACGGATGATTTGCGACAAATCCGGATCCGCCACCATCCAGGGCGGCCCCGGCAAGGCCCGCAACAAATCCAGCCGCCGCGCCAGCGCGATCAGCCCCAGCCCCCGCATGCGGATGGCCCGCCGCGCCGCCCGGCAGATCAGCCCCTCCATCTCCCGCAGCACCGAGCCCGGCGGGGAGGCCGCCAGCGCCGTCAGCAACCTCTCCCACAGCCCCGCATGGGTCAGCCGCTGGAAATGCCGCGCGACCGAGGAGCCCTTGCCATAGGCGGCGGGCAGATCGCGCCAGGCGCCCTCGGTCGCCGCCACGCGAAAGATCGCATCCATGCGCGCCCGCTGGTCGCAAGGCCGCCCACGCGCCGAACGCGGCAGGTAGATGGAGAGCACCATCCATTGCTCATCCGTGAGCCGGTCATAGGGGACCAGAATCCAGGCCGGGCGGCGCGGGCGGGGGCCCCGGGGGTAGATGCGGGGTTCGCGGAGGATGGGAGGGAGGGAATGGCGCATTGGGTTTTATATAAAAAGCATGAGAACAAATCAAGAACAAAAGCCTCCGGCGGCTGGGGCCGAGAGGCCCCAGACCCCGGGACCTTGGGCCAGTGCCCACCGTGGAAGCGAAGTGCAGCCCCAAACTCATGGGGTCTGGGGCCTCTCGGCCCCAGCCGCCGGAGGCCAACCATTTCACCCCCGCCCATCCGGTGCCAAGCTTCCCCGTCAACGCCAGGAATTGCCCGTGACCGACCTCCTCTTCCTTCCCGCGCACCGTGCGGCCGCGCTGATCCGCCGCAAGCGCCTCTCGCCCGTGGAGTATCTGGACGCCGTGCTGGCCGCGGTGGAGCGCCAGCAGCCGCGCCTCAACTGCTTCGTCGAGGTGATGGCCGACCAGGCCCGCGCCGATGCCCGCACGGCCGAGGCGGCGGTGATGGCGGGTGGCAAGCTCGGCCCCCTGCATGGCATTCCGATCGGCGTGAAGGATTTGCTGGATGTGGCGGGCGCGCCGACGCGCATGGGCAGCCGCATCTTCGACGAGGCCGGGCCCGCCAAGGCCGATGCCGTCCCCGTGGCCCGGCTGCGCGCGGCGGGCGCCATCCTTTTCGGCAAGACCACCACCCCCGAATATGGCGTGAAGGGCCTGACCGACGGGCCTTCCTTCGGCATCACCCGCAACCCCTGGAACCTCGATCGCACCGCGGGCGGCTCCTCCGGCGGGAGTGCGGCGGCGGTGGCGGCGGGGCTCGGCCCCATGGCGCTGGGCACCGATGGCGCGGGCTCCATCCGCGGGCCGGCGGCCTGCTGCGGGTTGGTGGGGCTGAAGCCGACGCTGGGCGCCATCCCGCTGGAAGGCGCGCGGGATGGCTTCGGCAACAACTCCTATTCCGGCCCGATGACGCGCACGGTGACCGATGCCGCGCTGATGTATGGCGTGCTGCGCGGCCCGGCCGAGGCCGATGCGCTGAGCCGCGACCCGTGGTCGGCGGGTGCGGGGCCGGATGCGCCGCTCTCGCCCGGGCTGGTCGGCGGCGATCTTGGGGGCTTGCGGATCGGATACCTCATGCGCTGCGCCAATCCGCGCGTGGCGGCCGAGGTGGAGGCCGGCACGCGCGCGGCGCTGGCCGCCTATGCCGATCTCGGCGCCGAGATCGAGGAAGTCACCGACGCCATTGATTGGATCGAGTTCGAGGGCCGCGTCCTCTACCAGGCGAATTTCACCGTGCTGCTGGCCGCGCAGCTTCCGCGCTTCCAGAACGTGATGGACCCCGTCACGCTGGAATTCATGCGGCGCGGCGCGGACTTCACCCTGGCCCAGTTCCGCGAGGCGCAATTCGCCCGCACGCGCCTGTTTCGCCAGATCCAGGCGCAGCTGGAACGCCATGACGTGCTGATGATGCCCACCATGTCCCGCACCGCGCTGCCGGCGGTCTTCGACGCCGCGAATGAGGAGGTGGAGGTGGACGGCGTGAAATGCGGCATCACCCGCCAGGGTTGGACCTCGCCGCAATACCCCTTCAACCTGACGGGGCATCCGGCGCTGACCGTGCCCTCGGGCTTCGGCGCCGATGGGCTGCCCTTCGGCTTGCAGATCGTCGGCCGCTGGCGGGCGGAAGCCGATGTGCTGCGCCTCGGCGCCATCCTGGAGCAGGCGCGCCCCTGGGCGCAGCATCGCCCGCCGGGCGTGGCGTGATGCGCAGGCGCATCCTGGCCGGCGGCATCTCGCAGGAATCCCACAGCTTCACCCCGGTCAGGACGGGGCGGGAGAGCTTCACCATCACATCCGGCGCGGATGCCCACGCCAAGGCACGCGGCACCAACTCCACCTTGGGCGGCATCATCGCCGCCGCCGAGGCCGAGGGGGCGGAGGTGATCATCCCCACCCTGTTCCGCGCGCAATCGGGCGGGCCGGTGGAGGAGAGCGTCTTCCAGGAGGTGCTCGGCCTGATGTGCGAGGCCGCCCGGCGAGGGAATGTCGACGCCATCGCCCTGCCGCTGCATGGCGGCATGTTGACGCCCTCGCTGCACGATCCGGAGGGCGTGCTGATCACGGCGCTGCGCGAGATCGTGGGCCCGGACGTGCCGATCACCGCCGCCTTCGACCTGCACGCCCATGTGACGCCCGAGATCCTGCGCGATTGCGACCTGCTGGCCGGCTACCTGACCAACCCGCATGCCGACCAGGGTGCCACCGGCCTGCGCGCAGGGCGCGCCGCGCTGGCCATGCTGGCAAGGCGGCTGCAGCCCGTGCTGGCCTCGGCCCACCTGCCGATGCTCAGCCTCGGCCGGGACCGCACGGATGAGGCGCCGCTGATGGCGCTGCACGCCCGTGCGGCGGCGGCCGTGGCATCGGGCGCGGTGGTGGACGCCTCGATCTTCAACGCGCAGCAATTCCTCGACGTGCCGGGCTTGGGCCAGGTCGTCATGGCCTATGGGAATGGCGAGGCGGTGGCAGCGCAGGCCCTGGTGCAGGAACTGGCGGACGCCCTCTGGGAAGCCCGCGCCGAGACCATCATCCAGTATCCGAGCCTGGAGGCGACGCTGGACCGCACCACCCCGGGCCGCACCCTCATCCTGGGCGACCAGGGCGACCGCGTGGCGGCGGGCGCGCCGGGCGACAGCACCGTGATCCTGCATGCGCTGCTCGCGCGCGGAAACACGCTGCCGGCCATCCTGCCGCTCACCGATGCCGATGCGGTCGCCGCCTGCCGCAAGGTCGGCGTGGGTGCCACGGTCACGCTGACCCTGGGCGGCCGCATCTCCACCATGATGCCGCCGGTGACCGTGACGGGCGAAGTCATCGCAGCGGCCGAGGGCGCCGCCTTCACCTATGCCGGCCCGGCCGAGGCCGGTCAGCGCGCGCTCATCGGCCCCTATGCCGTGCTGCGCGTGGGCCCGCTGCACCTGGCGCTGACCGCCTTCCCCTATTCCTACCTCGACCCAGGCTATTTCCGTGCCATGGGGTTGGAACCTTCGGACCATGCAGTGGTGGTGGTGCGCTCGGGCTATCACTTCACGCTGAACTTCGCCGCCATCGGCGCATGCGTGACGGTGGATACGCCGGGCCTCTCCTCCTACCGCGTGGCGGAGATGCCCTTCACCGTCGCCCGCCCCTTCTATCCGGTGGACGACGTCGCCTTCACGCCGCGCGCCGTGGTTCAGCCGCGCCGCACATTCCAGGGATAACGCACGGAGCCCCCCAGCACGCCGGTCAATTCGGCGCGATAGGCGGTCTTGGGGAAATAGATGCCAAGCGGCACGGTCGGGACCTCGCGCAGGGCCAGGGCGTGGATCTCGCCCATCAGCCGCGCCTGTTGGGCGGGGTCCGTCGCGTCGAGCCAGGCGCCGGTGAGGCGCTCCATCTCCGCACTCTCGAACCAGCCGGGCCAGCCGGTCGCGCCCTCGCCGCGCACGGTCGTGTTCAGCACGGGGTTGGCGATGGCGATGCTGGGCCAGGTGGTGTGGAAGAGGCTCCAGCCGCCGCGCTCCACCGGGCCGCGATTGTTGCGCCGTTGCAGCAGCGTGCCCCAATCCATGTCGAGCATCTCCACATTCAGCCCCGCGCGCCGCAGCAATTCCGCCGTGATGGGGCCGAGCGGCGCCAGCGTGGCGTTATCCGCCGGATTGAGGATGACGACCTTCTCGCCCTTGTAGCCCGTGGCCCGCAGCGCCTCGGCCATGGCCGGCCCACCCGCCGCGAGGCGGCCGAACTCGCCGCGGCCGATCTCCTCCACGCCGGGGATGGTGCAGGGGAACATGGCGCGGCATTCCTGGTAGGCCCCGGCCTCGCTGCCGGCCACCGTCGTCAGGTAGTCGCTCTGCCGCGCCACCTGCAGCACGAAGCGGCGCAGCGCCGGATTGTCGAAAGGCGGCACCAGGTGGTTGAAGCGCATCACGACGACGGAGCCCAGCGGATCGGCATTCTGCATCCGCACCCGGCGGTTGCGCGCGATCAGCGGCTGGAGGTCATGTGGCACCGCCTCCATCCAATCCACCTCGCCCTGCATGAGCGCCGAGACGGCAGTGGATTTGTCGGCGATGACGCGCCACTCCACCCGCTCGAAATGCGCGACCTTGCCGCCGGAGGTCCATTCCGGCGCCTCGCTGCGCGGCCGGTAGCCGTCGAAGCGCCCATAGGCGATCAGATGCCCCGAGGACCATTCATCGCGCAGGAAGCGATAGGGGCCGGAGCCGATGATCTCGGTGATCGGCGAATCCGGCGCGGCGCGGATGATGCGCTCGGGCATGATGAAGGCGGGCTGCGAATGCGGCTTGGCGACGGCGTCCAGCAGCAGCGGGAAGGGGCGCTTGAGGCGGATCACCAGCGTGCGGTCATCGGGCGTCTCATAGGCGTCCACCGCCGTCGCATAGACGCGGCCGAAGGTGTCGCGCCGGCTCCAGCGCGTGAGGCTGGCCGCGCAATCCGAGGCGCGCACCGGCTCGCCATCATGGAAGCGCAGGCCTTCGCGCAGGCGGATGGTCCAGGCGCGGCCATCGGCGCTGACCTGGTGGCCCTCGGCCATTTGCGGCTGGGCGCGCATCTGGCCGTCCACGCCATAGAGCGTGTCGAAGACATGGAACCCGTGCTGCACGGCCACCAGCGCCGTGGAGATCACGGGGTCGAGCGAGACGAGGTCGGTCGAGGGGACGAAGCGCAGCGTGCGCGCGCGCATATCCTGCGCCAGGGCGGGTGCGGCGAAGGCAAGCGTGGGCA
>NZ_JAIEQY010000195.1 GCF_019747315.1 Roseococcus sp. | reverse complement strand
GGCTCAGCGGCGCCAGTTGCACACTGGCGAATTCGCGCTTCACCTCCTGCACATAGCCGGGCTCTTCCACCATCAGGCCTTCCTGCATGAGGCAGGCCAGGCTTTCAAGGGCGCCCGGCTGGGCGTGAAGGCTACTGGCGCGCCTGCATCTGCTGCAACTGGCCGCGCATGGCGGTGAGCAGGGCCGAGACCTGGTTGCCGCCGCGCTGCACCACGGCGCTGTACTCGCTGCGCTGGGTGAGCCGGAGCGAGGTGCCCTCGGCCACCAAATCCACCACGCGGGGCTGCCCGTTCACATCGGCCACACGCCAGTCGAGGTTGATCGGCGGCGTGCCCGCGCGTTCCACCACGGTGGTGACCAGCACATCCTCCTCGGTGCGCTGCTGGCTGCGGCCGAGCGAGAAGCGCACGCCCTGGTATTCGCCGAGGCGGGTGGCGAGGTTGCGGATCAGCGTCTCCTCGAAGAGGCGGAGATATTCCTGTTGCTCGGCCGGGCTCGCCATGCGCCACCAGCGGCCCAGGATGAAGCGGCCCGTGCCTTCCATGTCCACCGCCTGGCGCAGGATGTTCGCCACGCGCTCGCGCCGCTGGGCGGCGTTGAGGGTGGTGCTGTTCAGCGCCTCCACCAGCGCATTGCCCGTGGCCTGGATGAAGCTCACCGCGCGGGTCGCGTCCATCTGGGCCGCGGCGGGGCGGGGCAAGGCCGTCGCGGCGCCCAGGAGCAGGGCGGCGCGCCGGCCGAAAAGCATCATGGGCATGTGGGGATCACTCAGCGAGAGGGTTGGGCGGCAGCCGGCGGCACGGTAACGCCGACGCCGACGCCAAAGCCGGTGCTGCCGGCCGCTTCGGGCGCCGGCTGGCCAGCATTGGTGATTTCATTGATGCGGCGCTGGCGATAGGCGCTGCGCAACGTCGAGTAGGGATCAAGCGAGGTGGCGTAGAGCGTGTCGAGCGTATCCAGCACGCCTTCCCGCGCGTCCAGGACGGTCATGCCGGTGCGCACCCAGCGCAGGATTTCCACCACTTCGCCCTGGCCGAACCAGAACCAGGGGCTGGCCACCGCATCCACGCCGGCGCCGGTCAGGTCGCGGACATTGGAGGGGCCGAGCACGGGAACGAAGAGATACGGCCCGTCGCCGACGCCCCAGGTGGCGAGGGTCTGGCCGAAATCCTCGCCATGGCCCCGGATGCCGAATTGCCATTCGGCGACGTCCACGAGGCCGCCCAGGCCCAGGGTGGAGTTGATCAGGAAGCGGCTGGCGGTGCGGCCGGCGCGCTCCATGTCACCCTGCAGGATGTCATTCATCAGGATGGTCGGTGCGCGCAAATTGCCGAGGGCATTGCGCACACCCTCGCGCACCGGCGGCGGGACCACGGCGCGGTAGGCAACGGCGGCCGGGCGCAGCAGCACCGCGTCGATGGCGTTGTTGACTTCGTACATGCCGCGATTCAGCGGCTCCAGCGGGTCATTATTGGCCTCATACTCGGCCAGGGCCTCGGGATCGGTCGCGGGAGGGCGCGTGGCGCAGCCCGCCAGTCCACTCACGATCAGGGCAGCAGCCAGGAGAGGACCGAAGCGCATGGGTGGGGGCGGACCTTTCTCGGGAAACGCTTGGGCGGGCGGCGCAAGGGGCCCGGCCGTGTTGCGGTAAGAAGCACAACCTGCCCGCATCGGGCAAGTTGCCGCGATGTCACGAAAAGTCTCGGCACCCGCCGCGAGCCCCTTGCGAAAACCCCGGACCGACGCCAAACCCTGGCGCATGGACACCGCCCCGAACAACACCCTCGAACGCTGGCTGACCGGTCCGCGCTTCGGCACGCTCCCCTCGCCCAGCAGCCTGCCGGCGCCAAAACTTTCCTTCGAGTTCTTCCCTCCCAAGAATGAGAAGCTTGAGGCGGAGCTCTGGACCTGCATCCGGCGGCTGGAGCCGCTGGGCCCGCGCTTCGTCTCGGTGACCTATGGCGCGGGCGGTTCCACCCGCGCGCGGACGCATGAGACGGTGGCCCGCCTGGCCCGCGAGACCAGGCTGACACCGGCCGCGCACCTCACCTGCGTCGGCGCGACGCGCGAGGAAGTGGACGAGGTGGCCCGCGAATACTGGGCCGCCGGCGTGCGCCACATCGTGGCCTTGCGCGGCGATCCGCCGGCCGGCGCCAGCCAGTACACGCCGCACCCGGGCGGCTATGCCCAGGCCGAGGACCTGGTCCGGGGCCTGCGCCGCATCGCCGATTTCGACATCAGCGTGGGCGCCTACCCCGAGACGCATCCGGCCGCCCTCTCCGCCGATGCCGACCTCGACTATTTCAAGCGGAAGATGGATGCCGGCGCCAACCGCGCCATCACCCAGTACTTCTTCGACACCGACGTCTATCTGCGCTTCCTGGACCGCTGCCTGGCCGCCGGCATCACCCTGCCCATCGTGCCGGGCATCATGCCGGTGTCCAACTTCGCCAGCGTGAAGCGCTTCTCGGCCATGTGCGGCGCCTCTGTGCCGGCCTGGCTGGAGAAGCTGTTCGAGGGGCTGGAGGATGACGAGGCGACCCGCCGGATGGTGGCCGCGACGGTGGCGGCCGAGCAGGTCCGCATCCTGCAGGCCAATGGCGTGGATGAGTTCCACTTCTACACACTGAACCGCTCGGACCTGACCTATGCCATCGCGCATATCCTGGGCGCTCGGCCGGTGGCGGCGGCGGGCTGAGTCGCCGCCGCGTCGCCGCAAGCCGTTGCGGTTGCCGAAGGTTGGGGCTGCCGGTATCCTTGCACATCGTCTGGTGTGGGGTCCGATGAGGAAGACTTGCCATTTGGCTGGCGCGGCCTCGGCATCGGCACCGGCATGATTTATCTGCATATTGGGCTCGGCAAGAGCGGGTCGAGCACCATCCAGCATTTCGCCACGGCGAATATGGAACGGCTGGCCGCGGCCGGGCTGGTCTACCCGGCCCTGAAGGGGCGTTCCCCTGAGCACCATATGGAACTCGGCCAGGTGGCGCGGATGTCGCAGCAGGGTGCCGTCCTGCCGCCGGTCTTCGCCTCGCTGCGGGAGGCGATCCATCAGGGTGCCGGCCAATCCTGGCTGCTGAGCAGTGAATTCTTCCTGCGCCATGATGCGCCGGGTTCGGCGCGCAATGCGGCCGCCCTGCGTCATTTCCTCGGCGCGGCCCCGGTGCGGGTGCTGGTCTATATCCGCGAATACCCCTCCTGGGTGGAATCGCTCTACGCGCAGAAGACCAAGCGCGGCGAGAATGCGGATGACATGGATGGGTTCATCGCCAAGCGCAGCCTAGGGCGCCGGGTTTCCATGCTGGCGGGGCTGCAGCCCTGGGTCGAGGTGTTCGGCGCCGGGAATATCCGCCTGCGCAGTCTCAACCCCGCCAATCTGGAGGGTGGGGATCTGATCGAGGACCTGCTGTCGGCCGTTGGCGTCAGGGAAAAGATGCCGCCCTTCCAGCGGGCCAATGAATCGCCGCCCTGGACCTTCCTGGAACTGGCCCGCAGCATCAATGGCCGCATGCCGGACACGCAGCCCGCCACCCAGGACAGGTTCCGGGTCTGGCTGAAACGCCTGGCCGATTACGGGGCCACCGCGCTGGCGGCGAAGGGCCAGCGGCCTGGCCGCGTGCGCTATCTCAGCCAGGCGGATTGGGTCACGCTGCGCGACACCTATAATGAGGATGTCCTGGCGATCAACGCCATGCTGCCCGGGCACCAGGTTCCGCTGCTGGTGGCTCCGCCGCCGCCCGAGCGCGGGCCGGCGCCCTCACTTCGGGCGGTGCCGCCCGAAATCCTGGCCGCCTACCTGGAGGCCTATACCAGCGGCAAGCTGGTGCGCTCCATGCCGCCGGATTTCCGGGCCGCCCTGCGCCCGCTGCTGAAATCGCACCGGCGCAGGCTCAAGCTGGCCAGATCAGAACTGGAGCCCGGCGAGCCAGAAGACGAAGAGCAGGAAGCTCAGGCAGGCGACGCCGGTTCCCCAATAGGCCAGGGCTGAGGGCTGATCCTCTTCCATGCGCTGGCGGCGGGCGGCGGTGAAACTCTGAGTGCTCATGGCCAACTCCTGTTCGGTGTGGGTTGTACCAGAGGTGTTGCAGCCGCCGTGCCAGCGGGGATTCAGCCCCGCGCGGCGGTGATCAGCCCCTTCATCCGCGCAATGGCGGTGGGCAGCCCCTCGAAGACCGAGGTCGAAATCAGGAAATGGCCGATCGAAACCTCGCTGATTTCGGGGATGGCGGCGATGGGCGTGATGGTCTCATAGCTCAGGCCATGGCCCGCATGGCATTGAAGGTTAAGGGTTTTCGCATGGCGCGCCGCCTCGGCCAAGCGGGCCGCCAGGGCGGGGCGGGCGTCGGGCGCCGCATCGGCATAGGTGCCGGTGTGCAGCTCGATCGCCTGGGCGCCCAGCTCGGCGGTCCTTGCAATTTGCAATGCATCCGGCTCCACAAAAAGCGAGACCTCGATCCCGAGGCCGGCCAGGCGGCGGATCGCCTCGGCCAGGAAGGGGCCGGCGCGGAGCACGTCGAGGCCGCCCTCGGTGGTCAGTTCGGCGCGCTTCTCGGGCACGATGCAGATGGCCGGCGGGCGCAGGCGCTCGGCCAGGGCCACCATCTCCTCCGTCGCGGCCATTTCGAAGTTGAGGCGGGTCTCCACCTCGGTCGCCACGCGCTCCAGGTCGCGGTCGCGGATGTGGCGGCGATCCTCGCGCAGATGCATGGTCACGCCATCGGCGCCGGCCGCCATGGCGATGCGCGCTGCCTCCACCGGGCAGGGGAAGTGCCCGCCGCGCGCGTTCCGCAGCGTCGCCACATGGTCCACATTGACGGAGAGGCGCATCAGCGGCGGTTCCTTCGGTGTTCGGCGAGTTGGGCGGCGAGGCGGATGGCCGCGATGAGGCTCTCGGCGCTGGCCAGGCCCTTCCCGGCGATGTCCAGCGCGGTGCCGTGATCGGGGCTGGTGCGGATGATGGAGAGGCCGAGGGTGACATTCACCCCGCCCGCCATGTCCAGCGTCTTGATCGGGATCAGCGCCTGGTCGTGGTAGAGGCAGATGGCGGCGTCATAGGTCGGCCGGGCATGGGCCGTGAACATCGTATCCGGCGGCCAGGGCCCGGTGGCGGCGATGCCCAGCGCCCGGAGCCGGGCCACGGCGGGCGCGACGATCGCCTGGTCCTCATGGCCGAGCGTGCCGGCCTCGCCCGCATGCGGGTTCAGCCCGGCGACGGCCAGGCGCGGGTTGGCGATGCCGAAATCCCGCATGAGGGCGGCATGGGTGATGCGGGCGTGCTCGACGATCAGCTCGGGCGTCAGGCGCCCGATGGCGCGGGCCAGCGGCTCATGCACCGTGACGGGGACGACGCGCAGTTGCGGGCAGGCCAGCATCATCACGGGCGGCACGCCGGTGCCGGCCAGTTCGCCCAGGAATTCGGTATGGCCGGGATGGGGAAAGCCGGCGGCTGTGAGAACCGACTTCTGGATGGGGTTGGTCACCACGCCATCCACCGCGCCGGAGAGCGCGAGGCCCACCGCCTCGCGGATCGCGGCGAGCACGGCGCCGGCCGTCGCCGCCTGCGGCTGGCCCGGGATGGCGGCCACGGGCAGGGGCCGGTGGAGCACGGGCAGGGCGTCCGCGAAGCGCGCCTCCCCGGGGTGGGCGATGCGCTGGATGGGCGCGCCGGTCAGGCGGTCCGCATCGTCCAGCAGCAGGAAGGCGGGGCCGGTGGCGCGCAGCGCGTGCCAAGCCTTCACGGCGATCTCGGCGCCGATGCCGGCGGGTTCCCCCATGGTCAGTGCAAGCATCACGCGGCTGTAGCAGAGGCCCGGGCAGTGGACGATAGCCGGGCCAGCAGCTCATCCACCTCTTCCTCGGTGTGATACAGGCCAAAGCCGAAGCGCAGCCGCTGCCCGCGGCGATCCGTCACGATGCCGGCCGCGTCCAGCCGGGCCGACCAGGCCTCGGCATCTGGCAGGTCGAAGGTGAGGAAATTGCCGCGCGCGGGATCGGCCAGCGGGATCACCAGCCGCGCCGGATCCAGCCCGGTGCCGCCGAGCCCCGCGACGAAGCGCGCCTGCAACGCCCGCACATGGTCATGAATCGCCGCCACGGTGACGCCCTGGGCCTCCAGCCAGCGCATCGCCGCATTCAGGCGCAAGAGGCCCGAGGGGTCGAAGGTGGCGCCCATGAAGCGCATGCCGTCCGTGGCATAGGGCACGCCGGCCTGCGCCCCCGCCAGATGGCCGAAGGCGGCGAACCAGCCGGTGTTGCGCGGCCGCATCAGCCAGCCCGGCGGGGCGTGCAGGAAGCAGCAACCCTCGCCCCCCATCGCGTATTTATAGCCGCCCGCCAGGTAGAAGGCGCGGCCGGCCAGGGGGGCGAAGTCCGTCGGCACGGCCATGAAGCCGTGATAGCCATCCACCACCAGCGCCGCCCCGCCCGCCGCCTCGGCCAGGGACTGGAGGTCCGGGATGGGCAGGGCACGGCCGCTGCCGAAGAAGACCTGGCTGACCCAGATCAGGTCGAATCGTTGCGGCGCCGCCGCGAGCAGCCCGGCCAGGACCTCAGGCCCTTCGGGGATGCGGGTGACCTGGACCAGCCCCTCCTCCTCCAGCCGGGCGACCTGGCGCGCGAAGGAGTGGAATTCGCCCGTGGTGGTGAGGATGCGCGGGCGCTCGGGCAGGGCGCTGAGGATGCGCAGCACGAATTCATGCGTATTCACCGCGAAGACCAGGCTCGTGGGCTCGGGCAGGTTCAGGTGGCGGGCGATGTGACCCTGGGCCTCGCTCCAGGCCGGGCCCAGCACCTCCTCCCATTTGTGATCCATGCGCCGGGCCGCGAGGTCCCAGGCGTCCAGCTGCGCGGCGCGCGTCGCATCGGGCCAGGGGTGGTGGCTGTGGGCCGCAAAATGCAGCCGGCGAGCCTCGGCGCCCAGGAAATGCGAGAAATGCGGCCGCAGATCGATCATACTGGCGATATGGAACCGGAAACCCCACCCGACCAGGGCCCCGATGCGGGCCTGACCACCGATTTTCGCCGCAAGATGAGCTATGGCGATTATCTCGGCCTCGATGCGCTGCTGGCCGCGCAGAAGCCCATCTCCGGCCAGCATGACGAGATGCTCTTCATCACCATCCATCAGGTGCAGGAGCTCTGGCTGAAGCTGCTGCTGCACGAGTTGGACCTGGCCATCGCCTGCATCCGGCGCGACGAGCTTCGCCCGGCCTTCAAGGCCATGGCGCGGGTGAGCCGCATCCAGCGCCAGCTGATCGAGGCCTGGGATGTTCTCAGCACGATGACGCCGCATGACTATTTGGCCTTCCGCGCCCATCTGGGCAGTTCTTCCGGCTTCCAGTCCTGGCAATACCGCGCCCTGGAATTCCGCCTGGGTGCCAAGGAGGCCTTCATGCTGAAGCCCCACGCCCACCGACCCGAGCTGCATGCGGAATTGCACGCCGCGCTGGAAGCGCCCTCCATCTATGACGAGGCGCTGCGCCTGCTGGCCCGCCGCGGCTTCCCCGTGCCGGCCGAAGTGCTGGAACGGGACCTGACCAAACCTCATGAAAGCCACGCCGCCGTGACGGCGATCTGGGCCGGCATCTACGCCAAGGGCGAGCGCGAGTTCGACCTTTATGAGCTGGCCGAGGAGCTGGTGGATGTGGAGGACAGCTTCCAGACCTGGCGCTTCCGCCACATGCGCACGGTGGAGCGCATCATCGGCTATGCGCGGGGCACGGGCGGCAGCGCTGGCGTCGCCTATCTGCGCAAGGCGATCGAGCGGCGCTTCTTTCCGGAGCTCTACGAGGCGCGCACGGCGCTCGCTTGATCCGGCGCAAGGCCCGGCCGGGGCGGGCGCGGTAGGAGAGGGCGGTGCTCGCGAATTGTCTTCATGACCTGGCGGCGCTGGGGCCGGCCGGCCTGCCCGCCCTGATGTCCGCCCTGCTGCTCGCGGGCCTTGCCGGGGGGCTGACCCATTGCAGCGCCATGTGCGGCCCCTTCGTGCTGGCGCAATCGGCGGCCGGCGCCGATGCCCATCTGCGCGGCGGCATGCTGCGACGGCTGACCGGCGCCGCCTTGTTGCCCTATCACCTCGGCCGGGCACTCGGCTATGGCGCGCTGGGCACCCTGGCCGGCGGGGCAGGGGCCTTGCTCTCCCAGGCCAGCGGGCTGCGCTGGGTGGCCGCGCTGCTGCTCTTCGGCGCCGCGCTGCTCATGCTGGCCCAGGCCTCCGCGCGCTTTTCCGCCTGGTTGCCGCGCCTGCCAGCCCCGCGCCTGCCGCGCGCGCTGGAGGGACGACTGGCCGGACTGCTGGCCGCGCCCACGGGCTGGCGCGGGGTGCGGCTCGGGCTGCTGCTGTCGGCGCTGCCCTGCGGGCTGCTCTATGCGGCGCTCGCGGCGGCCGCGGCCTCGGGCAGCGCGCTGGCCGGGGGCTTGGCGATGCTGGCCTTCGTGCTCGGCACCGTGCCAGCACTGGCCGCGGTGGCCCTGCTCGGGCGCTTCTTCGGCCGCGTGGTCGGGCCGGGCTGGCGTGCCCTGGGCGGCGCGCTCTTCCTGCTCAATGCGGCGATCCTCGCCGGGCTTGCCGTGCAGCTCCTCGCCTGAGGCGCTTCATCCTTGCTTTACCCGGCGCGTGGCATCTGCGGCGCCAGCAAGGCTGAGGGCCCGCATAAATGTCCGGCATCGCGCTGACCGGCTCGCTGCCTGGTCAGATCAATGAGAACACGCCCCTCTGGGACTGGATCGGCCAGCTCCGGCTCAACATCAATCCGGCGTTGATCCGCTTCGTCGACATCATCGGCATCGGCAGCAATTTCTTCGACGTCTCGCTGAACCGCGGAAACGGTGTGCTCACCTTCGCGCCCATCTCGATGGCGGATCACGAATGGTTCGTGGCCAACAACATCTCCACGAATATCAGCTTCCAGGTGCAATTCTACATGACCGACGGTTCGGTCCAGCTCAGCCAGGCGACCTATTCGGTCACGCTGCTCAACATCGACGACACGCCGCCCCAGGCCCTCACCTTCGCCAGCGGCGGCACGGTGGCAGCCGGGGCGGCGGGCGCGAATATCGGCCGCCTCCAGGTCTCCGACCCCGATACCGCCAGCGGCTTCACCTTCACGATCCGCGAGGATGACCAATGGGTCTTCGAGGTGGTGGGAGACATGCTGAGGCTGCGGGCCGGCGTCTCCATCCCGCTCGCCGACGGGCCGGAGCGCGATGTGGTGATCACCGTCTCGGATGGCCGGCAATCCTCGGCCATGACGATCTCCATCGGGGTGACGGCGCTCGGCATCAACAATGGCGGGACGGTGGACCTGCTGGAGAGCCATGAAGCGGCCTTCGGCTTCCGCTGGGCCGGCCCCGGCAACCTCTTCACGATGCGGATGAGCCATGAGCTCGCCTCGATCCGCGACTATGGCTCCATCATCCACATCCAGCTGCGCGACGGCGGCAGCGTGACCTTCGAGCAGCCGGCCGTGATCGACATGCTGGATGGCTACATCTCCTTCTCGGGCGACGGGCTGGCCGGGCGGGTCTGGACGATCTACGAAACCCTCCTGAACCGGGAGCCGCGGCACGCCGAAATGGCGGCCGGCGTGGAGCGGCTGGCGGGTGGCGCGAGCAACCAGACCCTGATCGGCGAAGTCATGGCCACCGCCGAATTCGCCAATGGCTTCGGTGCGCTGAGCAACAGCGCCTTCGCCAACCAGCTTTACCTGAACTCCGTGGGCTGGACGAGCGCCTCGGGCGTTGCCTTCCACGCCGGCAACATGGACCGGGGGACCAGCCGCTCCCAGGTGGTGAACGAATTCGTGACCTGGCGGCTTGATTCCCTGAACCACGCCGATACCCGCGCCGCCAATGGCGGCTTCTTCGTGCCGCGCAAATGGGTGGAGGAATGGGATCAGCCGGTGGTCCCGACCGCGCTGAATGCCAACACCTTCGGCCTCTGGCTGGCGGAGGAGATGATGTCGGGCCGCCTCGATTTCTTCACCGTGCAGGGCATGATCAGCGCGACGCGCGGCATCCTGCCGGAACTGCGCACCGGCCAGAGCCAGTTGGAGGTCCTGATCCGCGACATGGCCGGCGCGCCCGCGGAGTCCAACTGGGGCACGGCCTTTTCCGAGGCGCTGCTGAAGCGTGGCAGCAACTCGACCGTCTATCTGCAGGACCTCATCCGCAACTATGACCTGGATGAGTTGCAAGCCCACATGCTGCCCCAGGGCATCGCCTTCCAGGCGGGCTGGTAGCGCCCCTCAGCGCACCACCAGGTCCTTGTAGGCGTGCCAGGTGGCGTGCCCGATCAGCGGCATGGCGAGGATCAGCCCGAGGAAGAAGGGCACGAGGGCGAGGCCGGTGAAGACCACGATCAGCCCGGCCCAGAGCGCCATGGCGCGCCAATTCTCCATCACCGCCTGGATCGAGACGGTCACCGCCTCCAGGAAGCTCAGCTCCGGCCGGTCCACCAGCATCGGCACGGAGATGGCGGAGACGGCGAAGGTGACGGAAGCGAGCACGAAGCCGATGCCGGTGCCGATGACGAGGAAGGGCAGCAGGTCATCGCTGCGCAGCATCGCCAGCGGCAATTCCATCAGCGAGGGCGCGAAGTTCAGCCCGAAGAACAGCGCGAAGAGCAATCCTGCGATGCGCACCCAGAAGAGGTGCAGCACCAGCAGCAGCACGCCCATCATGGCGATCTGCGTGGGGTTCCGGCGGAAGCTGCCCACCGCCTCGGCCAGCGTCGTGGGCTCGCCCGCCTCGCGCCGGCGGCTCGCTTCGTAGAGGCCCGCGGCCAGCAGGGGGGCGAGGATGAAGAAGCCCGCGGTGGCCGGCAGGATGGCCCAGGGCGTGCCCACCTCGAACATCAGCCAGGCGAAGATCCAGCCGCCAAGGGTGAGCACGGCGCCGTAGGAGAGGCTGACCGCCTTGTTGGCCATCATGTCCCGCCAGCCGAGGGTGAGCCAGGTCCAGGGCCGGTCGGTGCTGACGTGGCGCACGCGGCTGACCCTGGGGGCGCTGTCCGGGTTGCTCGTGATCTCGCTGTTCATGCCATACCCCTCCCGCTCCGATGCGGCTGGTGCAGGTTAACATCGCTTTGGGTGCGGCCTGCATTGATCCGGATCAAGGACTCTGCCCTCGTTGGATGCTTTTGTCCCCGTGAGTTTGGCAAGGTGCCCCGCGGCGCCGGCATGAGGAAGGACAACAAGCGATGGCCCTGGCAGGTGCCGCCCCATCAGGCGCAATGGCTGTGCGCAGCCCACCGGATTACGTGGAGGCGCCGATCCGTGCCTTTGCCATCGCCACCATGTTCTGGGGCGTGGTGGGGTTCCTGGCGGGCGTGGTCATCGCCTCCCAGCTGGCCTTCCCGCTGCTCAATCTCGATCTGGAATGGACCAGCTTCGGCCGGCTGCGCCCGGTGCATACCAGCGCCGTGATCTTCGCCTTCGGCGGCAGCGCGCTGATCGGCACCAGCCTCTTCATCGTGCAGCGCACCTGCCGCGCCCGCCTGTTCGGCGGCGAGGAGATGGGCTGGTTCATCTTCTGGGGCTACCAGTTCTTCATCGTGACGGCGGCGCTGGGCTATGTCCTCGGCGTTACCCAGGGCAAGGAATACGCGGAGCCCGAGTGGTTCGCGGACCTCTTCCTGACGGTGGTCTGGGTGATCTACCTGGTGGCCTTCGGCGGCACCATCATGCGCCGCGAGGAGCCGCATATCTACGTGGCGAACTGGTTCCTGCTCGCCTTCATCATCACGGTCGCCGTGCTGCATATCGGCAACAACATCTCCCTGCCGATCAGCTGGGGCAACTCCTTCTCCTACTCCGCACCCGCGGGCGTGCAGGGGGCGATGATCCAGTGGTGGTACGGCCACAATGCGGTGGGCTTCTTCCTGACCGCGGGCTTCCTGGGGATGATGTACTACTTCATCCCGAAGCAGGCGGAGCGGCCGGTCTATTCCTATCGCCTCTCCATCGTCCACTTCTGGTCGATCATCTTCCTCTACATCTGGGCGGGGCCGCACCACCTGCACTACACGGCGCTGCCCGACTGGGCGCAGACGCTCGGCATGGTGTTCTCGGTGATGCTCTGGATGCCGAGCTGGGGCGGGATGATCAATGGAATCATGACGCTGAGCGGCGCCTGGGACAAGCTGCGCACCGATCCCGGGCTGCGCTTCTCGGTCACCGCCGTCGCCTTCTACGGCATGTCCACCTTCGAGGGTCCGGTCATGTCCATCAAGGCGGTGAACAGCCTCAGCCACTACACGGACTGGACCATCGGGCATGTGCATTCGGGCGCGCTCGGCTGGAACGGCTTCATCACCTTCGGCGCGCTCTACTGGCTGATCCCGGTGCTGTGGAAGAAGACGGCGATGTACAGCGCGCGGCTGATCGAGTGGCACTTCTGGTTGGCGACGCTCGGCATCGTTCTCTACATCACGGCGATGTGGGTCTCCGGCATCATGCAGGGCCTCATGTGGCGCGCCTATGACGAGCTGGGCTTCCTGCAATACAGCTTCGTCGAGACGGTCGCCGCCATGCATCCCTACTACGTGATCCGCATGCTGGGCGGCGTGCTCTACCTGACGGGCGCCATCCTGATGGCCTGGAACATGTTCAAGACCATGACCAGCGAAGCGCTGCGCGTGCCCGCCCCGGCGAGCATGCCGGCCGGCGCCGTGGCGGCCGAGTGAAGGAGAACCCGATGTTCAAGAAATTCTCCCATGGCATGATCGAGCGGAACGTCGTTCTGCTCGGCGTGCTCACGCTGATCACCATCTCGATTGGCGGCCTCGCGCAGGTGGTGCCGCTCTTCACCGTCGAGAGCACGATCGAGCGCGTGCAGGGCGTGCGCCCCTACACGCCGCTCGAACTCCTCGGCCGCAACATCTATGTGCGCGAGGGCTGCTACGCCTGCCACAGCCAGATGATCCGCCCCTTTCGCGACGAGGCGGAGCGCTATGGCCACTACAGCCTGGCGGCCGAGAGCATGTATGACCGCCCCTTCCAATGGGGCAGCAAGCGCACCGGCCCGGATCTCGCGCGCGTCGGCGGCAAGTATTCCGATGACTGGCAGGCGCAGCATCTGCGCAGCCCGCGCTCGCTGGTGCCCGAGAGCATCATGCCGCCCTACGCCTTCCTCGACCGCCCGCTGGACTATCGCAACATCCAGTCGCACCTCAGGGCGCAGCGCGCGCTCGGCGTGCCCTACAGCGAGGAGATGATCGCCAATGCGCGCTCGGATCTCGAGACGCAGGCGCGGCCCGAGGCGGACGGCGCGGCCTTCTCCACCCGCTACGCCCGTGCCCGCCAGGGCGCCTTCGACGGCAATCCGGCGGTGGTGACGGAGATGGATGCGCTGGTCGCCTACATGCAGATGCTGGGCACCCTCGTGCAGTTCCGCGACGTGACGCCCGAACAGCTTCGGCAACAGTGAGGAGCGCGCGCCATGCTTGAACTCCAATCCCTCTTCAACTCGCTCTGGGTCGCCTGGTTCTTCCTGCTCTTCGGCGGAATCCTGATCTGGACGCTGCGTCCCTCCAAGCGCGCGGAATGGCAACAACGCGGAAGCATGATCTTCCACGACGACGAAGACAGGAGGCGCTGAGACATGCCCACCAAGATCGAGAAGGACAGCGTCTCCGGCCAGATGACCACCGGCCATGAATGGGACGGCATCAAGGAACTCAACACGCCGATGCCGCGCTGGTGGCTGTACACCTTCTATGCCTGCATCGCCTTCGCGCTGGTCTGGGTGGTGCTGTACCCGGCGCTGCCCATCCGTGGCGCCACCGGCCTGCTGGGCTGGACGGCGCGCGGCGCCCTGCCGGCGCAACAGGCGGCGGAACGCGCGCGCATCGAGCCCATGCTGGCCCGGCTGCGCGCGGCGACGCCCGAGCAGATCGCCGCCGACCCTGAATTGCGCGGCTTCGCGCTCGCCGGTGGCCGCGTCGCCTTCGCCAACAACTGCGCGGGCTGCCATGGCGCGGCCGGGCAGGGCGCCGTGGGCGGCTTCCCGAGCCTCGCGGATGACGACTGGATCTATGGCGGCAGCTTCGACGCCATCCAGCACACCATCCGCCATGGCGTGCGCGCGAATGAGAGCGATGACCAGCGCGGCGTCGCCATGCCGGCCTTCCAGGCGACGGGCATGCTGAACGCGGCGCAGGTGAACGACACGACGGAATTCGTGCTGAGCCTGACCGGCCGCAGCACGGATGCCGCGGCTGTGACCCGCGGCGAAGCGCTCTACGCCGAGAACTGCGCGAGCTGCCATGGCGATCGCGGCGAGGGCAATCGCGACCTCGGCGCGCCACGGCTGAATGACCGCATCTGGCTCTATGGCGGCGACAAGGCCTCCGTCGCGCGCAGCATCGCCTATAGCCGCGCCGGCGTGATGCCCTCCTGGCAGGGCAGGTTGGACCCCGCCATGGTCAACATGCTCACCGTCTATGTGCATGCGCTGGGCGGGGGCGAATAGGCAAACGCCATGTCCGTCATCCAGCCCAACCCGCCGCCGATCGAGGAGGCGTCGCTCTACGCCTCCCATCAGAAGGTCTACCCGCGCGCGGTGAAGGGCGTGGTGCGGCGCGTGAAATGGGCCGTGCTGGTCCTGCTGCTGGCGCTCTACTACCTCGTGCCCTGGCTGCGCTGGGACCGCGGGCCGAATGCGCCGGACCAGGCGGTGCTGGTGGATATGGGCCATGCCCGCCTCTTCTTCTTCTGGTTCGAGCTCTGGCCGCAGGAGATCTACTTCCTCACCGGCGTGCTGGTGCTGTCCGCCATCGGCCTGTTTGCCGTCACCTCGCTCTTCGGCCGGGTCTGGTGCGGCTTCACCTGCCCGCAGACGGTCTGGACCGATCTCTTCATGTGGATCGAGCGCAAGGTGGAGGGCGACCGCAATGCGCGCATCAAGCTCGACCAGGGCCCGAAGGACCAGGCTTGGTGGCGCGCCAAGCTGATCAAGCATGCCGCCTGGCTGGCCATCGCCATGGCGACGGGCGGCGCCTGGATCATGTATTTCAACGACGCGCCGAGCGTCACCTGGGCCATGCTGACCGGCCAGGCGGGCCTCACCGTCTATGGCTTCTTCGCGCTCTTCACCGCGACCACCTATGTGCTGGCGGGGGCGGCGCGGGAGCAGGTCTGCACCTACATGTGCCCCTGGCCGCGCTTCCAGGGCGCCATGCTCGATGAAAACAGCCTCGTCGTCACCTATCGCGACTGGCGGGGCGAGCCGCGCGGCAAGCCGACCGATCCGGCCGCCGGCGATTGCGTGGATTGCAAGGCCTGCGTGCATGTCTGCCCGACGGGGATCGACATCCGCGATGGCCAGCAGTTGGAATGCATTGGCTGCGGCCTCTGCGTGGATGCCTGCGATGACGTGATGGCGCGGCTGGATCGCCCCAAGGGGCTGGTCGCTTTCGAGACGCTGAAGAATTTGGCCGCCAGCCAGGCCGCCACCAAGGGCATGGCGCCCGGCCCCGAGCTTCTGGCCAAGGGCATGGCGGTGCGCACGGCGCAGAAGGTGATCCGCCCGCGCACCATGGTCTATGCCGGCGTGCTGGGCGCCGCCGTGGTGGTGATGCTGGGCGCCTGGCTGCTGCGCGAGACACTGACGCTGACCGTCCTGCGGGACCGCGCGCCGCTTTATGTCCAGCTCTCCGATGGCGGGTTGCGCAACGGCTATACGCTCAAGCTGGCCAACAAGCTGCGCGGCGACCTCGCTCTGCCGCTGGTGCTGGAAGGCCCGCAGGGGCTGCGCCTTCTGGTGCAGGATGCGGCGCTGGACGCCCAGGGGCGCCCGCTGCTGACCACGCGCGAGGATGGCATCACCCAATGGCGCGCGCTGGTGACCGCGCCTGAGGGCCTGCGCCTGCGTGGCAGCACGCCCATCACCTTCCGCCTGCTGGACGCCGAGGGCCGCACCATCCTTCGCCATTCCAGCGTCTTCGTGGGGCCCGACCGATGAACATCCAAGCGCATGATCCGAGCCGCGGCCGCTGGATCCCCTGGATCTTCGTCGGCGGCATGCTGATCGTGGTGATGGTGAACGGCGTGCTGGTCTTCCAGGCGCTCTCCACCTTCACCGGCGTCACGGTCAGCGGCTCTTATGATCGCGGCCGCACCTACAACCGCATGCTGGCCGAGGGGGCACGCCAGGATGCCCTGGGCTGGACGCTGAACACGCGGCTCGATGCCGGGCGGATCCACGTCAACGCGCGGGATCGCGGCGGCGCGCCCGTCCAGGGCGTGCTGGAATCCTATCTGCTCCGGCCGCTGGATGGCGAGCGCGTGGCCCTGCCCGAGACCGCCGCCACCGGCCGCTTCACATTGGAGCTGCCCCAACTGCGCGCCGGCCTGTGGGAATTCCGTGGCCTGCTCGTCTCCGCCCAGGGCGAGAGGCATGACGTGCGCCAGCGCTTCACGCTTCCATGAAGAAGATGGGTCCATGAGCCATATCGGCCGCCCCGCCTGCGCCCATTGCGGCGCGCCCAGTGCCACGCGCTTCTGCTGCACCGGCTGCGAGGGCGCGCATGCGCTGGTGCAGGGCCTGGGCCTTGATGCCTTCTACCGCCGGCGCGAGGGGGCGGAGGGCACGCTCAAGCCGCTTGATCCGCCGAGCGCGGATTTCGCGAGCCTGGCCCACAGCAACCGCGACGGGTCCCGCACGCTGGATCTGATGGTGGCAGGCCTGACCTGCGGCGCCTGCATCTGGCTGGTGGAGCAGGCGCTGGCGGCCGAGCCCGATGTGACCCGCGCCCGCGCCAACCTCTCGACGCGGCGGCTCTCGGTCAGCTGGCGGGGCGAGGCTGCGCGCGGCAATGAACTGGCCGCGCTGGTGGCGCGCCTCGGCTTCCGCGTGGCACCCTTCTCGCCCGCCTGCCTACGCGCCAGCGAGGATGCGGAGGGGCGCGAGCTGACCCGCGCGCTGGGCATCGCGAGCTTCGGCGCGATGAATGTCATGCTCGTCTCCGTCGCGGTCTGGGCGGGCAGCGACATGGGGCCCGACACGCGCCACATGATGCATTGGCTGGCCGCGCTGATCGGGCTGCCGACCATCGCCTATGCCGGCATGCCGCTGTTCCGCTCGGCCTGGCGCGGCTTGCGCGCGGGCCGGCTGAACATGGATTGCGCCGTCTCGCTCGGCATCCTTGCCACCACCGCGATGTCGCTCAGCGAGACCATCCGTAATGGGGATTTCACCTGGTTCGACGGCGCGACGGCGCTGCTGGCGCTGATGCTGGCCGGCCGCGTGCTGGACCGCGCGGCGCGCCGCCGCGCGCGGCAAAGCGCCGCCGAACTGCTGGCCCTGCAGGAAGGCGCCGTGACAGTGCTGGGCGAGGCGCATCCCGTGCCGATGGAGCGCGTGGCCGCGGGGGCCCGCATCCTGGTTGCGAGCGGCGAGCGACTGCGCCTGGATGCCCTGCTGGAAGAGGATTCGGCGTTGCTCGACACCGCCGCCACCACGGGCGAGAGCGTGCCGCGCCATTTCGCGCGCGGGGAGGCGCTGCCGGCGGGCGGTGTGAACATGGGCGCGCCCTTCATCGCGCGCGTCACGGCCGCGGCCACCGATGGTTCGCTCGCCGCCATGGCTCGCATGCTGGAGCGGGCCGAGCAGGCGCGCGGGCGCTACACCTCGCTCGCCGATACCGCGGCGCGGATCTATGTGCCGGTCGCGCATGCCGTGGCGCTCGCGACCTTCCTGGGCTGGTGGTTGCTGGCCGGCTTGCCCTGGCAGGCGGCGCTGGTGCCTGCCGTGGCCGCGCTGATCATCACCTGCCCCTGCGGGCTGGCCATCGCCGTGCCGGCGGTGCAGGTGGTGGCCTCGGGCGCGCTGTTCCGGCGCGGCGTTCTGCTTTCCTCGCCCACCGGGCTGGAGCGGCTGGCGAGTGCCGATCATGTCGTGCTGGACAAGACCGGCACCCTGACCGAGGGGCGGCCGCGCCTGTTGCCAGGCGGGTGGGACGAGGGCGATCTGCGCCTCGCCGCCAGCCTGGCCGCCGCCAGCCGCCATCCGCTGGCCCGTGCGCTCGCGCGCGCCCACCCGGATGTGGTGCCGGCCGTGGGTGTGCGGGAGGTGCCGGGCGCGGGGCTGGTCCGGGAAGATATCCGGCTCGGCTCCGCGGCTTTTCTGGGCCTCGCCGAGGATGCCGGCATGCGCCTCTATCTGGCCCGCCCGAATGAAGCGCCGATCGCCTTCCGCTTCGAGGATTCGCTGCGCGCCGATGCCGCCGCCGCGGTGCAGGCCTTCCAGCGCGCCGGTCTCGGCGTGGAGCTTCTCTCGGGCGATGCGCCGGACGTGGTGGCGCGCATCGCGGCAGAGGCTGGCATTGCCGTCTTCACCGCCCGTGCCACACCCGAAGCCAAGGCGGCGCGCATCGCCGCCCTCGCCGCGCAAGGCCGCCGCGTGCTGATGGTGGGCGACGGCATCAATGACGCGGCGGCCCTGGCATCGGCCCATGTCTCCGCCGCGCCGGCCGAGGGCACGGACCTGGCCCAGGCGGCCAGCGACTTCGTGCTGATGGGCGGTGGCCTGCTGCCGCTGGCCGAGGCGGTGGAGCGGGCACGCTTCGCGCAGCGGGCGGCGCGGCAGAACATCGCGCTGGCCTTCGGCTACAACATCATCGCCGTGCCGGTGGCCATCGCGGGCTTCGCCACGCCGCTCATCGCGGCGCTGGTGATGGCCACGTCCTCGCTGGCTGTCATCGGCAATGCGCTGAGGGTGGGGAGGCGCTGATGGACACGCTGGTCTGGCTGATTCCCCTGGCGCTCTTGCTCGGCGGGCTCGGGCTCTGGGCCTTCGTCTGGGCCATGCGCTCCGGCCAATACGAAGATCTCGATGGCGCGGCCGCGCGCATCCTGTTTGACGACGACCTCAAGAAAGGTGGCTGAACATGCCTATTTCCTCTGTGTTCTTCCTGGTGCTGTCCGGCATTTTCGCGCTGGTCGGGCTGTTCGGCGTGGCCAGGGCGGAGGGCTATCTCTACGTCTATTGCCTGCTGCTGATCGCCTTCGCGCTGTTCCTCGGCTTCGGCATCATCAAGCGCCACTACGACCGCGTGAGTCATTAACGCCCCCAAGCGGCGCGCGCCGATTGACCTCTCCGCCCGGCGAGCCGTGTCTCCGGCGCGCAAGCCAAGCGACCGGAGGGAGCGCCGGCGCTTGGGGCGTCACATGGGCACGGGCGTGAAAACCTGCTTCAGGCAGCGTATGCCGAAGGCCGTGCGGGTGTGCCGCACGCCGGGCAGGCGGTAGATCTTCTCGCGCAGCAGGCGCTCATACCCTGCCGTGCCGCCCACCGCCGCCTTCAGGATGTAGTCGTATTCGCCGGTGACGAGCCAGGCCTCGATCACCTCGGGCATCTGGGCGATCGCCTCCTCGAAGCGGGCCAGTTGGGTCTCGTCATGCTTCTCGGTCATCACCTCGATGATGACGGTATCGGGCAGGCCGAGCTTCGCCTGGTCCAGCTCGGCCCGGTAGCCGCGGATCACGCCCGCCTGCTCCAGCCGCCGCACCCGCGCCCAGCAGGGTGAGGGGGAAAGGCCGGCGCGCTCGGCCAGCTCGGCATTGGTCAGCCGGGCCTCGCCATGGAGGGCGCGGAGGATCCGGCGGTCAATGGCATCCATCGCGGAAGATCCTTCTTGCATTTCGGCGCTGCACAACAGAATGCGGCAAAACCTCCCACGCTTTCCAGCGCAGTCTCCCATGGTCATAATCCGCCCGGGACCGGAGACCTTCATGAACAGCATCATCCGCGCCGACCTATCGCTGGAAGAACGCTGGGAGGCGGCCGGGCGCGA
>NZ_JAIEQY010000185.1 GCF_019747315.1 Roseococcus sp. | reverse complement strand
CCCTTTTTGACCAGACCCCTTTTTGAAAAGCACCGGACATGAAAACGGGGGGCCTGAGCCCCCCGTTTCAACCCTGCGTAGGCGCTGGGCTCAGCCCTGGCGCGCCTTGAAGCGGGGGTTCTTCTTGTTCAGCACATAGAGGCGGCCGCGGCGGCGGACCACCACGCAGTTCTTGTCCCGCAACTTGGCGGATTTCAGGCTGTTGCGGATCTTCATGGCGCGGACTCACAAAACGCGAAAAGGGTTGCGGGGCAAAGCAGTGCCGCACCCCGGGGAGCGAGCGAAATAGGCGGGGCGGCGACCTGAGTCAACATCACGCGGTCAACATCACCGGGGCGCCGACAGCGCCGGCAGTGGCGGCAGGCCCACGGCGGCGCGGCGGGCATTGACCTCGGCGCGCTCCGCGGGCGACGAGGAGGGGTAGAGGCGTGGATAGGTGACGGCCTCCAGCGGGCCCGGCGGGCGCGGCGGGCCCATGCGGCCGCAGCCGGCAAGCATCAGCGCCGCCAGCAGCGTGAGGGCAAGCGGCCTCATGCCAGCCGCCCCTTCCAGTCCGCCACCATGGCCCGGACATTCTCCGGCGCCGTGCCACCAAAGGAGCGGCGCGAGGCGACCGAGGAGGCCGGGCTCAACACACCGAAGACGCTGTCGGCGATGCGGGGCTCCACCTCGCGCATTTCCATGATGGTGAGGCCCGAAAGATCGACACCCATGCTCTCCGCCTTGGCGACGAGCTTGCCGGTGACGTGGTGCGCGTCCCGGAAGGGGAGCTTCAATTCGCGCACCAGCCAGTCGGCGAGGTCGGTCGCGGTGGAGAAGCCATCGCCGGCGGCGGCGGCCATGCGGGCGATGTTGGGTTGCATGTCCCGCACCATGGCGGCGGTGGCGGCGAGGCAGAGGGTCATGTTCTCGGCCGAGTCGAAGACGCCTTCCTTGTCCTCCTGGAGGTCCTTCGCATAGGTCAGGGCCAGGCCCTTCACCACGGTCAGCAGGCCGACGAGGTTGCCCGTCATGCGCCCGGTCTTGCCGCGCACCAGCTCAGCCGCATCCGGGTTGCGCTTCTGCGGCATGATGGAGCTGCCGGTGGTCAGCCCGTCCGAGAGCTTCACGAAGCCGAAGGAGGGGTTGGTCCAGAGCACGATCTCCTCCGCCAGGCGCGAGAGGTGCGTGGCGCAGATGGCGCAGGCGGCCAGGAATTCCATGGCGAAGTCGCGGCTGCCGACGGCGTCCAGGCTGTTGCGCGTGGGGCGCTCGAAGCCGAGTGCGGCGGCGGTTGCGTGGCGATCGATCGGGAAGCCGGTGCCGCACATGGCGGCGGAACCCAGCGGGCATTCATTCAGCCGGGCGCGCGCATCGAGCATGCGGCCGCGGTCGCGCCAGATCATCTCGGCATAGGCCAGCATGTGGTGGCCGAAGGTGGTGGGCTGCGCGGGCTGGAGGTGGGTGTAGCCGGGCATGATGGTGCCGGCATGCTCCTCGGCGCGGGCGACGAAGGCGCGGACGAGGTCCAGCATCTGGGCGGCCAAGCCATCCATGGCGTCGCGCGTCCAGAGGCGGAAATCGGTCGCCACCTGGTCGTTGCGGCTGCGGGCGGTGTGCAGGCGCTTGCCCGCTTCGCCGATGCGCTCGGTCAGGCGGGCCTCGATGTTCATGTGGACGTCTTCGAGGGTTTCGGACCACTCGAACCTGCCCGCTTCGATCTCGGCGGCGATTTCGGCCAGGCCCTGGCGGATGGCGGCCTCGTCATCCGGCGTGATGATCCCTACATGGGCCAGCATGGCGGCGTGGGCGAGGCTGCCGCGGATGTCCTGGCGCCACATCTTGGCATCGAAGCCGATCGAGGCGTTGATGGCCTGCATGATCGCCCAGGGGCCTTCGGCGAAGCGGCCGCCCCATTGCTGGTTGGTGTTGGTTTCGTTCGGGATGGACACGAGGATATGGCTTCCGTTTTGACGTCGCGCCGCGCTCTGGCTGGCATGGTCCTAGCGCCCGCATTGCTTGGCGCGCAAGCCGCGCGGGCGGCGGCGGGGATCGAGCGGCTGCGCGAAGCCGCGCGCCCCGTGCCCGCCATCACCTTCCAGGATGTGGAGGGGGCGGAAAAGACGCTGGCCGATTTCCCGGGCCAGGGGCTCGTGATCAATTTCTGGGCCACCTGGTGCCCGCCCTGCGTGGCCGAGATGCCGGCGTTGGAGCGGCTGGCGCGCACGCTCGCGGCCGATCGCATCGCGGTGCTGCCGCTGTCGTCGGATCGCGGCGGGCGCGCGGTGGTGGAGGCCTTCTACCAGCGCATCGGCCTGACCGGCCTCGGCATCTGGCTCGACCCACGCGGGGCGGCGGCGCGGGCCATGGGCGCGCGCGGGCTGCCGACGACGGTGATCCTGGACCGCCACGGCCAGGAACGCGCCCGGCTGGAAGGCGATGCGGCCTGGGACACGGCGCCCTTCGTGGCCGCGATCCGCCGGCTGGTGGGGCCGGTTGCGGCGGCGCCGGAGCCGACGCTGCGGACCTGAGACCAGCGCCCCCTCAGCCGCCCATCGTCGCCAGCGCCTCTCCTGTGATCTGCGGCAGGGGCGGCGTCTCCTTCCCATCGAGGGCGGCAAGCTGGGCGGCCGCTTCCTCCCGCGCCGCGCAGGCGATCCTGATGAAGACGTCGATCTGCGCCGGCCTGTGCTCGGCCATCATCTGGATGCGCCAGCGGCAGGTGTTGCGCGACACGGCCGGGAACTCGACGAGGTTCACGATGGCTCCCGTCCGCAGCGCGTAGCGGGTCATCAACCGCGACAGGCCGCTGCCGCCCAGGATGACGGGCACGATGGCGCTGGGCTGCCCCATGGGCGTGAAGCCCGCGGCGGTGAGGCCCGCGCGCATACGAAGGATATTCGCCATCAGCCATTCGCGGCGCTCGGCGCCCTCCGGCGAGGTGATGATGTCGAGCGCCTTCAGGACGATGGCGGCCTGAACAGGAGATAGCGCGTTGGTGAAGGTGAGCGGACCCGCGAAGCTGCGCAGCGCCAGTTTCAGGCCAGGGGCATTGGAGGCAACGAAGCCGCCATTGGAGGCGAAGCTCTTGGAGAAGCTGCCCATGACCACATCCACCTGGCCCAGCATGCCCTGCAATTCCAGATAGCCGCCGCCGCGCGGCGCGATGGCGCCGAGGTCATGCGCCACATCCACCATGAGGGTCGCGCCGAAGCGCCGGCAGATCGCCTGCAATTCGCCGATTTGCGGCACGTCGCTGTCCATGGAGAAGACCGTCTCGGTCACCACCAGGATGCCCGCCTCCGGCTCGGCCTGCCGCAGCCGCGTGAGCCGGCGCTCCACTGCCTCATTGGAGAGATGGGGGAAGCTGTGCACCCGTGCGCCCGAATTGCGCGCCCCCTCCTGCAGGCAGGCATGGGCCAGGACGTCGATCAGGATGTGGTCACCGGGGCGGACCAGCGTGCAGATGGCGCCATAGCCCGCGCCCCAGCCGGTGGGGAAGACGGTGCATTCGGCATAGCCCAGAAACCGGGCGAGGCGTTCTTCCAGCTCTACCGAAAGCTCGGTGTTCCCCATCAGGGCGGCGGAGCCAGCGCTGTGCACGCCGAGCGCGTCAATGGCGGATTTGGCCGCCTCGCAGATCATCGGGTGGGAGGCGAGGTTCAGGTAGTCCTGGGAGGCGAAATTGACGCCACGGTATCGCGCCCCGTCCCGTGCGGCGCCCTGGCAGCTCGGCCCGATGCGGGCGAGGGTGCGCCGCGAGTAGGGGTCGAGATCGCTCGCCAATCTCCCCTGCCACCAGGTCTCATGCTTCTCCCACCTGGCGAGAAGGTCGGGCTGCGCCTCGCCCAGGAAATCAGCCGTGCTGCCGGTGAGGAATTCGGACGGGATGTGGTCGAGCATGCGATCGCCTTTTCGCGCAAGGCGCCCCCTTGGGCGGAATGCGCGGAGCATCGCGACGGGCGGCCCGGGCCGCATCCTCAATTCTGTGGATATGTGATCCTCTTCGCTGCCTCAATTCGGATAAAAGTCATTTTCATGGGCGAAAATCTCCAACAGGTGGATTCAGGTGGATGATGCGATCCGACGGGTGGTGGAGACAGCCTATGACGCCGCGACGGGCGGCGCCTCATGGCAGCAGGTCGGCAATGGGCTGAAGCAAGCGGTCGGCGCGCGCACGGCCTCGCTCTGGTTTGGTGATCCGGCGGCGGGTCGGGTGGAGATTCTCTACACCGAGAGCATGCCTGACGAAGCAGGGGCTGATTACTCCCGTCACTTCTACGCGAAAGACCCTTGGGTCGGCGCCTTCAGCAACGCCCTCGCGCAGATGCCGGAAGGCTTTGTTCCGGACGTGGCGCTGGGTCATGAACTCCTGCCGCTCGACGCCTATCGGCGCGGCGAATTCTACCAGGATTTCGCGCGGCAACTGGGCCTGTACCACCTGGTGGCCGCGACCTATCCGCTGGGCGCGGACGGCATCATGCCGCTCGGCCTCCATCGCCCGGAAGGCACGGAGCCGTTTGGCGAGGTTGAGCGCCACATCCTGCGCAGGGCGATGCCGCATCTGCACCATGCCGTCCGCATCAAGCTGCGCCTCGCAGGCGGTGTGGCGGCACCGAGCCAGGAATTGGGCACGGCCGCGCTGGAGGCCTTCGCGGTCGGCGCCATCATCGTGGATGCATCGCTGCGGGTGGTCCATGCCAATGCCGCCGCGCAGGCCCTGGCCCGCCCCGATGGCCCGCTGCGGTTGCGGCAGGCCGGGCCTGTCCCGTCGCAACTGCATCTCGAAGCCGTATCCCGGGCGGATGCGGCACGGCTCGGCCGCCTGTGCCGCGCCGTGGCGCTGCGCGCCTCCCTTGGGGGAGGCCTTTGCCTCACGGATGAAGATGGGCCGGATGGCGCGCGCCTTGCGCTGCTGGTCACGCCGCTGGCGGCGCGGTTCCTGCCACGGCGTTGGGGCGCGGCGCGGGAGGGTATGTTGGCCGGCTATGCGCTGGTCCTGGTGCGCGACCTCGCGCGGCTGCCGCAAGTCCCCCCCCTCGCTGCTGGTCGAATTGTTCGGCCTGACCCTGGCCGAGGCGGAGGTCGCCGCCGCCTTGTGCGGCGGCGCGACGACCGAGTCGGTGGCGGTGGCGCGCGGCGTGGGGCCGGCGACCATCCGCACCCAGGTCCGTGTGATCCTGGAGAAGACAGGCGCCCCCAACCTGCGTCGGCTGGAGCAGATGCTGGCCCTGCTGCCTGGCGCCTGACCCCAGGCCCGGCCCCTGCACGCGAGCGATGATGGACGCGCCCGCGCGCCGGGCCTAGCCTTCCTTCCGGCCGGGAAACAACGTTTTCCCTTGGGGCCAGGGAGGAACATCATGAGCATCCATCGCCGCCATCTCGGGGCCGCGGCCCTGCTGACCGTCACCATCGCCCCGGTCCTCGCCCAGGCCCAGCCGGCCGAGGAGCAGGCCCTGGCCCAGGCCGTCTCGGCCCTCACCCGCGCGATGCTGAACCCCGAGCGCGCCGCGCTGGAGGCCGTGACGCATGAGGCGCTGAGCTACGGTCATTCCGCCGGACGTATCGAGACCCGGGCGCAATTCATCGCCAACCTCGTCGAGCGCGGGAATCCCTTCGGCGAGATCAACATCACCAACCAGACGATCCAGGTGAATGCCGAGGACGCAATCGTGCGCCACACCTTCACCGGCCACACCACGGGTGGCGGGCGGATCACGCCGGTGAATATCGGCATCCTGCAGGTCTGGAAGAAGCAGGGCGGCGCCTGGAAGCTCTACGCGCGGCAGGCCTTCCGCCTCTGATCCGGGGCCTGCGCTACAGCAGCCCCTTGCGCTTGAAATACCAGATCGGCAGCACCGCGGTCGCCACCATCAGCCCCAGCGCCAGCGGATAGCCGATGGTCCATTCCAACTCCGGCATGTGCTGGAAATTCATGCCGTAGATGCTGGCGATCAGCGTCGGCGGCATCAGGGCCACGCTGACCACGGTGAAGGTCTTGATGATGTTCGTCTGCTCGACATTGATGATGCCGAGCGTGGCGTCGAGCAGGAAGGTCGCCTTGTTGTTCAGGAAATTCGCGTATTCCACGAGCGAGCGCACATCGCGCACCAGGGTCTTGATGGTGCCCTGGTTTTCCTTGCGCACCGCCGTCGCCTTCTCGGCGCTGACGAAGGTGAGGATGCGGCTGAGCCCCAGCAGGGTTTCCGAGGCGCGCGTCGTCACCTCCCCCACCGAGCCGAGTGTGAGCAGCGCATCCTTCAGGTTGCGGTCGCGCTTGTTCGCCGGGTCGGTCACGCCGCGCTGGAAGATGTTGTGGCTCGCGCGGTCCATGTCGCCGCTGATGCGCTCCAGGATATCGGCCAGGCGGTCCACGATCTGCTCGAAGAGGTGCAGCATCACCGCATCGCCGCTGCTGACCAGCGCGGGGGATTTCTGGCAGCGCGCGGTGAAGACCGGAAAGGCCTTGGGGGTGGCGTAGCGCACCGTGATCAGCGCATTGGCCGTCAGCACGAAGGAGATGGGGGTGGAGCTGAAATCCCCGGTATCGGCGCCATAGAGGAAGTTCGCGGTGAGGACCAGCGTGTCATCCTCGCGGTAGAGGCGGGAGGAGCTTTCGATCTCCTGCATCTCCTCGCGCGTCGGCACCTCGATGCCGAGTGCCGCCTGGACCGCGTGCTCCTCCTCCAGCGAGGGCTGCAGCAGGTCGATCCAGACCGCGCGGCGCAAGGCCTCCGGCTCGCGCGCGTGGTCGCGCACCGCGAGGTGGCCGTTCTCGACGGTATAGGTCGTCAGCATGGGCGGTACTCCGCGGGGATGGCGGTCAGCGCGGTTCTAGACCTGGGCCGGCGGGCTGTCACGCCGCGAGCAGCGCATCCACCCCAGTGAAATCGGCCGCTTCGGCGTGGCGGCCCGAGGGCTGCGTGCCATCCTCAGGGCGCACCAGCTGGCAGGTGGCCAGGCCCGCCGCCTGGGCCGCATCCAGCTCCTCCGCCACATCCGAGAGGAACAGGATGCCGGCGGGCGCCGCGCCCCAGGCCTTGGCGATGCGCGCGTAGCTCGCGGCCTCGCGCTTCGAGCCGATGCGCGTGTCGAAGAAGCCTTGGAACAGGGGCTCCAGGTCACCCGCCTCGGAATGGCGGAAGAGCAGGCGCTGGGCCTGTTCGCTGCCCGAGGAATAGATGGCGAGATGCAGGCCGCGCCGGTGCCATTCGCGCAGGGAGCCGGCGACATCCGGCCAGAGATGCCCCTTCAGTGCGCCATCGGCATAGCCTTGTGCCCAGATCAGCCCTTGCACCGCCTTGAGCGGCGTCACCTTGGCATCGGCCGCCATCCAGCCGCGCAAGGTGGCCAGCGGATCGCCCGGCACATCAGCCAGGATCGCCGCGACCTCCGGATCATCGCCGTGGCGCGCGAGAAAGTCCTCCAGCGCGGAAGCCGCATAGGGAAACAGACTGCGATGCACGAAGGCGATGGCGGTGGTCGTGCCCTCGATGTCCGAGAGGATATGCGTGATCATCGAGAGAACCCTTGCAAGACGAGTGGCCCCCCGATCGGCGCCGCGGCTTTGCCGCGGCAACGGAGCGAACCAGGCAGGAACCGCGAACCCGGGGCCCCCGCGAAGATTTCGGCGGCGAAAACGCCGCAACGCGGCGGTTGCGCCGGCGAAAGCTTCCTGGGGAGTGGGCCTAGCCCACCATGACCGGGAAGCGCTCGGCCATGTCCGTGCCGGTGTAGTGCGGGGTCCAGCCGGAGGTGTCGGTGAAGACGCGCAGCACGGTGAAGTCCGGCGCATCGCCGCTGTCGAACCAATGCTGCGTGTTGGCCGGCACGCTGATCAGGTCGCCCTGGGTGCAATGCGCGTCATAGACGCGGCCATTCAGGTGCAGCACGAAATTGCCCGCACCCTCGTGGAAGAAACGCACCTCATCCTCGGTGTGGATGTGCTCCTTCAGGAACTTGTCGCGCAGCGCGCCCTTCATCGGGTGGTCGGGTGTCAGCTGGATGACGTCGGCGGTGCCGGCCGCGGTCTCCGCCAGGAATGCGTCGAGATGCGGCTTGTAGGCGGCCAGCACGGCCTCGGCGGGCGCGCCTTTCGGCAGCGGCGCCACCGGCCAGCGCTCGAAGCGCACGCCGACGCTGCCGAGCGTGGTGGCGATGTCCTGCGCGTCCTCGGTGCGGAGGATTTCCTCCTTCGTCGTCGCGTCCCAGACTGTCAAACGGCTCATCGCGGCATTCTCCGTGTTTCCAGCTCGCAGGCGAGCATGAATTCCAACGCCTCCAGGCGCAGCAGGGCGCCGGGCATGTCCTCGGCCCATGCATAGACGCCATGGCCGCGGATCACATAGCCCGGCGGCGCGGCCGGGTCGGCATCCCAGGCCTGCGTCACGCGGGACTGCAGGCGGGGAATGTCCTGGTCATTATCGAGCACGGGCAGGCGGATCGCCGCCTCATGCGTCGGCAGGCCGGGGAAGGCCTTCAGCAGCTCATACCCGGCCAGGGTGATGTGGGTGCCGGCCAAGCGGGAGAGCACGGTCGCCGCCACCGAATGCCCGTGCAGGGCGGCCCCGGCCTTGGCAAAGCGGCGATAGATGCCGCAATGCAGCCCAGTCTCGGCCGAGGGGCGCAAATGGCTGTCCTCAGGCCGGCCTTCCAGGTCCACGGTCATGACGCCGTCTTCCGGGATGAAACCTTTGTGAAAGCCGGAGCGGGTGATGGCGATGCGGCCATCGGCCAGCCGCAGCGAGATGTTTCCGGCGGTGGCCGGCACCCAGCCGCGCGCGTCCATCCGTCGCCCGGCGGCGCGGATCGCCTCGGTCGCTTCGGCTGGGATCACATCCGTCTCCAAGGCGGCGCCGGGCATGCCCGGCGCGACACTCAGGCCGCGGGACGACCCGCGGCCGGGGTGGTGCCAGAGGCGGGCGCCGCCGCGCCAGCCGTGGTGGTCGCGCCCTGCGGGCCAGCGATGGTCCCCGCCGGCGGCGCCGATTCCGCCGCCATCGAGGCATCGGCCGGCTTCTCTTCTTCCTTGATGTTCGCCTTGAAGGATTTGATGCCCTTCGCGACGTCACCCATCAGGCCGCTGATCTTGCCGCTGCCGAACAGCAGCAGGACGACCAGCAGGACCACCACCCAATGCCAAATGCTGAAAGAACCCATCGTCGCGCCTCGATCCCGTGGTGCTTATGTCGGCAGGAACCTAGTGTGCGCCCGTGCTGAGCGCAAACACCCTCCCGCCATGGCTGACATGTGGGACGCGGATGGAGCCGACGCAATAGCAAATGCATTCAGCTTCGGTTCAGCACGCATCTTGCGGCCTCGTAAGAATCGGTCCATGTAGCGCCCCGTCCGGGCCCCTCTGGCGCCGGTGAAGGAAAACTTCACCGGCGTGATGTCGGATGTTTTTGCCATCGCGCGGGGCAAAACCATCTGGCCCCGCCCCAGAGGAGTTAGGAGATCACATGGACTTCATGCTGCTTGAATGGGTCGGCAAGCCGATCTGGATGTGGGCGGGCTTCCTCGCCATCGTCGTTGCCCTGCTCGCCTTTGACCTGGGCGTCCTCCACAAGGAGGACAAGGAGATGGGCATCCAGGAAAGCCTGGTGCTCTCCGCCTTCTACATCGCCTTCGCGATGGTCTATGGCGCGGCGATCTGGTGGGCCTATGACGCCGGTCACCTCACGACGAGCGACGGCACGCATGCCGGCATCACCTTCTTCACGGGCTATTTCATCGAGAAAGCGCTGTCGATCGACAACGTCTTCGTGATCAGCCTGATCTTCGGCTATTTCGCCATCCCGCGGAAATACCAGTACCGCGCGCTGGTCTGGGGCATCATCGCCGTCATCGTGTTGCGCGGCATCATGATCGCGGTCGGCGCGGCCCTGGTGCAGGAATATTCCTGGATCCTCTTCATCTTCGGCGCCTTCCTGATCGGCACCGGCGTCAAGATGCTGATGGTGCCGGAGACCGAGCCCGACATCTCGAAGAACCCCGTCGTGAAGTTCATGCGCAAGCGCATGCGCGTCTCCGACACACTGCATGACGAGAAGTTCTTCGTCCGCGAACCCGACCCCAAGACGGGCAAGATGGCGCTGACGGCCACGCCGCTCTTCCTCGCGCTGGTCATCATCAACATCGCGGACCTGATCTTCGCGGTGGACAGCGTGCCGGCGATCTTCGCCATCACGACCGACACCTTCATCGTCTACACCGCCAACATCATGGCCATCCTCGGCCTGCGCGCGCTCTACTTCGCGCTGGCCGCGATGGTGCACCGCTTCGAGTACCTGAAATACGCGCTGGCGCTGGTGCTGGTGTTCATCGGCGTGAAGATCTTCTGGAACCAGTTCTTCGGGAAGCTGGACCCGGCCTTCTCGCTCGGCGTCACCGGTGCGCTGATCGCGGGCGGCATCATCTTCTCGCTGTACAAGACGCGGGACCAGGCGGCCGGCGGGCACAAGTAACGCCGGGGCGAAAGCACCGATGCAGGGCGGCGTCTTCGGGCGCCGCCCTTTTGCGTTCGGGGGTAAGAGCCTCCGGCGGCTGGGGCCGGGGCCCCAGCCGCCGGAGGCCCTTTTTTTCTCAGCCAGCGATGCGCCTCAGCTCTCCGGTCGGATGTTAAGCCGGCGGATGATCGGCCCCCAATGCGCCACCTCCGCCTGGATCAGCGCCTGGAGCACGGCGGGCGGCGTGCCCAGCGGCTCGAAGCCCGCGGCCTCCAGCGTGCGTCCGGTCTCGGGGTTGGAGAGCGCGCGCCCCACCTCCTGCGAGAGACGCGCCACGCGATCGGGCGGCATATTGCTCGGCGCGAAGAGGCCGATCCAGGCATAGATGCCCGCACCCGGCTCGCCCGCCTCGCTCAGCAGCGGCACATCCGGCAATTGCGCCATGCGCGCATCGCCCGAGACCGCCAGCGCCCGCACCTGGCCGCCCCGCACCTGGCCCAGCACGGAGCCGGCGGCGGCCGCCATGAGCTCGATCCGCCCGGCCACGATCTCGGTCACGGATTGCGGCACGGAGCGAAAGGGGATGTGCGTCATGTCCAGGCCTTGCCGGGCCGCCATTTCCGCCACCAGCATATGTCCCGTGCTGCCCGCACCCACCGAGCCATAGTTCAGCCGGCCCGGATTGGCCCGGGCATAGGCGAGGAGTTCGGCCACGCTGCGCACCGGCACATTGGGGTTCACCGCCAGCACGAAGGGCATGCGCGCCAGCAGCGAGACGGGCTGCAAATCCGTCACCGGGTCATAGGCCAGCGCCGGATTGAGGATCTTCGCGATGGAACCCGGGCCGCCGATGGTGACGCCGAGCGTATGCCCATCCGTCGCACGCGCCATGGCCTCGGCGCCGATGGTGCCGCCGCCGCCGGCGCGGTTGTCGATCACGAAGGGCTGGCCCAGCGCCTGCTGGAGATGCGTGGCCACCGCTCGGGCCGCGATATCCGGCGTGGAGCCGCCGGGGAAGCTGACAATCACGCGCACCGGCCGGTCCGGCCAGGCGGGCTGGGCGCGCGCTGTGGTGACCAGGGCTGGGGTGGCCAGGATGGGCGTGGCCAGGATGGGCGTGGCGAGTGCAGGCAGCGCGAGCAGCGCGCGGCGAGTCGGGATCATGTGGCGTCCTCCGGCATTTCCGCCCCTATACAGGGCGCCAGGGCATGGGGAAACGCCGCGCCCCCACGGCGGGCCGCCAGCAGGCGATAATGCACCCAGCCCTCGGTCTGCAGGGTTTCCAGCAGCAGGCCGCCGATCTCGGCCTCGGCCCGCACCCCCAGGCCGAGCAGCCGGGGCAGCCAGCTGCGGCGGTTCAGCGCCGCGAGGCGCGGGGCAATGGCCGCCATGCCGCGCACCTGCAACAGCGGGTTGAGATCCCGCTCGGCCTGCAATTCGAGCCCCGCCGCCTCCAGCGCCGCGACCCAGCCCGCGCGGTCCGGCGCGACGGGGCAGCGCCAATGGCGCTTGAAGCCGGCGAGCCGCTGGGCGGGATCGGCCGGCAGGCCGGGCTCGGGCATGTCATCCACCACCAGCAGGGTGCCGCCCGGCGCCAGGCGCGCAGCCAGGCCACGCAGCGTTGCCGCGGGATCGGCACTGTGGATCAGGCTCTCGATGCCATAGATGAAGTCGAAAGGCCCCTCGGGCGGGGAGTCATAGGAGCGCACCTCCACCCGCACGCGATCGGCCAGCCCGGCCACGGCAATGGCCGCATTGCCGCGCGCCGCCTGCTCGGGCGAGAGGGTGAGCCCGGTCCAGTCGCCGCCCAGGATCGGCGCGAGGTCGAGCATGGTGGCGCCATAGCCGCAGCCGGCATCCAGCACCCGCGGCGCGGCGGGCAGGTCGAGCCCTTCCAGCATCAGCCGATGGATGACCAGGGGCGAGGGCGGCCCGCCCCCGGGGTCGGCCAGGGCGCGGTGCACGGGGTGTACCTTCTCCCCGGCGGCACGCCGCTCCCGGTAGAAGGAGAGGCCGTCCAGCCAGCGGTAATAGCGCTGGACGCGCCGGGCCTGACGTTCGGAAGCGGTGGGCATGCGCCTGTGTAGAGCTTCCCCGCTTTCGATGAAATGACCAAAGCGAGAGAGGCTCAACATAAGGGTGAGCGCCGTGAACCCTCGCTCAAGCGGAAGCTGGGCCTGGGCGATCCGGAGAAAGCCGCGCCAATTGCGCCTCCAGCTCGGCAATGCGGGCATTGCGCCTGGCCAGCGCCGAGGCCCGCCTGATCCGCCTGCTGCGGGGGGGGGCGAGCCGCCGGTGATGCCCATGCAGATCGCCTGGCCGGCGGCGCGGCTGATCCCGGTCAAGCTGCGCGCCTTCATCGGGACGGCGGTGGAGCTTTGCGACTGGCGCCTCGGCTGATCAATCGAGCTTGATCGCCGCCTGGCGGATCACATTCGAGTAGCGCTCGGCGTCGCGCCGCAGCAGTGCCGCCGCATCCGCCTGGCTGCCGCCGCCGGGGAGGAAGCCGGCGTCGCTGATCCGCGCTCGGACGCCCGGATCGTTCAACCCGCGATTCACGCCCGTGACCCAGCGCGCGGTGATGGCGTCCGGCAGGCCGGGCGGGCCCATCACCATGTACCAGACATTGGCGTCGAAGCCGGGGAAGCCCTTCTCCGCCACGGTCGGCACATCAGGCAGCCAGGAGACGCGCTGCGGCATGGTCACCGCGATGGCGCGCACCCGGCCGGCGCGGATATGCGGGAGGTAGGTGGGCAGGGTGTCGAAGGCGATGTCGATGCGGCCGGCCAGGATTTCCGTCACCGCCTGCCCCGTGCCGCGGAAGGGCACATGCGTCATGCGCAGCCCGGCCTGGGCGGAGAGGAGTTCGGCCGCCAGATGCTGCTGCGTGGCGACGCCGGAGGAGGAATAGTTCAGCACGCCGGGATTGGCGCGCGCATGGGCCAGAAATCCCTCGAAATCCCGCACGGGCGAGGAGAGCGGGACGACGCCCACCAGCGGCACCGTGCCGGCCAGAACCACCGGCGTCTGGTCGCGATAGATGTCGAAGGGCGGCGGGTTGAGCAAAGGCGGCACCACGGCCGAGGCGCTGACCGTGGTCATCAGCATGGTGTAGCCATCGGGCCGCGCGCGGGAGAGCTGCCCCACCGCCAGCGTGCCGGAGGCGCCGGGCCGGTTCTCCATGGCCAACGCCTGGCCCAGCTCCTCCTGCAGGGTGGGTTGCAGGGCGCGGGCGATGATGTCCGTGCCGCCACCGGGCGCGAAGGGGATGAGGAAGGCGATGCTGCGCGTCGGATAGGCCTGGGCGCGCGCGGCGCCCGCGGCCGCCAGGGCCGGCGCGCCGAGCAGGAATGGGCGGCGATGCAACATGGTGACGTTCCCCTTCGTGGTTGGGGCGGCAGCCTAGGCCAGTCCGGCAGGGGGCGAAACGGGCCTCGAACGGGGAGTGGGAGCTGAGGGTGGTTAGGGCTTTGGAAAGCCGCCGCGCCGCATCCTGGCCTGGCGGGAGGCACCCCGGCCCCTCAACTGTCAGAAAAGGATTTTCCGACATGACCACCCCCGAGCCGAGCTGGCCGCCCCTCGCCGTGCTTCAGGCCCCGCTGCATCTCCGCTTCGCCATCACCCCCAGTGGCCCCCCGCCCGAGCATCTCGGCAGCGGGGTGGAGGCGGTCAGCTTCGCGCAGCCGGCGGGGTCAGCCTGGCATGAGCTGACCGTCGCGGCACTCCTGGTCTGCCTCATGGCCGAGGAGACGGGCATCGCCGCCGCGGCCGAGATCGGGGCCTTGGCAGCAATCCGGCCCGTCCCGCCGGCGCAGGCCGAGGCGGTCGTGCTGGCCCTCCCTGTCGCCCTGTCCGAGCTGTCCGGGCCGATCCTGGCCAGCGAGTTCGGCACGCCCCTCCATGATGGTTGGATGAAACTTGCGCAGGGCCGGCCCGGCATGGACGCCGCCTGGCTCATCTCCTGAAGGCGCAGCCTGGGCAGGGCTGGGCGAAGCATGAATATCCTGGACAATTCCCCTGCTCGAAGTCTAAAAATACGGTCACGCCTTCATCTTTTGTGCACATCTTCCGGGAGATGTACGGCGGAGGGGGCAAAACAGGATGGCGACGCCCTCTCGGTTGTGGCGTATCATCTGAATATGGCCGTGGCATTTCGCTTGGGGTTGTGTCCCCTGCTGAGCACCATGGCGGATCAAAGGCCTGGGTTCCACGAGATGTGGAAAAGGATGCGACGGTGATGTTCGGCTTGGAATCTGGTCACCGCTTGGTGGAATCAGCCCGATGAGCGGATCGCAAGCCGCCCGGGGCCAGGTGCCTCTTGCGGAGACCCCCCTCGGCAAGGCGCTGGCGGTCTGCCGCCGGCAATTCTGGCTGGTCGGCGCCTTCTCCGGCATCGTGAACCTGCTGCAGCTCACCGTCTCCATCTACATGATGCAGGTGTTCGACCGCGTGCTGGCCACGCGCAACACCGACACCCTGCTCTACCTCACCCTCGTCGCCATCTTCGCGCTCATCATCCTCGCCATGCTCGAGGCGGTGCGCAGCGTGATCATGCAGCGCATCGCCGCCTGGGTGGAGCAGCGCGTGGCGCCCGAGGGCTTCATGCGCGCGGTGGAAGGCCAGCTGCGCGGCGGCAATTATCGCATGGAGGCGCTGCGCGACCTCGGCGTCTGCCGCGGCTTCCTGGGCTCGCCCGGCATGCTGGCGCTGTTCGACCTGCCCTGGGTGCCGGTCTATATCGGCCTGGTCTTCCTGCTGCACCCGATGCTGGGCTGGCTCGCGCTGGGCGGTGCCGTCATCCTCTTCATCCTCACCCTCACCAATGAGGCCGTCACCTCCAAGGTGCTGCAGACCGCCGGCGTCGCCGCCATGCAGGGGCATCGCCGCGCCGAGGCCATTGCCCGCAATGCCGAGGTGATCGACAGCATGGGCATGATGCCCGCCGTGCTGAAGCGCTGGCGCAGCACGCTGACCAGCGCGCAGGCGCCGCAGGAAAAGGCGGCCGATCGCGCGGCCATCATCCTGGCGCTGATCAAGTTCTTCCGCCTGACCATCCAGCTGGCCGTGCTGGGCTTGGGCGCCTGGCTGGTGCTGCAGCAGGAATTGACCGCGGGCGCCTCCATCGCCGCCTCCATCGTGATGGGCCGCGCGCTGGCGCCGGTCGAGCAGGTGGTGGGCTCCTGGAAGCAGCTGGTGCAGGCGCGCGCCGCGCTGCGCCGCCTGAAGGTCTTCCTCACCATGCCGCGCCTGCGGCCGCCCGGCATGCCCATGCCGGCCCCGCAGGGCACCGTCTCGGTGGAGCGCGTCAGCTACAACTTCCCCGGCCAGAACGTCTCGATGATCAAGGGCGTGAGCTTCGCCCTGCCGGCCGGCGAGAGCCTGGCCATCATCGGCCCCTCGGCGGCGGGCAAGACCACGCTGATCCGCATGCTGATCGGCACGCTGCCGCCCACGGCCGGCCATGTCCGGCTCGACGGCGCCGACGTCTTCCTCTGGCAGCGCGAGGATTTCGGCCGCTATGTCGGCTACCTCCCGCAGGATGTGGAGCTGTTCGAGGGCACCGTCTTCGAGAATATCGCCCGCCTCTCCGAGGCCGAGCCCGAGGCGGTCTTCGAGGCCGCGAGCCTCGCCGGCTGCCATGAGATGATCCTGCGCCTGCCGGCCGGCTACGAGACCGAGATCGGCGATGGCGGCGCGCATCTCTCGGGCGGGCAGCGGCAATTGGTGGGCCTGGCGCGCGCCCTCTTCGGCGGGCCGAAGCTTGTCGTGCTGGATGAGCCGAACAGCAACCTGGATGGTGACAGCGAGGCCGGGCTGGCCCGCGCTCTGAAACAGCTGAAGGCGCGCGGCACGACCGTCATCCTCGTCTCCCACCGCCCGGCTTTGGTGCAGGAGGTGGACAAGGTCCTCGTCATGAAGGATGGCGCGGCCGAGCTCTACGGCCCCCGCGCCGAGGTGCTGAAGCGCCTCGCCGGCCCGCCGCGGCCGGTGCAGCTCGCCTCCGCCGGCGGGGGTGCGTGATGCTCGACACCACGCAAAGCCCGCCCCCGCTTCGCCCCATCGCCGCCAAGCCCCCTGCCCCGCCGATCATCGAGCAGGAGGCACCGCGCACCGGCGGCGTGGTCCTGTTCGGCATGCTGATCATGTTCGGCTTCTTCGGCGGCTTCATGGCCTGGGCCATGCTCGCGCCGCTCTCCGAGGCCGCGATCGCGCCGGGCATGATCAAGGTCGAGGGCACGCGCCGCACCTTGCAGCATCTGGAAGGCGGCATGGTGCGCGAAATCATGGTCCGCGATGGCGACCGCGTGCGCGAGGGCCAGGTGCTGATGCGCCTGGATGACGTGCAATCGGGCTCCGCCGTCGCCGGGCTGGTCGCGCAGCGGGACGCCTTCATGGCGCAGCAGGCCCGCCTCACCGCCGAGATCGCCCGCGCCGACAGCGTCAGCTTCCCGCCCGAGCTCCTCGCCTCGCGCGAGCCGCGCGCCATGGAGGCCGTCTCCGGCCAGCGGGCGCTGTTCCAGGCGCGGCAGGCCAGCCTGACCAGCCAGCTTTCCGTGCTGGCCAACCGGCGCGAGCAGGCGGTGGGCACCATCGCTTCCGCCCAGGGGCAGATCGAGGCCGCCCGGCGCCAGCTGACGCTGCTGGTGCAGGAGGAGGCGATGCGCCGCGGCCTGGTGCAGCAGGGCCTCGCCCGCCTGCCGGAGCTGCTGGCCCTGCAACGCCAATTGGCCGCGACCGAGGGCCTCATCGCCGACCTTACGGGCCAGATCCGCCGCGCCAATGCCGCCATGGAGGAAGCCGACAGCCAGACCCGCCAGGCGGTGGACCAGCGCCTGCAAGAGGTGGGCACCGAGCTGCGCGAGGTGGTGGGCCGCATCTCCGAGGTGGAAGAGCGCCTGCGTGCCGCCTCGGACATCTCCACCCGCCGTGACATTATCGCGCCCGAGGATGGCACCATCGTCAACCTGCGCGTCTTCAACCTGGGCGCCGTGCTGCGCCCGGGCGACCCGGCCATGGAACTGGTACCGGTGCGGGACCGGCTGATCGCCGAGGTGCAGGTGCAGCCCATGGATATCGACGTGGTCTTCACCGGCCTGCCGGCGGAGATCCGCCTGCCCGCCTTCAAGCAGCGCCTGGTGCCCTTCTTGCATGGCGAGGTCAGCTTCGTCGCCCCCGACATCACCGTCGATCCACAGACCCGCGTCAGCCACTACCGCGCGCATATCCGCATCGATGCCGAACAGCTGGCCCGCCTCCCCGCCGTCTTCCTGACCCCCGGCATGCCGGTGGAGGCGCATGTCCAGCTCGGCAGCCGCACCTTCTGGCGCTACATCACCCAGCCGGTGGTGGACAGCTTCCACCGCGCCTTCCAGGAGCCCTGAGGCGCCACGGCAAAAGGTTTCGCCCATGTCTCAACCCAGCCATCCGCTGGACCCGCTCTCCCCCGGGGAAATCCAGCGCGCCGCCGCCTTGCTGCGCGCGGCGCATGACCTGGGCGCGGGCATGATGTTCGAGACCATCACCCTGCAGGAGCCGGACAAGGCGGGCCTCGCGGCCTTCACGCCCGGCGCCCCCTTCCCGCGCATGGCCTTCCTCTGCGTCTTCGACCGCCATGATGGCCGCGTCTTCGAGGCGCTGGTGGATTTGCGCGCCGGGCAGCTTCTCCGCTGGACGCCGCGCCCCGGCGTGCGGCCGCGCATCCTGTTCGACGACATCCTGCTGGTCGGCCGCGTCGCCCGGGCCGATCCGCGCTTCCTGGCGGCCCTGGCCCGGCGCGGCATCACCGATATCGAGATGGTTCAGGTGGACCCCTGGTCGGCCGGGAATTACGGCCTGCCGGATGAGGAGGGCCGCCGCCTCTCCCACACCTTCTGCTGGCTGCGCACCAGCCCCGATGACAACGCCTATGCCCACCCCATCGAGGGGCTCTGCGCCGTCATCGACCTCGACCGCGCCGAGGTGCTGCGCGTGGACGACTACGGCCCGGCCGAGATCCCCATGGGCAACCGCAACTACGCCGCCAAATTCCGCGACACCTTCCGCGACGACATCCGCCCGCTCGACATCACCCAACCGCAAGGGCCGAGCTTCACGGTCACAGGGCAGGAGGTGCATTGGCAGAAATGGCGCTTCCGCGTGGGCTTCAACGCGCGCGAGGGGCTGACGCTGCACGCCATCACCTATGAGGACCAGGGGCGCATCCGGCCGGTGATGCACCGCGCCGCGCTCTCGGAAATGGTGGTGCCCTATGGCCATCCCGGCGGCGGCCATTTCCGCAAGAATGCCTTCGATGTCGGCGAATACGGCTTTGGCGTGCTGGCCAATTCCCTCACCCTCGGCTGCGATTGCCTGGGCGCCATCCGCTATTTCGACGGCTGGCTGAATGACAGCGCGGGCGCGCCCTATCGCATCGAGAATGCCATCTGCCTGCATGAGGAGGATCACGGCATCCTCTGGAAGCACACGGACCTCTTCACCGGGAAGGTGGAGGTGCGGCGTTCACGGCGGCTGGTGATCTCCTCCATCTCCACCATCGGCAATTACGAATACGGGCTGTTCTGGTATTTCCACCAGGATGGCTCGATCCATTTCGAGGTGAAGGCCACGGGGATCATGAACACCGCGGCGCTGACGCCCGGCGAGGCGCCCCGCTATGGCACCATGGTGGCGCCGGGCGTCTATGCGCATCTGCACCAGCACATCTTCAACATGCGGCTCGACATGGATGTGGACGGCACGGCGAACCGCGTGGTGGAGCTGGACACCGTCGCCCTGCCGATGGACGCCGAAAACCCCTATGGCAATGCCTTCACCCTGCGCGAGACGGTGCTGGCACGCGAAAGCGAGGCGCAGCGCATGGCCGATTTCGCCACCTGCCGCAGCTGGCGCATCGAGAGCACCGAGGCGCGGAACGAGATGAGCGCCCCCACCGCCTACCGGCTGCTGGCGCGTGACGCGCTGCCCGTCTTCTCGCATCCGCAGGCGATGGTGACGCGGCGCGCCGCCTTCATGACGCGCCACCTCTGGGTCACGGCCTTCGATGGGGAAGAACTCTTCGCCGCCGGGCGCTATCCCAACCAGAGCGCCGGCGGGGACGGGCTGCCCGCCTATGTGGCCGCCGACCGGCCGCTGGAGGGCGCCGATGTGGTGCTCTGGCACAGCTTCGGGCTGCACCACATTCCCCGGCCGGAAGATTTTCCGGTGCAGCCGGTGATCACCTGCGGCTTCACGCTGCATCCGGATGGGTTCTTTGATGAGAACCCGGCGCTGGATGTGCCGCCCTCCATCAGCCAGACGAGCTGCTGCGCGGGTTAG
>NZ_JAIEQY010000407.1 GCF_019747315.1 Roseococcus sp. | reverse complement strand
ATCCAGCAGGCGGGTGACGGGCGCGCGTGCCTTGATGGCACGTCGCTCGTCGGGGGTGCTCATCAGGGCGTTCCTCAAGTTTCGTTCGTTGAAAATATGCGACGGAGGACGCCAAACGCAACCCCATGCCCCCTCATCCTTGGGAAACAGGCCGGCCCTCGATCCGATAGGCCGGGTCATTATGGCCGGGCACCGCCGCATGCCCGGGCGAAACCAGCCCGCTGATCACCGCCTCATCCTCGGCCGTGAAGGGCGCCTCCAGCGCGGCCAGGTAATCCTCCAGCTGCGCCTCGGTGCGCGGGCCGGCGATGGTGCCGGTGATGAGCGGGTTGCGCAGCACCCATTGCACGGCCAGATGCGCTGCCGGCACGCCACGTGCAGCCGCATGCTGCGCCAGGCGCTGGGCCAGCGCGATGGAGGCCGGGTGCCACTCCGCCTCCAGCATGCGCTTGTCGCCCCTGCCGGCGCGGCTCTCGGGCGCGGGCGGGGCGTCGGGCGCGTATTTCGCCGTCAGCACGCCCCGCGCCAGCGGGCTGTAGGGCACCACACCCAGGCCGTAATGCGCGGCGACCGGCAGCACCTCCACCTCCACCATGCGGTTCAGCGCGTGGTAGAGCGGCTGCAGCACCACGGGCCGGTCCACGCCCAGCCGGTCACAGGCCTCGCAGAGCGCCGCGATGCGCCAAGCGCGGAAATTGGAGAGGCCGAAGGCGCGGATCTTGCCGGCGCGGATCAGATCGCCCAGCGCGGCCACGGTCACTTCCAGCGGCGTGTCGTGATCCTCGCGGTGCAGGTAGAGCACGTCCAGGTAATCCGTCCCGAGGCGCCTGAGGCTGCCCTCCACCGCGCGCATCATCCAGGCCCGCGAGAGACCCTTCTCGTTCCGCCCCGGCCCCATGGCATTGCCGAGCTTGGTGGCCAGCACCCAATCCTGCCGCGTGCCCGCCAGCGCCGCGCCCACCACCTCCTCCGAGGCGCCGCGCGAATAGACATCGGCGGTGTCGAGGAAGTTGCAGCCGGCCTCCTTGGCGGTGGCGATCATGCGCGCGCTGGTGGCGGCATCGGTCGCGCCGCCGAACATCATGCTGCCCAGGCAGAGCCGGCTGACCGTGACACCGCTGCGCCCCAGGATGCGATATTCCATTGGCCTTCTCCCTCGCTCAATGCGCTCAGGCTGCGGCAGGATCGCCATGGCGGCAAGAACCGGGCGCCGGGTTGGTGGTTGCCAGCGCGCCGCATGCGCTGCACCATCCTGTCATTCAGGACGCCAGGGCAAAAACAGGGCCAGTTTTCCAACCCATCGGAGGCTTCGCGTCCATGACGCAGCGTCGCATGCACCTGGTCGCCTATCTCAAGACCGGCCCCACCGCGAACCACACCGGCGGCTGGCGCCACCCCGAGGCCGACCTCAACGACATCTTCGCGCCCGAGCGCTACGAGCACATCGCCCGCGTGCTGGAGAACGCCCGCTTCGATGGCTGCTTCTTCGCCGACACCTTCGGCCTGCCCGATCTCTATGGCGGGAATTTCGACGCCTATCTCCGCCATGGCGGGCAGATCACTTATCTCGATCCGCTGATGATCCTGCCGGTGATGGCGCGCGTCACGCAGCATCTGGGCCTCGGCGCCACGCTCTCCACCACCTTCATGCCGCCCTATCACCTGGCCCGCACGCTCGCCTCGCTCGACATGCTGACCGGCGGGCGCGCGGCGTGGAATGTCGTGACCTCCGCCACCGATCTGGAAGCGCGCAATTTCGGCATGGAGGGCATCCCCGCCAAGGATGCGCGCTATGACCGCGCCGATGAGGTGCTGGAGGCCTGCGTGGCCCTCTGGGAATGCTGGGACGCCGATGCCTTCGTGATGGACCGCGACAGCGGTGTGTTTATTGACCCCTCCAAGGTCCGCTACGCGAATTACGAGGGGAAATACGTGAAGACGCGCGGGCCGCTGACCATCCCCCGCACGCCGCAGGGAAGGCCGGTGTTTCTCCAGGCCGGCGCCTCCGACCGCGGGCGGGATTTCGCCGCGCGCTGGGCCGAGATGATCTTCTGCACGCCGCACAGCAAGGCCGACGCCATCGCCTTCCGCAATGACGTCCATGGCCGCATGGAGCGCTACGGCCGCGCGCCCGAGCAATGCAAGGTATTGCCCAGCTACGCCGTGGTGGTAGGCGAGACGATGGAGATCGCGCAGGAGAAATACGCCTATCTCCAATCCCTCATCGCGCCCGATGCGCAGGCCATGCTGAACTCCTCGCTGTTGGGGGCCGATCTCTCGAAGCACCGCACGGCCGAGGCGCTGGCCGCAGCCCAGGGCAACCAAGGCATCACCGGCTCCACTGACCGCGTGCTGCAATTGATGCGCGACGAGAAGATCAGCTTCTCCGAGGCCGTGGCCAAGCCGCGCGACCTCCTGGTCGGCACCGCCCAGACCATCGCGGATGAGCTGGAGGATTGGTTCACCGGCGGCGCCTGTGACGGCTTCATCCTCTGGCCGACCATCTTCCCCCGGATGTTCGAGGATTTCGGCCGGCTGGTCGTGCCCGAATTGCAGCGGCGCGGCCTGTTCCGCAAGGAATATGCGGGCCGCACCATGCGCGAAAACATGGTCAATCCCTGATGCCTCACCCCATCTTCGACCAGGGCGAATTCGATACGCGCATCGCCCGCCTGCGCACCGCCATGGCCCGCGCAGGCGTGGCGGCCGCGCTCTTCGACGAGATCGAGGCCATGGCCTGGCTCGGCGGCTATGGCTCCTCGCTCAATCGCTGGCGCTGCCTGGTGGTGCCGATGGAAGGCGCCCCCTTCATCCTGATCCGCGCGCTGGATGCCAGCGTCTGCCGCGCGCAATCCTGGGTGCCGGAGGTGCTGGAATACCAGGATTGGGCGGACCCCATGCCCGTGCTGGCGGGCGCACTGGCCGCCCGTGGCCTGGACAGCGCGCGCATCGGCCTGGACCGCAACAGCTACGCCATGTCGCTCGCGCGCTTCGATGCGATGCAGGCCGCCCTGCCGCGCGCCGGCTTCACCGATCTCGGCCCCATCGTCCATGAACTCCGCCTGATCAAGTCGCCCGCCGAGATCGCGCTGCTGCGCCGTTCCTCGGCCGTGGCTGACACCGCCATCGCCGAGGGTGCGGCCGCGCTGCATGTGGGCGGCACGCAGCGCGATGCAGCGGTGGCCGTCACCGCCTGCTTCCTGCGCATGGGCGCCGATCCCTCGCTCCCCGGTCCCATCAGCACCGTCACCGGCTGGGACTTTTTGCACGCGCCGCTGGATACGAACACGCTCGCCGCCGGCAACCTGGTGCATATCGAGCTGACGCCCCGCATCGCCGGCTACAGCGCCCGCATCATGCGCTGCGTCAGCCTCGGTGCGCCCAGCGAAGCGACGCACCGCGCCACCGCAGAATTGATCGCGCTGCAGGATGCGCAGATCGCCGCCATGCACCCCGGTGCGCTGGCGCGCGATGTGGACGCCATCCTGCGCGAAGGCGTGGTGCGCGCCGGGCTGCGCGACAGCTACGACAACATCACCGCCTATACGCTGGGCCTCTATGCGCCGCAGACGCCGCGCACCAGCGACTTCACGCGGATCTTCACCCCCGTGGCGGATTGGCCGCTGGAGGCCGGCATGGTCTTCCACGTCTATGCCTCCGCCGGAGGCACCGCGATCAGCGAGACGGTGCTGGTGGGCGAGCACGGGCCGGAGCGGCTGACCCAGGCGCCGCGCGGCCTGATCGTGAACGCCTGATGGCGCGCGACGCCATCATCCTGGGCGCCGGCGTCGCCGGCCTTTCCACCGCAGTCTTCCTCCAGCGCGCGGGCTGGGCGGTCACCCTCCTCGATCCCCTCGGCCCGGCGGGCGGCGCCAGCTTCGGCAATGCCGGGCTGCTGAGCCCCGAGACGGTGATCCCCGCCGCCATGCCCGGCATGTGGCGCAAGGTGCCGCGCTGGCTTTCCGATCCCATGGGGCCGCTCACCATCCGCCCCGCCTATCTCCCGCGCCTCGCCCCCTGGCTGGCGCGCTGGCTGGCCGAGACGCAGCTCAGCCGCGTGCAGGCCAATGCCGCCGCGCTCCGCGCGCTGCATGCCCCCGCGCTCGATGTCTGGCGCGAATTGCTGGGCGATGGCCCCTATCGCGACATGATCCGGCAGAACGGCCAGATGCAGCTCTGGGAGGGCGGCGGCGGCCCCTCCCCGCTCGAGGATGCGCTGCGCGCGCGCCACGGCATCCGCGCCGAGCTGCTGGGCCCCGATGAGCTGCGGCAGATCTATCCCGGCCTCTCGCGCGAGGTCACGCGCGGCCTTCTGGTGCCCGGCAATGGCCATGTGGTCAGCCCCGCCCGCGTGGTGCGATCCCTAGCCGAGCAGGTGCTGGCCGAGGGCGGCGCCATCCTGCCGCACAAGGCGCTGAAGCTGATCCCGCGCGAGGGTGGCGGCTGGCGTGTCCTGGCCAATGTGGCGGTGCATGAAGCCTCCTCCGTGGTTGTCGCCGGCGGCGCCTGGTCGGCCGAGTTGCTCGCGCCCCTCGGCATTCGACTGCCGCTGGAGACCGAGCGCGGCTATCACGCGCACCTGCCTTCGCCCTCGCTCGAATTGCGCGTGCCCATCCTCCACAAATCCCGCGGCTTCGGCCTGACGCCGATGGAGGATGGGCTCCGCGCCGCCGGCACCGTGGAATTCGCGGGGCTGCGCGCACCGCCCGACGAACGCCGCGCGGGGCAGCTCGTCGCCCACGCGAAGCGCCTCTTTCCTGATCTGGAATTCGGCACGCCGCGCCTCTGGTTCGGCCAGCGCCCCTCCTTCCCCGACAGTCTTCCGGTGGTCGGCGCGGTGCGGGGGCGGCCGGGGCTGCATCTTTGCTTCGGCCATGGGCATTTCGGCATGACAGGCGGCCCGCCTTCCGGGCAGATGCTTGCCGCGGCGATGAATGGAAGGGCACCAAAAGGACTGGACGCGCTGGCACCGGCGCGGTTCAGTGGTGCAAGGCTTGCTTGATTTCTCCCACGGAGAGTGGGTGGCGCGGGCTCAGCGCGCGGTTTGGCGAAACTTCCATGCAAAGGAATCATCACCGATGACGCTTCCCCTCCTTCCCCGACGCGGCGCGCTGGCGCTGGGCCTGGCGGCCCCCTTCATCGCCAATGCCCAGGCCCAGGCCGGCGAGGTGATCGTCCGCAACCCGGGCGGCGCCTATGACGACACCATGCGCCGCTTCGTCTATGAGCCCTTCACCCGCGCCACCGGCATTCGCGTCACAGCCGTTGCCGCCACCGCCGCGCGGCTGCTGGCCATGTTCCGCTCCGGCAATGTCGAGCTTGACGTGATCGATGGCGGGGACAGCATCCTGGAACAGCTGCGCCGCCAGAACGCACTGGCCGAAGTCGATTACGGCAGCTGGCGCCTGACCAGGCCCGAGGATGTCGCGCCCGCCGTGAAGTTCCCGACGCGCGTGGGCAACCTGCTCTATGCCTCCGTCATCGGCTACAGCAAGACGGCCTTCCCCAATGGCCATCCGACGAACTGGGCGGAATTCTGGGACACCACGCGCTTCCCCGGCCCCCGCACCCTGGCCGACATGGCGACCGGCGCGCCCAATCTCGAATTCGCGCTGCTGGCCGATGGCGTGCCGATGGACCGGCTTTATCCGCTCGACCTGGAGCGCGCTTTCCGTAGCCTCGACCGCATCCGCCGCAGCGTGCCGAAATTCTGGGATACCGGCGCCCTTTCCGCGCAGATGCTGGCGGATCGCGAGGTGGTGCTGGGCTCCTTCTGGAACGGCCGCGTGCAGGTGCTGATCGACCGTGGCGCCCCGCTCGGCATCGATTGGGGCCAGGCCATGCTGGAGGTGCAGGCTGTCGGCATCTTCCGCGGTGCGCGCAATGCGGCCAATGCGCAGCGGCTGATCGACTTCATGATGCAGCCCGCGGTGCAGGCCGAGTATTGCCGAGAGCTGACCTATGGCCCCACCAACAACCAGACCTTCCCGCTGCTGGCGGCCGACCAACTGGCCCGCATGCCCGGCAGCCCGACCTCGCGCGAGCGCGGCTTCTACAAGGATATCGACTGGTGGGAGGACAACCGCGCCGCGGTGAATCGCCGCTGGTCCCGCTGGATCCTTGGCTGAACCGGTGGGCTTGACCGAGCCGGCGATCCGGCTGGAGAGCCTGACCAAGCGCTACGGCGCGGAAACCGTCGTCTCGGACGTCACGCTGCATGTGGCGCCGGGCGAGTTCCTGACGCTGCTCGGCCCCTCGGGCAGCGGAAAGACCACCACGCTCTCCATGCTGGCCGGCTTCGTGCTGCCGGATGCCGGGCGGGTGGTTCTGGCAGGGCGGGATGTCACCAGCGCGCCGCCCCGCGCGCGCGGCCTGGGCATGGTGTTCCAGAACTACGCCATCTTCCCGCATCTCGACGTCTTCGAGAATGTGGCCTTCCCGCTGCGCGTGCAGCGCCGCCCGCAGCCGGAGGTGACGCAGCGCGTGATGGAAGCGCTCGCGTTGGTGAAGCTCACCGGCTTCGAGAAGCGCTTCGGCAAGCAGCTTTCGGGCGGGCAGCAGCAGCGCGTGGCGCTGGCCCGCGCCGTGGTGGCGCAGCCCAGCGTGGTGCTGATGGATGAGCCGCTGGGCGCGCTCGACAAGAATTTGCGCTTCCACATGCAGATCGAGATCAAGGAGATCCAGCGGCGCCTGGGCATGACCGTCGTCTATGTGACGCATGACCAGGAGGAGGCGCTGACCATGTCGGACCGCATCGCCATCATGAATCACGGGCGCGTGGTGCAGCAGGGGCCGCCGCGCCATGTGTATGAAAATCCCGAGAGCGCCTTTGTCGGCCGCTTCCTGGGCGAGGCGAACCTCCTCCCCGCGCGGCGCGAAGCAGGCGGCCAGGTCATGCTGCGCGACCGCCCGGCCGAGGCCGATCACGGCGATCTCTCCCCCACCGGCGGCTTTCTCTTCATGCGGCCCGAGAAGGTCTGGCTCTCGGCCGGCGATATTGCGGAAGGCCCGAACGCGCTGGCCGGGCGCGTGCTGCACGCCTCCTTCCTCGGCAATATCGTGCGCTACGGCGTGGATGTGGGCGAGCCGGAGCCGCTGCTCTGCGATGCCGCCAATGCGCCCGGCGCCACCAGCTTCGCGGCGGGCGATGCGGTGATCGCGCATTGGCACAAGGCGGATTGCCGCCTGCTGCCGGGCTGACGCGATGCCACTCGGCCATCTCGGCGCCTTCCTGCTGCTTTTGCCGGCGCTGCTGCTGATGGCGCTGGTCTTTCTCATCCCCATCGGGTGGTTCCTGACCGGCGCCCTCGCCGAGCTCGGCAGCCTGAACGAGATCTGGGAGGAGGCGGTGGCCGTACTCGGCTCCCGCGCGATCATCGGTGCCATTCTCAACACCAACTGGATCGCCTTCCTGGTCACGCTGATCACGCTGGTGATCGGCTATCCCGTGGCCTACGCGCTCTCCCGCGCCAAGGGGCTGGCGTTTACGCTGATCCTGGTCTGCATCCTGCTGCCCTATTTCACCAGCGTGATCGTGCGCACCTATGCCTGGATGGTGCTGCTGGGGCGCAACGGGCTGATCAACCAGGCGCTGCTGGCGCTCGGCATCATCGATGCGCCCTTGCAGCTGATGTACAACCGCGCGGGCGTGCTCATCGGCATGACCTATGTGTTGCTGCCCTATATGGTTCTCACCCTCTACAGCGCGATGAAGGCGGTGGACCCGCGCCTCCTGCAAGCGGCGGAGGGCATGGGCGCTTCACCCTTGCGCGTCTTCTTCAAGGTCTTCCTGCCGCTGACGCTGCATGGCGTGATCGCCGGCGCGTTGATCGTCTTCATCCTGGGCATCGGCTTCTTCATCACGCCGGCGCTGATGGGCGGGCCGTCGGACATCATGATCGCCATGCTGATCGAGCGCGAGATCGAGCTGATGCTGAACTGGCCCGCCGCCGCGCTGATGACGCTGGTGCTGCTGGCGGTGACGCTGACGCTCTATGCGATCTATCATCGTGTTGCCGCGCGTGGGGGGGGGCTTTCGCTATGATCCTGCGCCGCGTGCTGGTCCAGGCCCTGCTGGTGCTGCTCTGCGTGGGCCTGCTCGCACCCATCCTCATCGTCGTCGTGCTCTCCTTCAGCGGCGAGGGCTATATGCGCTTCCCGCCTGAGAGCTTTTCATTCCGCTGGTATGAGCGCTTCCTGGGCGATCACCGCTGGCGTTCGGCGATGTTCAACTCGGTCTTCATCGCGGCGATGACCTGCATCGCGGCAACGGCCATCGGCTTCCTCGCCGCCTATGCGATGGTGCGCGGCGGCTTCAAGGGCAAGGGGCCGCTGACGGCGCTGCTGCTCGCCCCCCTCATCGTGCCGCATGTGGTGACCGCCATCGGCGTCTATTACCTCTCGTCCCGCTTCGGCCTGGTGGGCTCCCGCCCCTGGATCGCGACGAGCCACGCCGTCGTCGCCTTCCCGGTGGTGCTGGTGATCCTGCGCGCCGCGCTGGTGAATGTGGACCCCAACCTGGAGCGGGCCGCCATGATCTGCGGCTGCGACAGATGGGGCGTCTTCCGCCGCGTGGTGTTGCCACTGGCCCTGCCGGCGGTGATCTCGGCCGCGCTGTTTTCCTTCCTGACCTCCTTCGACGAGTTGATGATCTCGCTCTTTCTCGCGGGTGTGCGCGCCGAGACGCTGCCGGTGCGCATCTGGCACTCCCTGCTGCTGGAGGTGGAGCCCACCATCGCCGCCGTCAGCACGGTGCTGATTGGCGTCACCGTGCTTGCCCTCATCACCGATTGGGCGGTGCGCCGCCTGCGCGGAGCCGCTGCCCCATGAGCCTTCCCCCCAGCCTCTACGCAGTGACCGCCGTTGCCCCCTCACCCACCCCGCCGCTGGAGGGCCTGGCCGAGGCCGACGTCTGCATCATCGGTGCCGGCATCACCGGCCTCTCCACCGCGCTGCGCCTGGCCGAGGCCGGCACGCGCGTCGTCGTGATCGAGGCGCGGGAGCCCGGCTGGGGCGCATCGGGCCGCAATGGCGGCCAGGTGAATCCCGGCCTGAAGCATGACCCCGACCAGGTGGAGCGCGATTTCGGCCCCGAGATGGGCGGGCGCATGCTCAACCTTTCCTATGGCGCGCCGGCTGCGCTGTTCGAGCTTGTCCGCCGCCACCAGATCCCCTGCGAGGCCCGGCAGGAGGGCACGCTGCGCGCCGCCATCGGCAGCAAGGCGGCGGCGGAGGCCGAACGCAGCGCCGAGCAAGGCATGCGCCGCGGCTGGCCCGTCAGCTTCACCGATGCGGGCGAAACCGCCGCACTCACCGGCACCAGGCGCTACAGCGCCGCCATGCTGGATGCGCGCGGTGGGGATTTGCAGCCCCTCTCCTATGCGCGCGGCCTGGCCCGCGCCGCAATGGACCAGGGTGCCCGCATCCATGGCGGCACGCCTGCCGTGAAGCTCACGCGGCGCGAGGGCGGCTGGTCGGTGCAGACACCCGCTGGCGAAGTCCGCGCCGCCCATGTGGTGCTGGCCACCAATGGCTATACCGACGACCTATGGCCCGGGCTGCGGCGCAGCATCGTCCCCGCCTTCAGCTCCATCGCGGCCTCGGCGCCCCTGCCGGAGGATATGGCGCGCGCCATCATGCCGCGCCGCGCATCGCTCTACGAAATCGGCCGGATCACCGTCTACTACCGGATGGACCGGCAGAACCGCCTGGTCATCGGCGGGCGCGGGCCGCAGCAGCCGATCAGCGACACCACCCCGATCCGCTGGATCACCGAATACGCCGCGAAGCTCTGGCCCGCCTTCCGCCAGGTCGAATGGACGCATGGCTGGAACGGGCAGCTCGGCGTCACGCCCGACTTCTACCCGCATCTGCATGAGCCGGCGCCGGGGCTCATCGCGGCGCTGGGCTATAGCGGGCGCGGTGTCGCGATGGCGACGGCCATGGGCGGCCAGGTGGCGCGCCGCCTGCTGGGCACGGCGGCGGAAGATCTCGACATGCCAGTGACCTCGATCAAGCCGATGCCCTTCCATGGCTTCTGGAAGCTGGGGGTGATGGCGAAGGTCTGGGAAGGGCGGGTGCTGGATCGGCTGGGGCTGTAAGGGCCTCTGGCGGCCGGGGCCAAGGCCCCGGACCCCATTCCTTCTGATGCCGTCGCCGATGGCAGTGCAACCCCGGTCGAAGGAGAGGGGTCTGGGGCCCCGGCCCCAGCCGCCGGAGGCCCCTTTTGCTTCTCCCAGACCCGTTCAACCCAGGATGATATCCCGCTCCGCCAGCAGGGCCCCACGCTCCAGGCTCTCGGCAGCTTGCAAGCGTAGCAGCACCATCTCCCGCGCCGCGGGCGGCAGGCGGTTGAAGAGCCCGTCCCGGGCATTGCCGGGCTCGCCCTCGACATAGAGCTGGGTGATGAGCTCGGGCCGGCCGGGCGCACTCACCAGCACATGGATGTGCGGCGTGCGGCCGGGATAGACGGCCGGGCGGATGGTGCGGAAGGCGAAGCTGCCATCTCGCCCCGCCAGCGTGCGGCCGCGGCCCTGGAAGCCCGGGTCACGATCGGTTTCACGATCACGCGGGTGGCGGTAGATGCCGCGCGCGTCGCATTGCCAGATCTCGATCCGTGCACCGCTGAGGGGCGTGCCATCCAGCGCCAGCAGCCGCCCGCGCAGATGGGTGACAACGCCCTGGGCCTGCGCCGCCTCGCCCGTCACGCGCACCAGGTCGGCATCGGCGTCGCCTGACCAGTCGGTGGGGTAGAAGGGGCCGGTCGTCTGACGCGGCGTGGTGCCCGTGGCCTGCGCCTGGGCGCAGCCGGGGGCGAGGAGGGCAAGGCCGGCGGCGAGGTGCCGGCGGCCGATGAGCGGGGGCGTGATCGTCATGTCCCCGTTTGAAACCGGCGTGGCGCCGTCGGTCCAGTCTCGAAGTGCAACCGCGCTCAGGCCTTGGGCTTGCGCGTCCAGATACGGATGATCTGCCAGAGGAAGAGCACGCCCACCAGCACCACCAGCACCTTGCCGATGGGGTCGACATAGGCCTCGATATGCTCGTAGCCCTCCTCCAGCATGTAGCCCAGCAGCGCCAGCCCACCGACCCAGATGGTGCTGCCCAGCGCCGTCCAGGCGTAGAACACCGTGCGTGGCATCTCAATCAGCCCGGCCGGGATGGAAATCACCGTGCGGATGCCCGGCATCATGCGGCCCAGGAAGACGGCGAGCGGCCCCCAGCGGCGCAACGTGACCTCGGCCTTGTCCAGATCCTCGCGCAGCACGCCGATCCAGCGGCCGTATTTCTCGCAGAGGCGGCGCGTGCGGTCCGCGCCGAAGGCGCGGGCCAGCTCGAACCAGAACACATTGCCGGCCAGCGTGCCGGCCACGCCCGCAACGATCACCAGCAGCAACGAAAGCTCGCCGCGCGCGGCCGCGAATCCGGCAAAGGGCATGATGAGTTCGGAGGGAATGGGCGGAAACAGGTTCTCCAGGAACATCAGCGCGAAGACGCCGACATAGCCGGCGGCAGCCACCCAGGAGGTAACGAGATCGATCATGGGGTGGTCACCTTGAAGAGGCTGAGCGTGATGGGCCGCCCGCGCGTGTAGTTGAAGCCCGCGACCTGGCCGATCTCGCGCGGCGTGATGCCCTGCAAAGCGGCCTCGCGGTTGAAATCATCCAATGCGCGGTTGCCAACGGCGACGACGCGCCCCGGTTGCTCGGCCAGGAAGCGCGCGGCATCCTCGCCCCGCCGCAGCAGGCGCAGGGCGCCGCCGATGTGAAACAGCGTCGAGGGCTCGGCATGGCTGGTGATGCCGAATTGCGCTGGGTCGAGGCCCGGTGCCTCGCGCGCCAGGACCGCTTCGAGGCGGGGGGCGATCCACAGCGCCTCGATCCGCGGGAAGGTGAATTGCATGATGCTGGTGTAGAGCGGGATCGTCGCCACCACGCCCAGCACGGCGGCCCGCGCCCAATGCGCGCGGTCCATCTCGCGCCAGACCAGCCAGACCAGCAGCGCCGCGCAAGGCAGCGCCAGCAGCGCGCCCAGGGGTTCATGCCGCGTGACGAACCAGGGCACGGCGAGTGCCACGATGCCGATGCCGAAGGCGACACCCGCGACCGCGCCCTTCATGGCGCGCTTCAGCCAGCGCGGCGGCTCGCGCCGCAGCGGGTCCATGGCCCAGAGGGCGCCGAGCAGCATCAGCGCCGGATAGGTCGGCATGGTGTAGTGCGGCAGCTTGGTCGCCACCGCCTCGAAGACCAGCCAGGTCGGGATGACCCAGGCCAGCAGGAAGCGCGTGACCGGCTGGCGGCGCTGCGCCCAGGCGGTGGAAAGCCCCAGCACCACCAGGAAGCCCGCCGGGAAGGCGGCGATGAGGAAGCTCAGCAGGTAGAAACCGGGTGGGCCCCAATGCTTTTCGTCGCCCGAGCCCACCTTGCCCAGCATGTCGTCGCCGATGGCCTGGGCGAAGAAGCGGCCCTCGGTGGCCAGGCCGATGGCCACCATCCAGGGCAGCACCATCAGCAGCATGAGCGGCACGCCCCAATGCAGGCGCAGCGGGCGGAACCAGGACGCGCGGCGGTCACTGATGAGCAAGGTGATGCCCGTCAGCAGGGGCACCATCGGCGCGATCGGCCCCTTGAGCAGCACGCCGAGCCCGAGGATCACCCAGAAGGCGGCGGCGTGCCGTGCCGTGAATTGCCCGGGCCGCAGATAAGCCGCCCCGAACAGCCCCATGGCGGCGGTGATGGTGGCGAGCAGCGCGGCGTCGGTCTTGGCGATATGCGCCTCCACCATCACCACCATGCACCCCGCCAGCATGGCCGCCGCCAGCATCGCGGAACGCCGCCCCACCAGACTGCGGCCGAACTGGAAGGTGGCGAGCACAGCGAGGATCGCGCCGAGCAGCGAAGGGATGCGATAGGCCCAGATGTCCCGCCGCGTGCCGAGGCCCGTGGCCTCCAGCAGATGCACGCTGGTGGCTTGGGCCCAATGGATGCCGACGGGCTTCTTGTTCCGCTCCTCATCCCCCACGCGAATGTGGATGTAGTCGCCGGTCTCCACCATCTGGCGCGTGGCCTGGGCGAAGCGGCTCTCATCGCGATCCGTGGCCGGCGTGACGAAAAAGCCGGGCAGGAAGAGGCCAAGGCACAGCAGCACCAGCACCAGGCGCGGCCAGGCCTGGGCGCGCGCGCTGATGGCGGTGATCCAGCGGTCCATTTGGCCCAGGGGTCGAGAGGGGAGGGTCGTCATGTCGCGGCGCGTCTAGCACGGGGGGGCGGGCACGGCCATAAAGCGCCGGATGAGCATCTCACATGTCGTGTCCCCTGGCCGCCGCGTCGCCGATCTCCTGCTGGAAGCCGTGCTGGAACAGCATCGCGCGCTGGAGGAGGCGCTGGACAGCATCCCGGCCGCCATCGAGCCCCGCGACAAGGCCGCCGGGCATCGCATCGCCGCCGCCGTGCTGCGGCGGACGGGCAGCCTGGATGCGGTGATGGAGCCCTTCCTGCGCCGCGCGCCGCCGGCCCCGGCCCTGCGCGCGCTGCGGATTGGCGCCGCCGAATTGCTGCTGCTGGGCACGCCGCCGCATGCGGCGGTCTCCGCCGCCGTCTCGCTGGTGCCGCGCCCGCTGGCGGGGCTGGTGAATGCCGTGCTGCGCCGCGTGGCCGAGCATGGCGCCAAGGCGCTGGAGGAGCTGGACGCCGAAAGGCTCGACACGCCGACATGGCTCTGGGCCGCCTGGCATGCGGCGCATGGCGCTTCGGTGCGGGCCATTGCCGCCGCGCATCGCGCGGAAGCGCCGCTCGACCTCTCCCTGAAGCCCGGTGCCCCCCTGCCCGAGGGCGCGGAACTGCTGCCGACCGGCACGGCGCGCCTGCCCTCCGGCACGCGCATCACCGAATTGCCGGGCTTCGCGGCCGGCGAGCTTTGGGCGCAGGATGCCGCCGCGGCCTTGCCGGCGCGGTTGCTGGATGTGCAGCCCGGCGAGCGCGTGGCCGATCTTTGCGCGGCGCCCGGCGGCAAGACGGCGCAGCTGGCTGCCGCTGGCGCGCATGTCGTCGCCGTCGAGCGCGAGGCGATGCGCATGCCCCGCCTGCGCGAGAACATGGCGCGGCTGAAGCTGACGCCCGACCTGGTGAACAGCGATGTGATCGGCTGGAATCCTGGCGCGGTGTTTGACGCCATCCTGCTGGATGCGCCCTGCACGGCGACGGGCACGATCCGGCGCCATCCGGATGTGCCGCATCTCAAGCGCGCGAAGGATGTGGCGGTGCTGGCGGCACAGCAGCGCAATCTGCTGGTGGCGGCGTGCAAGCTGTTGAAGCCCGGCGGGCGGCTGGTTTTCGCCACCTGCTCCCTGCAGGCGGAGGAGGGCGAGGCGCATCTGGCGCATGTTCCCGAGGGCATGCGGCTGGATCCCATCCGCGACACGGAGCTGCCCGGCATCGGCGCCACGGAGGGCGGCTATCTGCGCACCCGCCCCGACCAGGGCATGGATGGCTTCTTCGCCATGCGCCTGGTGCGTGTGTAATCAAAGGTGCAGGAAACTTGTGAAAACCACGCAGGTTTTCACCCTGCCGGGGTCCAAGGGGCCGAGCCCCTTGCTTCACCCTCCAACGAGGCGCCTCTGCCTCATCGCGCCGGGCGGTTCGGATCGAGCCCAAGCGCCTGGAGCGTGAGAGGATTGACCTGGCCCGTCGCCTGCAGGCCGCGACCCTGCTGGAACCGCTCCAGCGAGGCCTGGGTGCCCGCCCCCCAGACCCCGTCCACGCCGCCGCGATAAAAGCCCAGCGCGCGCAGGCGCTGCTGCACATTGCGGATGACGGCCGGGCTGACCGGCTCGGCACCGGTGGGGGGCGCGACGGGCGGCGCCAGCGTGGCGGGGGCCACGGAGGCGGCGGCCGGCGCCTGGGCAGCGCGAGCCGCCAGCAGGTCGGAGGGGGGGATGCCCAGCGTGGCCGCCGTCGCCTGGTTCAGCTGGCCGCTCACCTGGAGGTTCCGCGTCTGCTGGAAGCGCTCCAGCGCCGCCTGGCTTTCCGGGCCCCAGACACCGTCGGCGCGTCCGCCATACACACCGGCCTGCTGCAGCTTCTCCTGCACCATCGCGGTCACGCCGCTGGAGAGCGCTTGGCTGTAGATGAGCACCCCAGGCGCCTGGGCCTGCGCCGGAGCGGCGGGAAGCAGCGGCGTGGCCAGCAGGAAGGTCGCGGCGAGCGCCTGGCGGATGTCCATGGAAGTCTCCTTGTGCGGAAGGTCACAAGGAGGGAACGCCGCCCCCCGGCGCGCGTTGCCGAAGCTCAGGCCGGGCGCGGGCCGTTCAGCTTCAGCATGGTGAAGTTCAGCCAGCCGGCGAAGCTCACCCAGGCGAGATAGGGCACCATCAACCAGGCCGCGGTGGCGCTGATCGGCGCGAAGACGATGATGCAGGCCAGGATGGAGAGCCAGAGCAACACCAGATCATACAGCGCGTAATCCGGCCGGCGCATCCCGAAGAAGAAGGCCGACCAGAGGAAGTTCAGCACGAGCTGGACGCCATAGACCACCATCGCCAGGCCGAAGCCCGCCTCGCGCCAGGCATACCAGCCGCTGAAGGCGATCATGATGAAAAGCACGCCCCAGGCTGGCCCGAAAAGCCAATTGGGCGGGCGCCACCAGGGCTTCTTCAACCCCTCATACCAGGCGCCCGGGGTGAAGATCGCGCCCGACAGCGCCGTCGCGAAGCAGGCCGCGAAAAAGCCCAGAAGGGGCAGCCAATCAGCCATTCTCAGCCCTCTTCAAAGCCGACGGCCAGCGCCTCGGCGCATTTCAGCGCCTGCACCGTCTCCGCCACGTCATGCACGCGCAGGATATGCGCCCCCTGGGCCGCCGCCGCCAGGGCCACGGCCAAACTTCCCGGCACGCGGTGGCCCGCTTCGGCCACGCCGGAGATGCGGCCGATGAAGGCCTTGCGCGAGGCGCCGACCAGGATGGTGCAGCCCAGATTGGCCAGCAGCGGCAGGCGCGCGATCAGGGCCAGATTGTCCTCGATGCGCTTGCCGAAGCCGATGCCGGGGTCCACGCAGATCCGCCCGCGTGGAATGCCCAGCGCCTCCAGCGTGGCGACGCGCCCTTCGAGGAAGCGGGCCACCTCCAGCGCGGCATCCTCGTAGCGCACCTCCTGCTGCATGGTGCGGGGGTCGAGCGTGCGCATATGCATCAGGATGACCGGGCAGCGCGCCTGGGCGATGATGCGGATCGCATCGCCATCATGGCGCAGGGCGCTGACATCGTTGATGATCTCGGCTCCGGCTTCCAGCGCGGCTTGCATGGTGCGGGCATGGCGCGTGTCCACGCTGACCGGCGCCGAGGTGGCCAACGCACGGATGACCGGAAGGATGCGGGCCTGCTCCTCCTCCGGGGTCACCGGTGCCGCATTGGGGCGGGTGCTTTCGCCGCCGATATCGAGGATGTCGGCCCCCGCCTCCAGCATGGCGTGGCCCTGGCGGATGGCCGCCTCCTGCGTGGCGCCATCGCCCGAGAAACTGTCGGGCGTCACGTTCACGATGCCCATGACCAGGGGCCGGGCGCGATGGCGCTCGATGCCCGCGAAGGGCTGGAAGGGGCGGGTCAGCCGCTCCAAGGCCGGGTGGTCGTCGGGCGGCGGGATGATGGTGCCTGCGGGTTCGCGCAGCAGCGAGAACGCAAAAGGCCCGCCCTGCAAAGGCAGGGCGAGCCCATCACGCATCGCGGCGAAGGCCGTTGGCCCCTGCAACAGGGCCAAGGGCTCCAACCACTCCGAAGACATCACCCCACCGGCTGGGGATTCAGCCCGCCGCCCGTATCGGGGCGCGGATTGCGCCCGGCGCTGGGCACGCTGCCACGCCCGGCCGAAGTCGGCTCATCCGGGCGGTTGCGCACCACCGGCTCCCCGCGCAGGACGGTGCGGATCTCGTCGCCCGAGAGGGTCTCGTATTCCAGCAGGCCCTTGGCCAGACGCTCCAGTTCCTCGCGGTTATCCGTCAGGATCTGCGTGGCGCGGGCATAGGCCTTGTCGATGATGCCGCGGATTTCGCTGTCGATGATCCGCGCCGTCTCTTCGGAGAGGTTCTTCGACTGCGTGACGGAGTGGCCCAGGAAGACTTCCTGGCTATTCTCGCCATAGGCGACCATGCCGATCTTGTCCGACATGCCCCACTCCGTGACCATCATGCGGGCCATGTTGGTGGCCATCTTGATGTCACCCGAGGCGCCGTTGGACACCTTGTCCGAGCCAAACACCACTTCCTCCGCGACGCGGCCGCCCATCGCCATGGCGAGCTCGGCCTTCATCTTGGACTTGTGCTTGGAGTAGCGGTCCCCGGCGGGGAGGCTCATCACCAGGCCCAGCGCGCGGCCGCGCGGGATGATGGTGGCCTTGTGCACCGGGTCGCACTCGGGCTCATGCATCGCGACCAGCGCGTGGCCGGCCTCGTGATAGGCCGTCATGCGCTTCTCATCATCGGACATGACGAGGCTGCGGCGTTCCGCACCCATCATCACCTTGTCCTTCGCGGCCTCGAACTCCGCCATGCCGACGGTGCGGCGGCCGGTGCGAGCGGCCAGCAGGGCGGCTTCATTGACGAGGTTCGCCAGGTCCGCGCCCGAGAAGCCCGGCGTGCCGCGCGCGATCGTCTTGGGGTCCACGTCGGAAGCCAGCGGAACCTTGCGCATGTGCACGCGCAGGATCTTCTCGCGCCCATTCACGTCCGGGTTCGGCACCACCACCTGGCGGTCGAAGCGGCCGGGGCGCAGCAGCGCGGGGTCCAGCACGTCCGGCCGGTTGGTGGCCGCGATGATGATGACGCCTTCGTTGGACTCGAAACCGTCCATCTCGACCAGCATCTGGTTCAGCGTCTGCTCGCGCTCATCATTGCCACCGCCCAAGCCGGCGCCGCGATGGCGGCCCACCGCGTCGATTTCGTCGATGAAGATCAGGCAGGGCGCGTTCTTCTTGCCCTGCTCGAACATGTCACGCACGCGGGACGCGCCCACGCCCACGAACATCTCGACGAAGTCGGAGCCGGAGATGGTGAAGAAGGGCACATTCGCCTCACCCGCGATGGAGCGGGCCAGCAGCGTCTTGCCGGTGCCGGGCGGGCCGACCAGCAACACGCCCTTCGGGATCTTGCCGCCCAGCTTCTGGAACTTCGCGGGGTCACGCAGGAAGTCCACGATCTCCTCGAGTTCGGCCTTGGCCTCGTCGATGCCGGCGACGTCCTCGAAGGTCACGCGGCCGTGCTTCTCGGTGAGCAGCTTGGCCTTGGACTTGCCGAAGCCCATGGCGCGCCCGCCACCGCCCTGCATCTGGCGCATGAAGAAGATCCAGACGCCGATCAGCAGCAGCATCGGGAACCAGCTGATGAGGATCTGGAAAAGCGGGTTCACCTCGCTCTCCTCAGGCCGCGCCACGACGCGCACGCCCTTCTCCGTCAGCTTGGAGATCATGGCCGGGTCTTCCGGCGTGAAGGTCGAGAAGCTGCGGCCATCCGTGAGCTGGCCCGAGACGGTGCGCCCCTGGATCACCACGTCACGGACATGGCCGGCGTTCACTTCGTTCAGGAAGTCACTGTAGGCCACCTGCATCTGGGCGCGGCTGCTCTGGCCCGAGGGCTGGAACAGGTTGAACAGCGCCACCAGCAGCAGTGCTACGATCACCCACAAGGCCAGGTTGCGGCCGAAATTGCTCACGTGTCGCATTCCCCTTCGCCGGGCATTGGGCCGGCATTTGGTGAACATGGTGTCATCGCCACGCGAGGTAATGGCCGGCGGTCACGAAACTCACACAGCTGTGTGACATTCCGTGACGGCGCCGCCGCGTGGCGCGAAGTGCATCCGATGGATAAAGCCAGATCCGATGTCATCGTAGAACAGATGGGGCACCAGAGCCAGCTTTCCATCCCTCTCGCGACGCTGGGCCGGCAGCGCAGCCAGCGCAGCAGCCGGCAGATGCCGCGCCCGCCCGCGAAACCAGGCCGAATCCCGGCCGAGCGGGCCGATCTCGTAGCCTGCCGGCGGGGGCGGGCCGCGAAAACGGCCATCCCAAAGCCCCTCCTCCCAGCCGCCGGTCGCAGCCTCGCGCACCAGCCATCGCCCGCCGGGGAGCCAAAGCGCCCCCCCCAGCGTGCCCCGGCCCGCCGCCAGCAGCCGGGCGACCGCCGCCTGTGTCGGCGCATGGGCGGCACCGCCCACCGCGCGGATCAGCGCGGCCATCACCCGCCGCGCGGTGGCATCCCGGCCGAGCGCCTCCGGGCAGAGTTCGGCGCAGCCCTCGGGCAGCAGGCGCACCGCCGCCGCCATCCGGGCTGCCGCTTCCGCCGCGTGGCGGGCGCGGCGGCGGGCGAAGG
>NZ_JAIEQY010000403.1 GCF_019747315.1 Roseococcus sp. | reverse complement strand
GTCGCAAAAGGGCCAGCGCCCTCTCCCGTGCGATGCTCGTGCCGCCCTTCGCCAATGAGAACGCCTTCTCCGTCCAAATCCACGCCACTCGGGCGCGGGCCTCGGCTTCTCGGCGCAGGCCCGTCCGCAAGGACACGGCCACTTCCCGTTTCCCGAGGATTCCCGTCAATGGGAGAGGCACACGTCTCCTGAACCAGTAGGTTTCCCCGCGAAGCTTCAGGAACTCAACAGCCCGCATTGCCGTGCCCTTGCAGCGTCCGACGCGTGTCCGTGGTGGACGCGGCGTGGGACGGTTGGTGGGACATGGCTGGGGGACAAAATCCCCCAGTCACGGGCAAATGCTGAGAAAACCGAGCTTTAAGCGGGCGATGGCTGGGGGACCTGGATTCGAACCAAGACTGTCCGAGTCAGAGTCGGAAGTTCTACCGTTAAACTATCCCCCAAGCGCACCCGCTCGGCTGGGCGGGTCGTAACACCGCATTTCGCGCTTGCCAAGCGCACATACTGCTTGCGATGACAGCCCCGCTTCACGATCATGACAGCATCGCCCCCCGCAGGACCCGCCATCCCCCGATGAGTGCCCTTCTCCCCCGACCGGCCCTCCCCCGCGCGGCCCCGCCGCAAGCGTTGTTTGCTGCGTTGGATCTGGGCACCAACAATTGCCGCCTGCTGATTGGCGCGCCGACGCGGCATGGTTTCCGGGTGGTGGACAGCTTCTCCCGCATCGTCCGCCTGGGCGAGGGCCTGGCCGGCAGTGGCGCGCTCTCGGATGCGGCGATGGACCGCACCATCTCCGCCCTTTCGGCCTGTGCCGAGCGGCTGCACCGCCGCCCCGTGCGCCGCCTGGCCGCCGTCGCCACCGAAGCCTGCCGCCGCGCCGCCAATGGCCCGGCCTTCCTGGCCCGCGCCGCGCAGGAGACGGGGCTTCGCCCGCGCATCATCTCGCCGCGCGAGGAGGCCGAGCTCGCGATGGAGAGCTGCGCCCCCTTGCTGGAGCCCGGGGATCGCCGCGCCATCCTCTTCGACATCGGTGGCGGCAGCACCGAAATCGCATGGATCCGTACGGGTCCCCGCCCCGAACTCATCGGCTATATCTCCATCCCCTGCGGCGTGGTGACGCTGGCCGAGCGCGAGGGGGGTGATTGCTTCTCGCCGCATGGCTTCGCCGCCGTGGTGGACGACATCCACGCGCGCCTCGCCCATTTCGACCGGCTGCACTGCATCGGCCAGGAAATCCGCGCGGGGGGCGTCCGGCTGATCGGCACTTCCGGCACCGTCACCACCCTGGCCGGCGTGGTCATGGCCCTGCCGAAATACCGGCGGCAGCTGGTGGATGGCACGCGCCTGAACGCCGAGGCCGCCGATGCGGCGCTGGAACAGCTCTTCGCCATGGGGCGCAAGGGCCTTTCCGCGCATCCCTGCGTGGGGCCGGAGCGCGCGGATTTCGTGCTGCCGGGCTGCGCCGTCTATGCCGCCATCCGCCAGCTCTGGCCGGTGGGGGAGCTGACCGTGGCGGATCGCGGCCTGCGCGAGGGGATGCTGATGCGCCTGATGCGCGGCGGAAGGGCCTGAGAGACAGCAGGCCCCCTTCGCCTCAGCCAGGGTCTCGCCGACCAGGTGGCGCCTCCTCCCCTGGTGTCTTCTCCCGGCGACTTTGCCAGCCTGGGCTTATCCCGCCAGGCCGAGTTCCTTCAGCACCGTCTCGGTTGCCACAATGTCGGCCGCCAGGAAGCGGTCGAAATCGGCGCCCGGCAGATAGGCATTGTCCCAGCCGCGCGTCGCCAGCAGCTCGCGCCAGGCGGGCAGGGCGTTGATCTCGGTCATCAGCGCGGTGAGCGCGGCGCGCTGGTTGGCGTTGATGCCTGGTGCGGCGAAGACGCCGCGCCAATTGGCGGTGACGACATCCACGCCGGATTCCTTGAGCGTGGGGATGGCAGGGTCGCTGCGGGTCTCGCCAGTGGTGGCGAGCGCCCGCATCCGGCCGGAGCGGATCTGCTCGGCAAATTCGGAATAGCCGGAGATGCCCGCCTTCACCTGGGCGCCCAGGATGGCGGCCTGGGCCGGCCCGCCGCCGGCGAAGGCCACGTAGCTGCCCTCCCGCGCCGAGCGCCCCAGCGCCTTCAGGATCAGGCCCAGCGTGATGTGGTCCGTGCCGCCCGCGCTGCCGCCCGCCACCGAGGTGCCGCCGGGATTGGCCCGGAACGCCGCCAGCAGCCCTGCAATGTCCTGGATGTCGGAGGCGGCGGGGACGACGACCACGCCCACCTCCTGCGTCATCCGCGCGATGGGCGTGACATTGGCGAGGCCGAGCGGCGAGCGGTTGGTCAGCACCGCCCCCACCATGACCGAGCCCGCGACCATCAGCGCATCCGGCCGGCCGCGCCGCTGCGAGACGAAGCGCGGCAGGCCCACGATGCCGCCGGCGCCGCCCACATTCTCGAACTGGAAATTGCCGACCAGGCCGGCCTGGCGCGCCACCTGCTCGATGGCGCGGCCCAGCCCGTCCCAGCCGCCGCCGGGGCCGGCGGGGATGAACATGCTGATATTGGTGAAGCGGGCCTGGGCCCGGGCGTCCAGCGCCAGCATCGGGGAGAGGCCGGCGGCGACGAGAAAGGTGCGGCGCTGCATCGCCTCAGCCCTGCAACTGCTTGAGCTCGGCGATGCCGCCGAGCGAGAGGAGATGGGCGTAGATACCATCGAGCCAGCCCTTGTCGCGCAGCGTGGCCAGTTGCTCACCGGTCAGCTTGGACAGGCGCTCGCGGTCCACCGCGAAGAAACCATCCACCCGGAAGGGCTTGCCCTCCCATTCGAATTGCGTGGCGGCGGGCTGCAACAGGCCCATGAGCGAGAGCCCCTCGGCGAATTCCTGGGTCTTGCGGAAGGCGGCCTCGACCGAGCGGGTGAATTCCAGCGCCTTGGTGGCGAGCGGTGCCGGCTTGCGCTCGGCATCGAAGATCGGCTCGCCGGCGGAGGCGGCGAATTGCGGCGCCTCGGGGTCGATGCAAAGGACCAGCTGGTCGGAATCGGCGGCCGCGCGGACCAGCAGGAAGGGATACCGGCGCAAATAGGCCGGCACATAGGTGCCGCGGCGCCAGGCGCCCTTGTCATCCACGAAAAGGTTGCGGTCGGGGGCCAGGCCGGTGAGCGCCACCGGCATGTGCGGCGCCTGGGCGGCAAAGACGACCGGCATGTGGCGGCCAGCGAGCGCGAATTCCTCGATCGCGAGCGGGATGGAGGAAAGGTGGCTGGCGAAGCCATGCCCGACATCGCGCAGCTGCAGGGCCGCGTGGCGCTCGCTGTCGAGCGGCTCAAGCGCGGTGTAGAGGACTGGCAGGGTGGGGGTGTTCATGCGCTTGCTCTCCCGGAACAGGCCCGATCATGCGGGCCGGGGCCGCCTTTGGTGCGCGCCCAGATTAAACTTTCGACAAGCCGAGGTGTCGAGGCCGGAACGGCTTGCCATTGGTGGAAATCATAGCCCAGACTTTGGAAAGTGAGGAAGATCGAAGCCAAGAATTATGCCCGGCAACAAGAAAAATGACGTCACCTCCCAGGCGGGCGCATCGCAGGACAAGCAGCAGGATGGCGCCGCCGTGAAAGGACCGGGCCCCACCACCCAGGATCCGCGCCTCTCGCGGCGGCTGATCGTCGCGCGGCTGGCCGGCGGCGCCGGCCTGCTGGCCGCCGGCAGCGCCCAGGCCCAAAGCGGCCGTTCGGACAGCGATTCAGGGGATCGTGCCGGCTTCGGCCGCTCCGGCCGCACCGACCAGGATCCGAGTGACGGGCCGGGCCGCGGCCGTGGCGGCGGTGGCGGCGGCACCGGGCGCACCGACAGTGACCCGAGCGATGGTGCCGGGCGCGGGCGCGGCACCCAAAGCGGCCGCACCGACAGCGACCCGACCGACGGCCCAGGCCGTGGCCGCGGCGGCAGCACCGGCCGCACCGATCGCGATCCCTCGGATGGGCCCGGGCGCGGCCGCGGCACCTCTACCGGCCGGACCGACAGCGACCCGACCGACGGGCCCGGCCAAGGCCGGCGCTGACCCACGCGCCGGACCTGCCAAGACGATTCTACCGGCTGCGTTAACCAAAGCCGGCGCAGATGCACCAGACCCGGTCCGCCAGGTGGCGGCCCCGCAAAAACGCCGCCCCTTGGAGGAAGATACCCATGGAAAATCGCCTGTCCCGTCGCCTGCTGGTGCTCCGCGTCGCTGCCCTGGGCGGCACGGCCACTGCGCTCTCGGCCTGCGTCGCCACCCCGCAGCCGGTCTATGGGACGCCGGTGACGCGCGGCACCGGCATCACCGATGCCGACCCTGCCGATGGGCCAGGCAATGGCCGCGGCGGCCGGCGCGGCACCGGGATCACCGATGCCGACCCCGCCGATGGGCCGGGCAATGGCCGCGGCGGCCGGCGCGGCACCGGAATCACCGACCGTGACCCCAGCGACGGGCCGGGCAATGGCCGCGGCGGCTATCGCAACACCGGCGGCACCGGCATCACGGATCGCGACCCGAGCGACGGGCCGGGGCGTGGGCGCGGCGGTTCTCGCGGCACCGGAATCACCGATCGTGACCCCAGCGACGGCCCCGGCAATGGCCGGGGTGGCACGCGCGCAACCGGCCGCACCGATTCCGACCCGCGTGACGCGCCGGGCCGCGGCCGCTGGTGAAGCACCCCGGCCGGCAGCGGCTTGTTCGCCTGGCGGGATCCGCCGCATTCTCGCCGCCGGGGCGGGCCGCGCCCCCCGCTGTTACATGACCGGCCGCGCCAGCCCGGGGATCCCTGCCTGATGCCAGAAGGTTTGACCGAGACCGCCTTCGCCCTCGCCTTCGAGGGGATGAGCGTGGATGAGGCCCTCGCCCTGCGCGAGGGGCTGGAGTGGCGGCATTTCCGCGGCTCCCGTCCCGATCGCTTCGCCGGGCTGCTCAGCGTGGCGGCGCTCGATGCCCATCTGCGCACCGATGGCGCCCGCAGCCCGCGCATCGCCATGGCCGATGAGGCGCGCAATGGCAGCGCCGGCGTGCCGGAGGAAGAATTCACCCTGCCCGATGGCCGTGTGGACCTGCCGCGGCTTTTGCAGCTTTTCGATGCCGGCGCCTCGCTCGTCGTCTCGCAATTCCATGAGACGCATCCGCCCCTCGCGGCGTTCTGCCGGGGGCTGGAGCGGCTGTTCCTGCATGCCGTGCAGTCCAACATCTACCTGACGCCCCCCGCCGCGCAGGGGTTCCGCACCCATTTCGACACGCATGACGTGCTGGTGCTCCAGGTCGAGGGCCGCAAGCGCTGGCGCGTCTGGGATGGCGAGCGCCTGACGCGCCCGACCCGCCGCACCCCCTGGCCCGGCAACATGCTGCCCGAGGGGGAGGCGCATGTGGTGGTGCTGGAACCCGGCGACGCCCTCTATATCCCGCGCGGCGTCATGCACGACGCGGCGACCGAACCCGGCAGCCTCTCGCTGCACGCCACCATCGGCTTCATGGAAGCCTCCTGGGCGCAGGCCATCCGCGCCCTGGTGGATGTGGCCGAGCTGCATGACCCTGCCCTGCGCGAAAGCCTCCCCAGCTGGCGCATCGGCGAGACCGACCTGCTGCCCGCCCTGGCCGAGAAGCTCACCCGCCTCGCCACCCCCGGGCAGGCCGAGCGCCTGGCCAATCTGATGCTGGAGCAATTGGCGCGGGACCGGCAGCCCCTGCCCGCGCGCGGCCTTTTCGCCCCCTTCCCGGCGGGTGCCCTGCGCCTGACCGAGGCCATGCACACCCATCTGGTGCAGGACGGCGATGGCACGCAGACCCTGTTCTGGACCGGCGGCACCCTGCCGCTGACCGAGGCCGAGGCCGCCGAACTGGCCGCTTTGGCCGAAGGGACCGAGGCCGGGGATTCCGCCTTCGCGCGCCGGCTCTGGGCGATGGGCCTGCTGGAGCCCGCCTGACCCTTATCGCGGCATCAATTGGCGGATCTGGCCCTCGATCGCCGCGGCGAGCATGGCGTAGCCCACCTGCGTCAGATGCAGCCGGTCCCAGGCGACCCATGCATGCAGCGCGCCCTGGGCGTCCAGCATCATCGAGCCGGGGTCGCTGTAGAAGACGCGGCGGTTGTCGGCGCAGGCGGCGATCAACTGGTTGAGCCGCGCGATGGGCTGGCGTGTCGGGTCCGCCGCCGTGGCGCCGCGCGGCAGCACGCCGAGCAGCAGGATCTTCGCCTCGGGCGCCAGGCGCTGCAGCCGCTCCAGGACGCGGCCGATGCCGATGGCCACATCCTCGGGCCGGCTGCCCTGGCCGATATTGTTCGTGCCGATCAGCAGGACGACCGTGCTGGGCCGGAGATTGGCCGGCCAATGGCCATTCTCCAGGCGCCACAGCATGTGCTGGGTCGCATCGCCGGAAATGCCGAGGTTCAGCGCGCCGCGATTCTCGTAGAACAGCCGGTACACATCCGGCTGCCACCCCTGGGTGATGGAATCGCCGAGGAAGACCAGCCGCGCCTGCGGCAGGGGTGCGGTGCGCATCCAGCCCGCCAGCAGGTCCACCGCATTGCGCCATTCCGCCCATTCGAGCACGGCGGGCACGGCCTCACGCGGGAGGGGGCGCCCAGGGGCCGGGGCGGGGCAATTGCCCCATGCCGGTGCCACGGTCCCCAGCAGCAGCGCGAGGGCGAGCGCCGCGCGCCGCATGCTCACGCTACCATGTCGGCGTGGAGGCGCCGCTGGGCAGGCCAATCCATTCCGGACGCCCGCCGCCGAAGCTGGAGCGCATGGGATCGCTCACATTGGGAGTCGGCGAGGCGGCACCCGCGTGGAGCGGCAGCAAATCCTCGCGCGGGCGGTCCAGGCGCCAGCGCAGGTAGAAGAGGCCGACCGTATCCTGGTAGTCGCCCACCCCCTCGAAGCGCCCTGCCACGCCGAGGCGCAAATTCGGCGTCACCGCATATTCGAGGTTGCCGAAGACCGAGCCGGTGATGCCGCTATTGTGCCTGCCCTGGCTGAAGCCATTCTCGATCCGGTAGTTCTGGTAGCCGACCGCGCCGACCGTGCGCAGGGACCAATCTCCCCAGCGGGCGATGTATTCCGCCTGGAGCGAGGCGACGATGTTTTGCTGCGGGCTGAAATACCCGCCTTGCCCCAAGCTGAAGCCGCTCAGGTCACGCTGAAAACCGAAGTAGCGCAGGTCCACGCCCATGGTGAGCTGCCTGTTCTGCTCGCGCAGGACGGCGTAATAGGCGCCGATGCCGGCATCGACCCGGTTGTTGTTGTCGACGTTGTTACCCCGGTAGACATTGTATCCGGCGCCCGCATAGGTGCCGAAGCGCGCGGTGGGCGCCCATTCGAACTGGATGCGCCCGCCCGTGCGCACCACGCCACCCCAGGGGGCGCCCGCCACCGAATTGGGCATGCCGGCGTAGGAGAGCATGCTGTCCGTCACCGCGCGACGCTCGATGGTGAGGCGCATGCGCAGCTGTTCGTTGATGCGCGGCACCACCTCGGCGCCGCCCACGATGTTGGTACGGGCGAAGCCCAGCGGCGTGGAGCCGATATCCGCCCGGACATTGCGGCCGAGATAGGCGACGCGCAGCGCCGCACCCTCCTGCGTCTCGGGCGGCACGGTACCACCGACGGACCCGTATCTGCGGAAACGCGGCACATTGCCGGTGGCGGGGTCAACGCTCAGGTTGCCCGCGTTGAGCGCCACCGTATCCACCCCCACCACGACGCGGCCGGGCATGTTGCCGGGCATGGGCGTGGTGACCTCAAGGGGCACCGTCAGCGTGGTGAGGCGAGAGGTGCCGGGATCGCCGGTGCGATAGGCGAGCATGGCGCCGGCCTGCAGCCAGGTCGCCGCCTCGTCACGCGCGCGGATCAGCTCCTGCGCGATCTGCGCGGTCAGTGGATCGTGCAGTTGCGCGGGGCCGGGGCCGCCGCGGGTGGGGCGCAGCGCCTGCTCGGTCAGCGTGGCCTCGGCCAGCTGGCCGCTGTTGCGCAGATGCTCCAGGCGCCGCGCGCCGACCGATTCCACGAGGCGCAGGGTGCGGACGTATTCGCCGCGGGCGCGGGCCACGCGCGCCTCGGCCAGCGTCACCTGGATGTCGCCGGGGTAGAGGAAGGCGGTCTCGGTGATCAGCGCATCCGCCTCGCGCGGGCGGTTCTGCGCCAAAGCGAGGTCCACCTTGGCGAGGCGCGCGGAGAGGTTGCGCGGGTCGCGCTCCAGCACTGCATCCACCAATTGCCGCGCTTCATCGATGCGGTTGCTGGCGACATAGAGGCGCACCAGCGCCATGTTCAGCGGTACGCTGGCCGGAGCCGCGGCCAGGGCGGGGGCGAGCACCTGGTAGCCTTGCTCGGGCGCGCGGCGCAGCGCCAGCGCGTCGGATTGCTGGCTGGCGCCGATTTCCATCACGGCGGCCAATTCACGCCGCGTCTCGGGCGGCAGGTTGCGGTCGCTCAGCAGCGGCGTGGCCAGGGCCGTCGCATCCTCCATGCGGTTCGCATCGAGCAGCGCGGAAGCGAGCGAAATACGGTCGGCCGCGCTCGTATTGGGGTTGGCGGCCAGCGCCGCGCGGGCGGCGAGGCCGGCGCGCAGCGAATCCTGGAGCCGCGCGAAGGCGCGCACAGTGGCCGGGCCGACGATGAAGGAGGGATCCCGGCGCCCCGCCATGGCCAGCAGCGCATCGGCGGCACCGGGCCGGCCCTCGCGCACCTGCAATTCCAGCTGGCGGACTTCGAATTCACGCCGGCTTGCGGTCAGCAGGCGGTTGGTGTCGGCATTGCGGACGCGCGCGGGCACGCGCTCCAGCAGGGCGACCACGGTGCCGAAGCGTTCCTGGTCCAGGGCCAGCAGGGCGGCCGCGGTCGAGCCATCGGCGCTGGTGTCCTGCTCCAGCCGGGCCTGGATTTCCCGCGCTTCCTCGACCTGGCCGAGGGCGCTCAGCTTGCGGGCCGCATCCACCATGATCCAGGGGTTGCCGGGGGCCATGGCCATGGCCTGGCGCAGCAGGGCGACGGATTGCTCGGGATTGTTGGTCAGCGCCGCGCGTTCGCGCAGGCTGAAGGCGCGCCCGACCTGGGCGCCCCGATCGGGCGGCAGGCCCATCTCGCGCTGGAACGCCTCGGCCTCCGCAATGCGGTCCTGGCCGACCAGGGCCAGGTAGATGCCCTGCATGGCGTCGCGCTGGCGCGGGCGCTGGGTCAGGGCGTTGCGGAAGCGCGTCTCGGCGGTCACGAAATCGCGGCGTTGCAGCGCGACCTGGCCGAGGATCAATTCACTGTCCAGGCGCTCCTGCCCGCGCGCATTCAGGCCGCGCCGGGCCAGGGAATCGGCGCGGTCGAAGTCGCCGCGCTCCAGCGCGCGCCAGGCGAGCACGCTCGGGCCCACCGGGCCGCCGCCGCCACGACCGCCACCACCGCCCGTGGCCCAGGGCGTCAGGCTGCCCACCGCACGGGTGAACTCGTCGGACCGTTCGGGCGCCAGCGCGATGGCGCGGTCCAGCAGGGTGCGCGCCTCGCCCATCCGGTTCTGGATCTTGCGGAGCACGGCGAGGCCGATGATGGCCTCGGTGTCGTTCGGGTCGATGGTGAGCGCGGTGTTGAACTGGCGCTCGGCATCCGCGTTGCGCCCGCGATCCACCGCCTCCCACCCGAAGAGGCGCGCGGAGGCACCAGGCGAGATGGCGGTTTCCGAGGCGCGCATCCGCGCCTCCAGCGCGGGGTCATTGGGATAGACCGCGAGATAGGCCCGGATGCGCGCCGCGCCCTCGGCATCCTCACTGGTCCAGAGCAGGGCCTGCCGCCAGGCCAGCCGCGCCGGCTCGCGCGAGCCGCGCTGCGAGGCCAGCTGCTGCAGCCGGTCAATGCCTTCCGAGCGGGAATCCTCGCGGTAGGTCAGGATCTGGGCATAGACGAGGGCCAGGCCCGCATCATTCGGGTTGGCAGCCACCAGCTGGCCGAGTTGCTGTGCCGCCTGCCGGTACCCGCTATCCGACGAGCCGGCGAGAACCTGGTAATATTCCGGAGCGAGCGCCGGGGGGATGCGACCATCCCGGAACAGCTGCTGGTAGCGCGCCAGCGCCTCCTCCTGCCGGCCGGCGCCCGCGAGGCGGCGCGCATTGGTCAGCGTCTCGGAATTGTCGCCCATGAGGCGGACGAGCTCATCGCCCCGCGTCACCCGCGGGTCATTCGGGGTCAGCCGGCGCAACCGGTTGAGGTAGCGCCGCGCGGCATCGGTCTGGTTGCTGACGGAGGCCAGCTCCACCGCGCTGGCCAGCGCCTCCACATTGTTGGGCTCGACCGTGAGCAGGCGCTCAAGGGTCTGCAAGGCGCGCTCGGATTGGCCCTGCTGCTGCCAGAAGGCGGCCTGCTCCAGCAGGTTGCTGGAGGCGGCGCCCCCGCCGCTGCGCACATCGCTGCCGGCCGCCGTGCCGCCGCCGGCCGGCATGGCGCCGGGTGGCGAGAGGGTGGGCGGCGAGAGAGCGGGCGGCGCAAGGCTGGGTGGCGGCGAAAGCGCCGGTGCCAGGGCGGTGGGCGGCGAGAGGAAAGGCGGTGGAGAAAGGGCGGGCGGCGGCGACAGCGTCGGCGGCACCTGCGCGGCCGCCGGCAGGCCGGCCAGCATCAGGCCGGAGGCCAGGCCCAGCGCCTCCCGCGGGAAGCCGCGTCGCTTCCGCCGGCTCTTGCCGCTCAACATCCGGGGCGTCCTGTCATGGCCGCCAGATGGCCGTTGTGTCGCGCGTCAGGAAAGCCACAGGCTGCGCGGCGCTGATCAGCCAGATGGAGTACATGCCGCCGGCCTCCAGCCCCTCCAGCGCGAAGGGCGCGCTGGCACGCTCGCCGCACTGGCCGCGAATCTCGGCGGAGACCGGGTTCACGCTGCGCGAGCGGGTGGCGAGGCTCGGCACGCCCTCGAAGACGGCCGGGCCCGAAGGGTGGATGGAGAGCGCGGCCGCCGCGCAATCCGGCATGGCGTTGTAGAAGGCCAGGCGGGCGCGGGCGCGGTTGAAATCGGCCGAATCCACCACGGGCGTGGCGGCCAGCGTGCCATCCGCCCTGGCGTGCAGCAGCACGGTCACGAAGCTGCCGGGCTCGATCCGGAAGCTCGCCTGGCCGCGCCGGGCGCCTTCCTGGAATTCGACGCGCAGCTGCCGGTTCGCGACATTCTCAATGGCGGTGAAGGCCATGACGCGCTGCGCCGGCGCCGTGCCCAGGCGCTGCTGCGGGAGGAAATCGGGGCGGGCGGTCACCTCGCCCGGAAGCACGTTCACCAGGCGGAGATAGGCCGAGCCACGCGGCGGCACGGGGTCATAGACCTGCGCCTGGGACCAGGCCGCGCTTGGCGCGCCCAGGCAGAGCAGGGCGGCGAGGAGAAGGCGCCTCATGCCACGGCCCCTCATGCGACAGCTCGGCGGAGCTGGTTGAGGAATTCGGCCGGCGGCATGGCCCCGGTGCCCCAGGAGGAGTTGTTGGTGGTGTTCACCATGTCCTGCTCCAGATGGTTCCAGACCAGGGCGCGCGGGCGCTGCCGCTTGAAGGCCTCGCTGCGGACGTATTCGATCAGGGCGAAATAGGCGCCCACATTGTTGGGGCGCCAGAACAGCCCCACGGGGCGCACCAGCTGGTTGGACAGCACCGGCTGGAAGCCGAAGCGGGGCTGGACGTTGCTGGTGCCCACCACCACCGTGTCGTAGCTGTCATCCTCGATCAGCGCGGCGGCGCCCTCGGCGCCCAGGATCTGACGGATCAGGGATTGCTCCGCGCCGAACCTGGCGCGCTGCGCCGCGGGCACATGCTGCACCAGATCCCCCGCTGCCAGCACCATCGGGCGAAGATCGCCCAGGCGGGTGCCGGGCTGCGGGCTGGCCGGAAGCTGCATCTGGGCGCGCATCTGCCGCGCCATCTCGACCGCGGCGAGTTCGGCGCCCATCGGCGTCCAATGCGTGTCCGTCTTGAAGAAGAGCGGGTGCGCCGGATCGCGCTGGATTTGCGCGCGGAACAGCGCGTCCAGGTCGGGCACCAGGGCGCCGGCGCGGGTGGCTTCCGTGACGGTCAGGCTGTAGCGCTGCGCTGCCTCGGGCGCCACCTGGGAGCCGGCCGGCAGGTACTGGCGCATCAGCCGCTTGCGCGAGGGGATGAGGCAGATCGCCACCTGGATCCGGGCGGCGCGCAGGATGCCGATCGCCTCGTTCAGCGTCTGCAGCGCGGCGCGGAGCGTGGCCATGTCAATGCGGATCAGCCGGTCCCAGACGGGAAACAGCCAACCATCCGTGCCGGTTTCCACCAAGGAGGGCTGCTGCGCCCTGGCCGGCAGCGCAACCCAGGGGGCCGCCACGGCGCCCATCAGACCCGCACGACGCGTGATCCGCCTATCATCCTGATGCATTTGAACCTCCCAGTCGCGGGCCATGCGGCTTCTTGTGCCCCATCATCACACCGAACGCTCCCTGAGGCGCTGGGCCGCGCGGCGCCGCAGAACCCAGTAAACCGGTGCCGGCATGAGCAACAGGATCGCCAGCAGGATCCCAAGCAGGGCATAGGGATTGTTTTTCATGAAGTATTCCGGCCACAGCCAGGGCGGCAGCGTGCCGGTGGTGTAGGTGGAACCGACGCGGAAGGCCTGGACCCGGCCGCCCGAGAGCAGCGCCGTATCGCCCTGCACCCGCGGCACCTGCTCGGGGTCGCGCAGGGCGGTCAGCATGGCTTCCATGCCGGCGGGGCTGGAGCCGGTCAGCGCCACCACCGAACGGCCGCCGCGCAGCGGGCTCTCGAAGCCGATCAACGCGCCCAGCGCCTCGCCCGGGGCGGCCAGCAGGGCGGAGACGCGCTCCAGCTCGCCGCGGCGCTCGCCGCCGAAGAGATGGCGGAAATCGCCGAGGACATCATTCAGCCGGACGGTCAGGCTGTTGCCCTCCTGCTGGAGTGGCGAGTTCCGCAGCAGGCTTTGCAGCGCCGGCTGCCGGCCCAGCGGGCCAATCACGATCAGGTCCTTGTCGGCCACGCTCTGCAACGCGTCGGGGCGGACCACCTGCAGGTTCACCGGCGGGTAGCCCACCAGCGCGGCGACGCGCCCGAGCAGGGTGAGAAAGGTTTCCAGATCGGTCTGCGAGGGACGCTCGGGCATCACCACGGCGGTCTGCGAGAGATCGGCATGGCGGGTGAAGGGGAAGCCCGAGCTGGTGAAGAAGGCCAGGTTGGGCAGCGTCGTGAAGCGATGGGCGCCGGTCAGGTCGATCGTGCTGTCGGGGTCCACCGAGGCGCGGATGTCACCGGGGACGGCGATGCAGTCGCCGCGATGCAGCGGGCGCATGTCGAAGCGCAGCTGCAACTCGTTCTGGCCGAAGAGCATGTAGCTGGGCAGGCCGATCTGGACCTCGTCCACCTCGCTGCCCGCGACCTGCCGCTGGATCCAGTTGAAAGGCCAGGCCAGCTCGGCCTGGCGCAGCGGGGCGGAGCGCAGGTAGATGTCGTTCAGCGCGATATCCAGGCGCGAGACCGCCACGTCCATGATCGGCCCGGGCGGCGCGCGGAACCGGATCTGGGCGGAAAGTGCGCGGTCCCGCGCGGTGTAGAGATCGGGCGCGGTGCGAAAGGGAACGGCAATGGGACCGGGCACATAGCCGAAGGCCTGCAGCTCCGAGGGGTCCATGATCTCGCCGAAGCGCAGCGGGCGATCCACCCGCACCCAGCGCGGCGCATCATAGGGCTGGCGCGGCGGCACTTCCTGGGCCGTGATGGTGGCCAGCTCGCCGCTCAGCGCCTCACGCCCCACGCCGAGCGCCGTGGCCGCCGCCACCGCCTCCTGCCCGTTGCGGCCGGCGATGACGAGCAACAGGCCCAACGGGTCATTCGGGTTGGGCACGATGGCCAGGGTCGGGCCTTCCAGACGCGGCAGGATCAGGCCGGGAATGGAATCCATGCCGGCCGAGACCACCACGGCATTGCCGCGCGGCGGGATCAGGTTGCCGACCGGGAAGGTCGAACCGCGGTAATCGGCCTGCACCGCGAACCAGGAGGAGACGATGGCGGCGGCGCGCAGCGCGTCATTGCTCGGCACATCCGGCAGGATGAAGGGCAGCACCAAGGGCTCGCGCAGCAGGCGCGGGTCGAAGAAGGGTTCCGGCAGGCGGGCCAGGTCGCGCGAGATCGGCAGGCGCTCCAGCCGCAGCGAGATGGTGGAATTGTCGGAGATGGTGCTCCAGAGCAGGCCGGAGAGCGGGTCGTTGCACTCGATGGCGTAGCGGCCGGTGAAGCGGAAGTTCAGCCGGTTCACATCGGCGAAGAAGAAGGGGTTGATCGGGAATTCGAGCGGGCCGAAGGCCGGGCGGGCGCGGTCGGGCTGCACCGTGCCGATGAACTGCTCGTTGAGGGTGAAGGCGATCTGGCTGAGCTCGGGGATCAGCGCAGGCGAGGTGGCGCCCTGCAGCGTCATGCGCGCCGAGGTGACGACCTCATCGCCGCGCACGCCGAAGAGCAGGCCCTGGAGGTCGGAGACGCCGCGCATCTGCATCGGCCCACGCAGGCCCAATTGACGCAGGGTGCGGGTTTCGGTGCGGGTGCCCGGCGCGTCCTGCCCCTGGGTTTGCAGCAGCGGGTTGCCGAGGGCAGGCGCGGGCGCCGCCCCAAGGCTGGGCGGCGCGCTGCCCAGGATGGGCGGCAGGGCGGGCGCGGGCGAGAGGCTCGGCGGCGCCGACAGGGCGGGCGGCGGCGAGAAGGGCGAGGCCCCCGATTGGCCGCCCGGCGGGGAGAGCGACGGCGGGGCGGAGAGCGCGGGCGGTGGCGACAGCGTGGGCGGCAGCGGCGCGGTGCCGCGCGACTGCGCCCAGGCGGCGGCCGGCGTCAGCAGCAGCGCGAGCGCGACCGCGGCCGGCACGGAGGGGCGCGCGATGCCCGCCCTCTTCGCGGCTTCCAGCGCCGGCGTGGCGCCCGCCTTGGCGGCGTCCAGGTCCGGCATGGTGTCGGGCACCTGGATCGCACGGCCCGCCCCGCCCTTTTGCGGTGCGCGCTTGCGGAAACTGAACTGCGAACCGCCCGCGAAGAGACCACCAATGGACACAAGGACTTCCTTCAACGAGCGCAGCGGCCGGTCAGCACGGATGTTGTCCCAGTCCACCCAGGCATCCGCGCGGCACAAAGTCGCAATAACGATACTGCCCTCATCCTGCAAATCCTGCGGCAGGAACCGCAAATTGAGACGATCCCCTTGCCAGCGCAACACTTCCGCCGGCACGGTTACGCGCTGCGAACCAGCGTCCAACTCGACCATGACGAGATTATCCTCGCCCCAGCTTTCGGGCGCGGGGGCGCGAAGCGCGGCGCCACCGAGGGAGAGGTCCTCCGACAGGCCTTCGATTCGGCGCCCATCGGCCAGCAGCACGGCGGCCTGCACCTCGGCCGAGACGCGGGCGCGGGAACGGACCTGCCGTCGCTCGCGGCCCACGGCCAGGCCGGCCAGCACGGCGATCAGGCAGAAGGTCGCCCAGATCACGTTCAGCGCGAAGGCCTGGAACTCCAGCGTCTGCGGCGCATTGGCCGCCAGGCCGTAGATGCCCAGCAGCAGGCCGAAAAGCAGCGCCGCGGCCAGGCCCATATTCGGGCCCACGGCGCGCAGGTCGAAATAGCCTTCGTCCAGCGTGCCGCCCTTGTCGGTCACGTTGAAGCGGCCGCGCTTGGGGTCGAGCAGGGTGGAGAGGGTGACCGGCAGCAGGTACACCGTCAGCACCGTCTCGTAGATTTCCGACCAGAAGGAATGCCGCACCGTCTTCTGGATGCGCGAGGCGGTGGTGACCGAGAGCACGATATGCGGCCCGGCATAGGCCACGATGGCGAGTGGCGAGGCGGCGATGATGCTCTCGCCGAAGATCAGGAAGGCCAGCGGTGCCGTCAGGAACACGAAGCGCGGCAGCGGAAACAGGAAGTGGAACATCGCGTTGAAGTAACAAAGCCGCTGCGCGAGGTTCAAACCCTTGGAAAATAGGGGATTTTCGATGCGCAGGATCTGAATCATCCCGCGGCCCCAGCGCATGCGCTGGCCGATATGCAGCATCAGGCGCTCAGTCGCGAGGCCGGCGGCCAGCGGCACGCGCAGATAGGCGGTGCGCCAGCCCTTCTTCTGCATCCGCAGCGAGCAGTGGCAATCCTCCGTCACCGTCTCGGTCGGCACGCCGCCCACCGACTCCAGCGCGGTGCGCCGGATGACCGCGCAGGAGCCGCAAAAGAAGGTGGCGCCCCAGAAGTCGTTGCCCTGCTGGATCAGCCCGTAGAAGAGCCGGCCCTCATTGGGCACGCGCTGGCCGGCGGCCAGGTTCCGCTCGAAGGGATCGGGCGAGTAGAAATAATGCGGCGTTTGCACCATCGCGAGGCCCTGGTCGCGCAGCATCCAGCCCAGGCTGAGCTGGAGGAAGCCGCGTGTCGCCACGTGGTCGCAGTCGAAGATGACGACGTATTCGGAGCTGGTCTGCGCCAGCGCGTGGTTGATATTGCCCGCCTTGGCGCCCTTGTTGTCGGGGCGGATGATGTAGTGGCAGCCGACTTCCTCGGCGAAGCGGCGGAAATCCTCGCGCCGCCCGTCATCCAGCAGGTAGACGTTCAGCTTGTCCGGCGGCCAGTCGAGCGCGAGGGCGGCGAAGACGGTGGGGCGCACCACGTCCAGCGGCTCGTTGTAGCTGGGGATGAAGACATCCACGGCCGGCCACTCATCGGGGTTTGCGGGCAGCGGCGCGGGCTTGCGGTCGAGCGGCCAGAGCGTCTGGAAATAGGCGAGCACCAGCGCGATGATGGCGTAGATCTCGGCCAGCAGCAGCCCAACGCCCAGGAAGGTCTGCAGGAAACTGCTGAAATCCAGCGTGTCCGTGACGCGCCAGAAGATATAGCGCAGCGAGACGAGCAGGGAGAGCAGGATCAGCAGGAGCGTGATGGTCCGCCCCTGCAACCGGTTGAACACCAGGAAGAGCACCAGGGTGCCCAGCGCGAAGACAACCTGTTGTTCGGCCTCCATGGGAACCGTGATGACGGTCAGCGAGAGGCTGGCACCGAGAAGCGTCAGGACAATGCCAAACCACTTGTTTCGCATCAGGGGAAGGCGGGCAAGACGCTCCTTCCGCGCTGCAATTTCGGTCATCGGGCTCCCCAGCCCGCATTGAATGGCTCAGGGACCGGCGGCAGGGCTGCCTCGATGCCGCGGGCGATTTCCCGCAAATCCTCGGCCGCCTGGCTGTTGGGCGCGATGTCGAGCACCAGGCGCTGGGCGGCGAGCGCCTCGGCCACGATCTCCTCCCGGCAGATCGCGCCGAGCAGGCGTGGGCCCAGATGCCGGGCCACCGTCTCGGCGGCGGCGCGCGAGAGGCGGGTGTTGGGGTCCACCCCGTTCAGCACCACGCGCAGGCGCCCGGCGAAGAGGGCGGCCATGGTGCCGGCGCCCAGGAAGCGGCCATTGTCGATATCCGGCACCAGGGCGGCGCTGGTCGCATCGGCCAGCAGTACGGCGCAGACCATGGCCGACATCGGCGCCAGGATGTTCAGCGAATGCGAGGCGCCGGGTGGCGTATCGGCGATCACCAGCAGGTTGGGATCGGCCAGGATGCCGCGCAGGGGGGCGGCCAGCAGCTCGGGGTCGCGCTCCAGCGCATGCGCCAGGCCGAGGGCACCCCGGATGTCGATCGAGCCGTGTGGCAGCAGCATGACGCCCGAGGAGGTCTGCCGCACCAGTTCGCGCCAATCAGGGCGCTTGGGCAGCTCGGTCATGAAGCCCGAGGTGTCGCTCAGCGGCACGCCGAAATGCAGCCGCAGCGTGTTCTGCGGGTCGAAATCCATCACCAGGACGCGCCGGCCCTGCCGCCGCATGGCATCGGCGACATTGGCGGCCAGGGTGGTTTTCCCGACACCGCCCTTGGGGGAAGCGAAGCAAATGAGGGGCATGCAGCCTCCGCGAACTCAGAAGGGGGAAGGCGTCCGCAGGGCGGCGCGGAACGTGTCAAAAGGGGATGCTGCGGGCGGCCCGCCCGCGGCAACCAGACGCATAACCTCCCCCAGGGGAACTGTCACGGCCGCTGCCGGCATGGATGTGCCGAAGCCCCCCCCCAACCCGCGCTGGGGATCGGGCAGGCTTGCCATGCTCACGGGGTGCGGCAGGCCGGCCTGGCCCGGATGGGTCACCACATGCTTCAGGCGGCTCAGCGTGCTGCCGGCCGGGGCGGGCGGGGCCGGCTGCATCGCATCGCGTGGCCCGCCGAGGCTCGCGAAGATGGCGAAATCATCCGCTGCGGCCGGGGCGGAGGCCGGAGCTGGGGCTGGCAGCGGGCTCGGCGCCAGGGGCGGGAGGACGGAAGCCTCGCGCGGGCGGGCGAAAAGTCCGGTCTCCGCCAGGGGTGGCTGCGGCGCAGGCGGCGGCGTGGCCAGGGCCGCCCAGTCCACCTGCGCCATCTTCGGCGCCTCGTTGGCCTGGGGCATTTCGAGCATCTGGGCGAACAGCGCGAGGGCAGGTTCCTCGGGCGGCGCTGGCCGCGCCGGTTCGGGGAGTGCCGCCAGTTCAAAGAGCCTCATCGGCTCCGCCAGGATCTCCGCCGCGCGTTGCGTGCGCGGGGCAGGCGGTGGCGCAACCACAGGCTGGGGCAGGATCGCCGGGGCCGCCCCCACCGGGGCGGGCGCGGTGCGGCGCGGCTCGGGCGGCGGAGGCGAGACGACGGCCTGCGCCAGTATGGCGGGCGCGACGGGTGGCGCCGGCGGCGGCGCAGCCACAGCCGGCGCCAGCATGACAGGAAGGGGCGACGGGGCGGCTGGCGCGGCGGCCACCATGGCAGCCACCACGGCCGGGGCTGCAGGCGGCGATGGCACCGCGGGCGCAACGGGGGCCACCGGTGCGAGCGGTGCTGGTGCGGGCGCCGCTGAAGCGGAGTGGACTGGAGCGGAGGTGATTGGCGCAGGCGGCGGCGCGGCAACAGCCGGCGGAGCCTCCATCGTGGCGGGCGGTGCCGGATGCGGCACAGCCGGCGCGTCCGTCATCAGGACGAGCGGTTCCGGTGCCGCGGCAGGCGGCGGGATGGGGGGCGCGGCAACGGCTGGCGCGGCTATTGCTGGTATTGGCGGCGGCGGCGGCGGCGGCGGCGGCGCGCCCACGGCCGGCGCAGGCGCCGCAACCGGAACGGGTGGCGGGCGTTGCAGGCGAATGGTCGCCGGCTCCGAGGAATCGGCCGCGGCCGAGGTGGCCGCTTGCGTCAGGCGCGGGGCCGGCGGCCGGGGCTGGGCCGCCATGACCGGCGGGAGGGGCGGCGG
>NZ_JAIEQY010000286.1 GCF_019747315.1 Roseococcus sp. | reverse complement strand
GGCACCAGCTCATGATGCAGCTCCGCCGTGTCCTTGTTGATGGCGGTGAACAGCGCCGGATTGTCGGCCACGCCCGGCACGATTGCATCCATGTAGGCCTGATAGACGGCGATCTGCGCCGCGTAGATCGGCTTGCTGACCGCCACGCCCTTGCTGGATGTCTCGCGCCAGGACTTCGCGTTCATGGTCTTGCATTCCCACAGCGCTGGGAACGCCATGCCGGGGATGGTCGGGCCGCCAGCGAAGACGCCATCGACATGGCCGCGGATTCGCCCGCCGGCGACGGAGAAGCCGAACTGCTCGCCATGCTCGCTACCGCCACGGCGGGTGTAGAGGTCGAAGCCGGCGGCGCGCAGCCAGGCGACGGCCACATCCTCCAGCGCGTGCCCAATCCCGAAGATGCGCAGCAGCCGTCCGTCGAAATCGGCGCCCTCATCCTTCGGGGCCTTCACGAACTCGAATTGCAGCGCCCGCTCGCAGGCGTGGCCCAAGCGGGAGCCGCCCAGGTAGCTGCGCGGCGGTGTGGCCGCGTTGGTGGCGACCAGCGCGGCGTCGATGGCGGCGTTGACGTGCCCCGACGTCTGGCTGCGACTGTTGAGGTCCAGCATCAATAGGGCGCGTCCGCGGCGGTGAGCGGTCGGTGGGGGGCATTCGCCTGCCGGGCAGCTTCCTGCATCGCGCCCTGAAAGCCGCCGACGGCCACCTCGATCAGCGTCAGCACCTGCGGCTCGGTCAGGTCGATCAGCCGCGTCTGCCAACCGATCTCCCCCAGGCATTCGCCGAGTGGGCGCATGGTGGCGCGGATGGCGGCCTGTTCCTGTTCAGTGAGATCAACCACGGCGGGCGCGCTCCTCGCGGCAAGGGTGGTCCACAGCGCCTGGCAGGCCATGCTGCAGAAGGAAGCGGTGGGGCGTGGCGGCCGACGCCGTGTCGGATCGAACCAGCCAAAGCCGCGCGTGGAGCGGCGGCAGATGGCGCAGGGCGGGACGGGATTTCGCATGGCCGGTCATGCGGCCTGGCCTAGCGCGGCGGGCTGGGCGTTGCGCACCAGGCTGCGGATCAACTGCTTGTTGAACTTGAAGGTCAGCAGCGCTGATGCCTGGTAGCGGGTCATGCTGAGATCAGCGCGTGCCTCGGGCGGCAGGTGGATCAGCTGGCGCTCGGTCGGCGGCTCGCGCAGCCAGCGCCGGCTCTTATGGGCGCTCTCGTCCGTCTCGTAGGCGTTCAGCCAGTCGTCCGCCGCGGCCAGCGCCACCAGCCGCTCCCCGATGGACAGCAGGCGCGGCCGCTCCTCCTTGGCGCCGCCGACCGCGTGCCAGGCCCCGTTCAGGAAGAAGATGCCCGCCCAGCCGTTGAAGCCATTCGCCAGCAGCGCCGCGTCATCGCCGAACAGGTCGCACCACTGGAAGGCGGAGCGCCGGAGAAGATCGATCTCCGTCATGATGAAGTCGGTAAGCGGCGCCGTCTCGCGCCCGCGGGGCTCGAAGGCGTGGCCGCAGATGGGGCACTCCATCACTGCGATCGGCACTTCGGCCTCGCAGGAGGGGCAGGTCTTTGTGGGCGGCTCACCTTCGCCGGGCTGGCTGTCGAGATCGACGTCCTGCTCCAGGCAGCCGTGAATCTGCGAGGAAGTGCCGAAGTCGAGCACGATGCAGTCGCGCTTGACGATGCCGGGATGCTCAACCGGATCGACGGTGCGCAGTCCGCGGCCGACCATCTGGATCATGGTGCATTTGAAGGAGCTCGGCCGCAGCAGCACGACGCAGGAGGTTGGCGGGTGGTCCCAGCCCTCGGTCAGCACCGCGACATTGACGACGATGCGCGCCTCGCCCCTTGCGTAAGCCGCGAGGACGGAGCGTCGCTCCCCCTCCGGCATGTCACCGGTGACCATGACGGTAGGGACGCCGGCAGTGTTGAAGGCGGCGGCGACATGCTCGGCGTGGGCGACCGTCGAGCAGAAGGCCACCGTCTGGCGACCGCCGGCCTTCTCCTGCCAGTGCTTCACCACGGCGTCCGTGACCGGCACCGTGTCCATGACACGGGCGACCTCGCCCATGTCGAAGTCATCACCGCTGCGGCGCACCGCCCGCAGCTCGTCCTGCACACCGACATCGATGATGAAGGTGCGCGGCGGCACCAGGTGGCCGGAGGCGATCAGCTCGCCGAGCCGGATCTGGTCGGCGACGTTGGAGAAGACCTGCCGCAGCCCGACCTTGTCGCCGCGGTTCGGCGTGGCAGTGACGCCATAGATCCGGCAGTCTGGGTTGCGGTTGAGGGCGCGATCGATGATCCGGCGATAGCTGTCGGCGACGGCGTGATGTGCCTCGTCGATCACCAGCAGGTCCAGCGCCGGCATCGCCTCGAGGTTCGCCTGGCGGGTCAGGGTCGGCACCATGGCGAAGGTGACCTGGCCGCCCCAGGATTTCTGGCCGGCATCCACCACCGAGGTGGTCACGCCAGGATTCACGCGACGGAACTTCGCTAGGTTCTGTGCCGTGAGCTCATCCCGATGCGCGAGGACGGCAGCTTTGGCGGCGTTGCCCCCGACATGCTCGCCCACCGCCGCCGACAGCATGATCGTCTTGCCGGCGCCGGTCGGGGCGACGCCGAGCGTGTTGCCGTGCTGACCGAGCGCACGAAGGCTGCGCTCGACGAAGAGCTTCTGGCGGGGGCGGAGCATCATGCTGGTGCGCGCCTCCCTCAGCGCGCCCAGGCCGGGCGAGGATCGGCCCCAGCGGTGGGCTGCGGCGCAGCGGCCGGGAAGGCGCCCTGGTGGATGGCCGGTGCGGCGGGCGGCGCATAACCCGCCGGCGCCACCTGCCGCCCCATCACCTGGGCGTAGTCCCGATGGTCCGGCGTCACCGCCATGCGGATTTCGTTCTTGGTCTCGCCGCCCGCATCCGTGCCGTGCTCGATCTTCGCCACGAACTCAAGGCCGTCGAGATCCGCGAAGCCGCCGATGCGGCGCGCGGCCTGCGCCTGGGGCGAGACATCCTTGTCGGAGATGCCGCGGGCGGAGTTCAGCATCCCGCGCAGGAAGCTGCGGCCCATCCCCGCCCATTCCGGCCCCTTCGGGCTGTAGAGCCCGATCAGCGTGAAGATCTTCCGCTTGGCGTAGGGCCCCTCCAGCACGGTGAACTCGCCATTGAGATAGACGGCGCCGGTGCTGCCGCGCGTGGCGTAGCCACCGGTCCAGCCCTGGCTCGGATCGTCGAAGCCGCCGGGGCGGATGGTGAGGCGGACCTTAGCGAGCGTCCCCTTGGGAAGCAGGTTCGGGTTGGACTGGGCGTCGTTGTAGTCGTTCCAGGTAGCCATGATGCTTCTCCTCGGGTCAGGTGGTGGGGGTGTCGGTGGCGGCGGTGACGAGCGAGGCCGGCAGCGCGGGTGCCGCCGCGGGGGGTGCTGCGGTGCCGCGGATCTTCGCGAAAAGGCGGCCCAGGTCCGGTGGCTCCAGCAGGTCAAGCCGGCCGCTGCGGTCCTTCGCCGGATAGCCCCAGGGGTTCAGCGTCTGGCAGACCAGCGCGCGGAACGGCTGCCCGCCCTGGTCCTTGATCTCCGCCAGCGTCAGCACCTCATCGACGATGCCGGGCAGTTCGAGGCTGGTTTTGCTGCCCTCGATCTGCAGGCTGAAGACGCGACGATTGAAGTCGTCGAGCTTTTCATCGAGGATGCCGACGAAGATCACGTTGCGGCCGCGGGCGTGCTGCAGATGCGTGAGCCAGGCGATCATCTCGCGCCCATGCAGCCCATAGGCGCCGCGCACGTCTGGCTTTCCGGTGCGCTCCGCGAAGGCCTCGGGCTGGCCGCGGCACCACTGGAAGCAGAGCCTGCCGGCAACGGTGATGCTGTCGATGAACAGCGTGACGTAGTGGTCCAAGCGCGCCGGATCACCGTATTCGCGGACCACCCGCGCATGCTGGGCCGCGGAATAGGGCTGGTCGTCGCGCAGGGCGGGGTTCGGGCCGGCCAGGAACAGCGCCAAGTCGCGGCATTCCTCCCAAGTCCGCGGGCGGATCGAAGCGCCCCGCCAGCCCTGCACGGCGAGATCACCCGCCTCGAGATCCATGAAGAGAGTGGTCACGGCGCAGGTCGTGTTCAGAAGCCAGGTCTTGCCCATGCCGGGCTTGCCAAGAATGGCGGCCTTGACGCCGCGCTCCTCGGCCTGCCGCTCGTCGGCGGTGATAATGCGCAGCGCCATCAGTGGCCTCCCCGCAGCGGGATGACGGCGGCGCCATGCGGGCTGTCGCGCAGCGCCGTCTCGGACATGATGGCGAGGCGATATGTGGCGCGGCCGGTGCGAACCGTGCGGGCCGGCTCGAAGGCCTGGCGGATGCGCTCCGGCCAAGCGGTGTAGGCCCGCTCCGAGACCTTGAAGGTGACCTCGACATACTGGCCGGGATCCTCGCCGCCAGCGCGGATCTGCTCGGACAGCGCGGCGAGACGCGTCTGGTCCCATTCCACCTTCTTCGGCAGATCGACTGCGATCTCCACGGTGCCGTCCTGGAAGCGGACCGTGCCCGTGTCCTTGCCGGCCGCGGCACGGGCGCCGACGGCGCGCTGCTCGTAGCGGAGCGCGATCGCGGCCTCGATCCAGTCCTGCATGCGCTTGGCGGCATCCAGCGCCTCGCGCGCATCGGTCTGCAGCAGCGCCAGATGCTCGGCGGGGAGCGCGATGACGTCGCTCACCGGCATGTGGCGCAGCGCGTCGAGGGTGGGGCGATTGGTGCGGAGCGCGTCCATCACGCGGCCTCCGCGAGCAGCATCGGCAGGATGGCGGAGGCAGCGCGGCGCGGGCGGCGGCGGGCGACGAGGATGTAGGCGTAGTCCTCGTAGCCGTGGCGGCGCTGCACGATGTCGGCCAGGCCGAGCTCAGCCAGTTTCCAGGCGCGGGCCGCCAGGCGCTGCAGCGCGGTGCGCTCGTCTTCGGGCAGGCACTGCAACTGCGGGCAGACCTGCCGGGCGAGTGCGCCGCGGTGGTAGGTGATGCTGTCGCCAGGTGCCGCGGCGCCCAGCCAGGTGCAGAGCGACGCCTCAGTGAGAGGCTTCGCCACTGCGCGGATGTCGGGGATGGGTTTTTCCATGACCACTATTACTCAGCCACCTCGAAATCCGTATCAGGCGGCAGAGGGGATGCCGGCGGCGAGCAGCCGCAGGCGCGTTTCCCGGATGCGGCGATAGATGCGCATGCGCGGCATCGTCTTCTGCTCGCCGAATTCGTGCGGCGTGTGCTCGCTGAGGGCGGCACAGAGGGGATAGTCCTCGGGGGCAATCGCGCTGGCCGCGCGCTCCAAGTCGAGGCGGCGCTCCAGCGCGGCGATGGCATCCGTGGATTGACCGCACCACGCGGCGTAGCCATCGGCCTCGCCGATGGTGTCGCCGAGCGTCAGCCCCTCGGTGTTCGGCAGCGCATCGTCGAGGGAGCGGGGATGGCGGGCGGCGCGCTCAGCCGTGACGCGGCGAGCGATGCGGGTCCCGGCATGGCGAAAGCACACCATGGCGAAGGCCGGGAGGTCAGCTTTGCTCGGATCGAACGCTGGCAGCCGCGCCAGAAAATCCAGCAGGAGGTCCTGGCGCAGATCCTCCCGCTCGTGGTCGGGCAGATGCAGGGTGCGGCAGAGGCGCTTCGCCTCCTTCGCGGCCAGGCAATGAATCGGGGTGAGATCGGGAAGGCGAGGCGATTGGGCCATGGGTGGGTCCATCCATCGTGTTGCGATGGCGGACCTTCGCGCCGATGGCCGGGGCGGGCCTCTCGGCTTCCTCCCGAAACCTCTCGGCTTCCTCTCGGCGGCTGGCGCCTACCTGATCAGAACCCGGATGGTCGGTGTTACAAGGCGATATCCGTGGCCTCGGACTGCGGCGATCAGCCGCTTTCCCTCGGCACGAGGCATGCCCCTCGCATCGCAGAGGGCGCCACGGATGCGGCTGACGGACTTCTCCAGCTGCTCGTCGCCAACTGGTGCATCGGCATCGTCCCTGCCCACGAGCGCGCGATACAGATCGTCCCGGGTCGCCAGGGATCCGCCATCATCGGCTTCGCGGGCCAGGATGTTCAGTACCCGAGCGTCTCGTGGTTCCAACTGCAGTGCCCGGCCGCCATACGCAGAGGTGAACGCCAGCGGACTCACCTCGAGCACGTCGGGGTCGGACGTAACCGTGACCATCAGCAGCCGGTTCAGATCCACCCGCACCGGCCTGGTCGGCTCGCTCGGCATGAACGCTTCGTCGGGGGGCACGACATCGATGCCGCGCTCCGCGAGCGCGGCGGTGTCGACGGCCGATTTCATGTTGGCGATCAGCGTCATGTGCGCCGATCTGTCCAAGGCCTTCAGCCGATCGAAGACGCCAGCGCCGCGCACAGCCGAGGATGAAGTCGCCAGCAGCAGCACCCGGCCGCCCGCCAGGCGCCCCAAACGCCAAAGGCAAGGCGCGACCTGTTCAGGCCGGTCATCCAGCGCGGCGGCACGACCCACCAATTCGGTCAAGCGGGACAGCGAGATCTGGAAAAGCTGAAGGTCGCCTGGATCGAGGGCCTCGTCGTCCTCGCGGGAGAGGGGGCAAATGGCGAATGGTGCGCTGTCGATCCATCGGACGCGGCGCTCCTCCGCGCCGCAACTGCAGGTGGCACAGGGATCCCAGGTGTCGAGCACTCTTCGATGCAGGACCACGCCGAGCGCCAGCAACTGCTGGAAAGCGCTGGCAGCAGCAGGCGAGAGGTCGGGGACGCCCAGCAGATAGGCCGGATCGCCGCCTTCACTCTGCCGCAAGAGCAGTACGGGCAGGCTCTCGTTCACACAGCATCTCGTTCATGGCGAGCAGCGTCATGACGCGCCGCTGGTGGCGTTCTCTCGGAAAGCTCAGCATGTCGCTGGGCTTGATCTTGACGGTGATAACGGGAGGCCGCGGGCCTTCCACCTTTAGCGTGATCTTGAAGATCAGGTGGGCGAGACGCCAGCTGCCGGACTGGAAGCTGATCTCCGGGCGGGTTTCGTGCAGCACCTGCAACGCATTGCCATCGGCCTCACGCGCGATCAGCGAGCGCATGACCTTTTCGCGGCCACCCTTGCCAACCGCCACCTTGTTGGCCTGCGCTTCATAGATCTGGATTCCGGCAATGCCGGCGTCGTGCCCGTGCCGGAACTGGAATGCAGCCCCAGCCCGCTCGACGGCCTGCAACGTGTAGAGACGCCGCGACGCTGCCGCGCTGAACAGACCCGGGCTATCGAGGATGACTTCTGCGAAGGCCTTGGCCAGGGCGGTCCGGCTGGCCTTGCTGCAGCCCCAAATCCGCAGGCGACCGTCCATGGCAGAATAGGCCAGGACGGCGTTGTCAATCTCCCGGAAGCTGCGTATCCGCTTGAGCCGGCCTTCCAGAACCTCGGTGATCGTCAGTACAGCGCCATGGCGGATGGAGACCTTCACGTCATCTCCATCGTGATACGCGAGCGCTTCGCAGAACTCATCGCGGAGCTCGGCCTGGAAGATCGCGCGGGCATGCGCCTCGAGAGTGCGCAGACGACCATCGCTGAGATCGGCCGGAATGCCCTCCTCCGGCGCCACAAATTCCATGACCGCCTGCGGCTGGAGAAAGGCCAGGCCGTTCTCGGCGTCCTCAAAGACCTCTGGTTGGTGGATGAAGGCGCGGAGGGCGAGGCTGCGCGTGCCGGTCTTCGCCAGGAGGGCGGGCGGCACCAGTTCGACGCCGCGGCGCCGGGCCTCCTGCAGGAGGGCTTCCTGGCCGACCGGCTTCCCGAGGCGCTCGATTCGGTGCAGGTCCGCCGTCAGACTTTCCGGAATTTCCTCCTTGGGCGTCTGGAGGAGATAGGCGTTCACCGCCGTCCGTCCCTGATCGGGTGACGTTTCCAGCAGCGACAAGTCGAGCCGTTCCGGCGTAATGCCATAACGATCAAAGAAGGCGCGCAGGAGACCAGGCTCGACGGTTCGAAGGAACCGCAGGCTGGCGAAGCGCTGGAAATCGTCCTTGCTCATTACGTAACGGCCTGGCTGCAGTTCACTCTCCGTTCTATCAACCAGAGCGGGTGAAAGTCGAATCCAATCTGCGTCTCCAGCGTGATACGGATTGCCGGTTCAGTGAGTAATGGGAGAGGGTGACACGCTCCGCGCTCAACCCCACCAACCTCCACCTCCCGCCGCACCTCCGCGAGGTCTGCGCCATCCTGGCCGCTGGCCTGGTGCGGCTGCGCAGCCGCGCTGCCGAGGATGGTGCGAGGGATGAGGAGATAGCTCGGGGGGCGGGAGAGGTTCCCCTACACTCCACCGCCAGGCAGCGCCTGCATGCGAACCCCAACAGGAAGGGACCCGCATGACCAGACGATCATCCGCCGCGCCCGCGCCGGCGCCCACCATCCCGGAGATCCCGCCGACGCAAGTACTTTCGCGGCTCGCTGCGCTGCAAGCGGCGCCCACCGCCACGCTGAAGCAGCAGTGGCGGGAATTGTTCGGCAAGGAGCCGCCGCCCTGGAATCGGGCCTATATCCAGAGCCGGCTGGCCTATCGCATCCAGGAACTGGCCTATGGCGGGCTGAAGCCCGAGACCGTCGAGCGGCTGGTGGCGCTGGGCGAGCAATTGGATGGCGGCAACGTCGTCCTGCGCCGTATTCGTGCCGACAGCCGGCCGCTGGCCGGCACGCGCCTGCTCCGCGAATGGCAGGGCGTGCAGCATGTGGTCACGGTGCGCATCAACGACTTCGAATTCGAAGGGCGGCCCTACCAGTCCCTGTCCGCCATCGCGCGCCACATCACCGGCACGCGCTGGAACGGCTGGACGTTCTTCGGGCTGCGCGCACGGGGTGACGCATGACCCGCCGCACTCGCGTCGAGCCGGTCATGCCGGCGACGACCAAGAAGCTGCGCTGCGCCGTCTACACGCGCAAATCCACCGACGAAGGGCTGGAGAAGGAGTTTAACACGCTCGATGCGCAGCGCGACGCCTGCGAGGCGTACATCACGAGCCAGCGTGCCGAAGGGTGGGTGCTGGTCCGGGACCGCTACGACGATGGCGGGTTCTCCGGCGGCACGCTGGAGCGACCCGCGCTGCAGCGCCTGCTGCGCGACATTCAGGCCGATCTGGTCGACGTGATCGTGGTCTACAAGATCGACCGGCTGTCCCGCTCGCTGATGGACTTCGCCAAGCTGGTGGAGGTGATGGACGCGCATGGCGTGACGTTCGTGTCCGTGACGCAGAGCTTCAACACGACGACCAGCATGGGTCGGCTGACGCTGAACATCCTGCTGAGCTTCGCCCAGTTCGAAAGAGAGGTCATCGGCGAGCGAATTCGGGATAAATTCGCCGCCTCCCGCGCCCGCGGCATGTGGATGGGGGGCAAGGTGCCGCTCGGCTACGACGTCGTGGCCAGGAAGCTGGTGGTGAACGAGGACGAGGCACCGCGCGTGCGTCGCGTGTTCGAGATCTTCGCCGAAACCGGGTCGGGCATGGAGACAGTAAAGCGCGTTCGTGAGGAGGGCCTCACCAGCAAGGTGGGTCGGCCGCTGGATAAGGGTGACGTCTACAAGCTTCTGAACAACCGGACCTATGTCGGCGAGGCCGCGCACAAGGGGCAGGTCTATCCCGGCGAGCACCAGGGCATCGTGCCGCGGGAACTCTGGGATCGGGCGCATGCCGTCCTCCAGGTCAGCCCGCGGGTGCGCGCCAACCAGAACCGGGCGCAGACGCCGGCGCTGCTAAAGGGGCTGATCTTTGGGGTCGATGGCCGGGCGCTGTCGCCGACGCACGCTCGGAAGAATGGGCGCCTCTACCGCTACTATGTGGCGCAGCGGGTACTGAAGGGGGACGCCGACGGCGACGCCAGCATCGTGCGGCGGGTGTCGGCTGCGGAGATCGAGGCGGCGGTGGTGGACCAGGTCCGCGCGCTGCTGCGGCAGCCCGAGATCGTGGTCGGCACGTGGCGCGCGGCGCGTCGGGAGGCGCCGGACCTGACTGAGGCCGAAACCCACGACGCACTGCACCGGCTCGACCCGCTTTGGGAGCATCTGTTTCCGGCGGAGCAGGCGCGGATCGTGCGGTCGCTGGTGGAGCGGGTGGTGGTCGGGCCGGCCGGGGCGGACATTTGGCTGCGGCTGGACGGGCTTGGCGGCCTGGTCCGCGACCTCGGGGCCATCGCGCCCGATGCCCTGAGACCGGCAGCATGACCACCGCGACGAGCATCACGGTCCGGGTGCCGTTGGCCATCCGACACCAGCCCGGCAGGAAGACCGTCGTGACACCGATGACCGACGGCGTGGCGCCAGTCACGACGCGGGCCGATCCCGCGCTGGTGAAGGCGCTGGCACGTGCGTTCCGGTATCAGCGGATGCTCGATAATGGGGTCTACGGGTCTGTCACCGACATGGCGGCCGCCGAGAAGATTGACCGCGGCTACCTCGGGCGCCTGCTTCAACTCACCCTGCTGGCGCCGGACATCGTCGAGGAGATGCTGAACGGTGGGCTACCGCTCAGTCTGCATTTGATGCGTGTCGAAGTTCCATCCGAGTGGACGAAGCAACGCATCGTTGTTGCGAAACTGTTCGCACCGGCCCGAGATGGCTAAGCACCAGGAGGGGGCGTCGCGTCATTCCATGCACGACGAATGCTGCGACACGCGGCCCGGAGGTTCGCCTCTCTGGTGAGGTACTGGCTGGATGCCCGATGGCGCTCCCGCCGTTGAACGTCGACCGAAAAGCAGTGAGACGGCGATGGCGCCCCGAAGCCCGATAGCTGCTCAGCGCAGGCCATGTGAACCAGTGTCGCCGCATACATTCCGACCTCCCGCCGTCGTGCGGCAGCCGCGTCGGTTTCGCCGTCCGAACCTTTGGAGAGTCTGAAAAGGACACCGCCGACAAGATCACCACGCCGTCGGTCCGTTGCCCGGACGACGAGATCGAGTGACACCGTCACCGCAACGGCCTCGATATCCAGCGGACTGAGGCCGCTCGGAGGAGCCTCAAAGCGCAAGCCGCCGAAGCCGAACTCGTTCAGCCCCGCCCGGAATGCATCCAAAGCCGCTACTGACGCGCGAGCGTCCTCGCGGGTGAAGGGGCGGGCGGCCGGATCATCCGCTTGGGCCTCCAGCCGTTCCCGCGTATCGAGCAGGATTTGCGGGCTCCGATAGGCATCCGCGAGGAAGCGCACCATGGCGCGCCTTGCATCTCGGTAGCGGATCACTGCTGCAGCCCCTTGCCAGCGCGCTCGCTGAATGATTCCCTCGCGGCCAACCTCGCTCGCAACCATAAAGGCAGCGAGCTCGTTCGCGGAAATCGTGGGGCTGCTCCGCTCCCGTATCGGAGATCTGGCCATGGATGACCTCTGCTGGTTTGCAACGCTAGGCGCGAATCGGACCCTGTGTGTTTCTACTTTATCGCAAAGCATCCTTCAGGAAGCCGAAATTCAAGGACTTGGTGATGATTTTGGGTATTTCGTTTATGAAATGGACGAGCGTCCACGTTCTGCCGGCATACAAGTCTTGGCGAAATTGGCGTCCGCAGATGCGGCAGTAAGGCTGGCCGAGATCCTTGCTATGCGATTTGGGTCTGAAACCGCTCAGCCAATCGCGGCACCTAGCTAGTCGACCGGGTCCAGGCCTCACGGGCGTCGCAGTGCGCATGCCACCACTCGCCTAGTTCCCCGATCCGTTCGGGCGGCACAATCGGGAGGTCGAGTTTGGCAAACTGGTCGTACTGCGGCACCGGCACTACGCCACGACTACTGCCCCAGAGCAGGTCAAGCTCAATCCGCTGCGCAACTTGAATTAAGGTACGCTGGGCCGCCTCCAGTTGATTCAAGGTGATGCCGAAGCGCTCAATGCCTGCCTTGCCGCGGGATGAGGCGTCGGCGGCGTGGGCGACGAATTTATGCCGAAGCTGGAGGATTGCGGCCACGTCCGACGTCGCCAAGGCGTCGCGCAGATGGACGAAGACGGCGGGGTCGATGCAGTCGCCGCGGGCGCGCGGCCCGGGACCCGACGCTGCGACCTTGTCGAACGCCTCATGCGCCATGCGTGAAATGTCGAACGCGTCAGGACCTTCGGTGGGGAGACCGATCACCTCGCCCGAAGCCGGCCATCCCTCGCGCTCCCAGTAGTAGCGCTCCGCTGCGACGGGATCGAACGGCAGGCCGTCGTGGCAAACGAAGATCTCCCGGGTGATCAGGTGCGCATGGGCGGCGATGTCATCGAGCAGCCGGCGCAGGCTGATGACATCTCGCCGATGGTCCACCAGGCGAGCGATGGTTAGAATCTGCGTCGCCACAAAGCCCTGGTCGATGAGGCCCGCCAGCAGCGGTGCGGTGGCGCCGGTGGGGTGCGTCGGCGAGGAAAATCGGCGTGCCTCGTTCAGTGCGCGGAAGGCAGCATCATCCCACATCATGCCATAGAGCTGGCGGTTGATGCTGTTCCTCGGGTCGCCCTGCAGCCACTCCAGCCATTCACGTCGCTTATCGCGGTAAGCGACGAGCGCCGTGCGATCTTCTACATCACAGTCGTCGACCGCGTACTCGAACGGAGACGATGAACCAGCCGAGGTTGTCATGCTCATGCGGCTGATGCCGCTGTCTGCTGAACGAGGTAGGCCAGCTCCCGCTCCAGCATCTGCGGGTTCCGACACACATGGAACGCCCAGCGCCCAAGTTTTCCCCAGTTGTTCACCGCCCGCACCCAGCGTCTTGCGCCTTCGTGCTTGGCGGTCGTCTGGTTATCCTCGAAGCCCTTCACCTCCAGCACCAGCGTCAGGTCCGGCTCCCCATCTGGCGTCGCCATGCGCACGAGGAAGTCGGGCTCGTAACCGTGGTCGACCCCGAGGAACTCATACGGGATGCTGAGGTCCATCCCCTCATTCCGCGCGTAGAAGCGAATCAGCCCCTGCTGCGCGGCCTGCTCCAGACGGAACGCCGCGCTTTGCTCCCACGCCGCCGTGTCGGCTACGACATGTCCGATGTGGCTCGCCATCGTCGCAAAGACCGGCCGCTTCGTGCGGAACTCCACGCCCGTGGTACTGCCGATCTCCTGTGTACGGTTCAGCAAGGGCAGCAGCGGCGGCTCGCCCGATGAGTCGTCTGGCTGGATGGCATCGCGCACCCGCTCCACCACCTGACGCGCATATTTCTCGAGGCCAAGCTCGGGCTCCGGTGCGCCGTTGAAGTCTACCTTCCGGCGCACGTATTCCTCGACGACGCGGAACACCTGCGGGAACAGCGCGTGGCGAGACTGCAGCGCGAACACGCGTCGCTTGCGCCCTTCGGCACCGGACGTACCCGCCTGCGTCAGCTCCTCGACGATGCGCTGTGCCGCCTGGAACAGGATCGTCTGCAGGTGGACCGACGCGTAGTAGGCCTCACGGTCCTGCTGGTGGAAGCCGAAGGGCGACTGCGTCTCCGCCATGCCGCCACCGACCTGCACACCCACCTGCGGCCGCACGAAGGTGCCGGTGGGCTCGCGGTTCGGCTCGATGCGCAGCGGCTCCATCGCGCCGACATCGCAGCGGATCAGGTTGCGGCGAAGCGCGAAGGCATAGCCCTCAACCACCGGGAAGCGGATTTCCATCGCGGCTCTCTCGGGCAACGCCTTCACCAGGTTGGGAGGCGTGTCGTCCGGCTCGGGCTTGTTTACGGGCCTCCCGCGGAACGGGATGACGGAGAACGGCACGCCGTAGACGTCGCAGTATTCCTCGGTCAGCAGCCCGGTGGCGGGGTCCGGCTTGTAATCCATCCGCCGCAGACCGCGGCCCACGACCTGCTCGCACAGCAGCTGGCTCGTGAAGGCGCGCAGCCCGAGGATCTGTGTGACGGTGTTGGCGTCCCAGCCTTCGGTCAGCATGGCCACCGAGACGACGCAACGGACATGCTCGCCGGGTTCGCCGGCCTTGCCGACGGTGGCGACAACGCGCCGCAGCTCCTCCGCCGCATCGGCCTTCTTCTTGCCCGGGCCTGTGCCGCCGGCCTCGGCCTGCGCCAGCAGCTTGCTGTCGATGCGGATGGTGACCTTCCGCTCAGCGGTGTTGCTGAAGAGGTCGGAAAACACCTCGCCCTGCCCATAGACGATGCGCGGCTTCGGCTTCTTCCCGCGCTTAGTGGTGGGCGCCTCGTCCTCGCTCTCATCCTCCTCCAGGACTTCCTGCACCTCGGCCTCTGTGACTGTCTCGATTACCTGCTCGCCGCTGATCCGTCGGTAGAATTCCTCGGCGATGTCGGTGTTGTCGCAGACGATGATGACGCAAGGAGGCGTCCGATCCACGCCGGGCTGTCCAGCACGGATAAGGTCAAAGCGCTCCTTCCACTGACCCATGATCTGGACCAGCGCGCCCTGCGCCTCACGCCAGACCACCTCCGGCTTTGGCTTGCCGGAACGGCCAGGCAGCTTCTCGCCAGGCTGCAGCCCGTCACGGATCGCCTCCCACAGGCGAAAGTATCGCGGGTCAGGCCGCCCCGTAGTGTCTTGCACCGGCAGGCGCGGGATCTTGGTGATGCCGCTCTCGATCGCGTCCACCAGCCCGAAGTCGGAGACGATCCAGGGGAAGGGCTGGCCCTCGGGATAGCCGCTGCCCTTGATACGGAAGGGCGTGGCCGAAAGATCCACCACCATGGATATCCCTGGCACGTCGCCACCCGCCGCGTTCAGCCGGTCGAGCCCGTCCACCCAGACGGTCGCCTCCTGCGCTTCATCTTCGAATGCCGCCTTGTCGTCGCCGGTCAGGCCTGAGCCGATCGCCACGCCCGGCGCCGGCCGCCAGCAATGGTGGCCTTCGTCGTTGATGACAAGGATCGGCAGGCGGTCCGCGGCACTGCCTAGGATGCGGCGCAGGAAATCCGTCGGCGTCTCCTCGCCCTTGTCCACGACGGCATAGGTCTTGTCGCCATCCTTGTGCGGGCTTTCCGGCGCGAAGCGGTGCCAGTTCTCGACGATGACGGTGCCGCGCTGGAGCAGCGGCCGCCACTTCGCCGGCACGAGGTTAAAGGCATCGTAGTAGTTGTCCGGCGCGTCGGGCTTCAGCACACCCAGCCGCTCCTTCACTGTCAGGTTCGGCGCGCAGAGCAGGGCGACGTCCGGGTACTCCCGGCTCTCCGGGCTGATGCCGCGGTTCACGAAGGCCCAAGTGATCACCATCGCCGCGACCAGCGTCTTGCCGCTGCCCGTCGCCAGCTTCGTGCCGACGCGGCGCAGCGGCTTCAGCGATGGATCGGCGGGCTTGTCCACCAGGGTCGGGAAGAACTCCGCGCCCTGCGCCAATTGGAAGGCCGGACCGGGGCGCACACCGGTCAGCAGCCGACCGAGATCCTCCTCCGTCACCTTCGGCGCGAAGCGCAGGCGGCTGGTGCGGCCGGTGAAGCGCATCTCCGCCAGGTAGATGATCGTCTCCACGGCCTCGCGCTGGCCGAAGAACAGGCGGCGCTCGCGATCCTCGCGGCTCCAGTGGCGGAGCAACTCGCGCGTCGCAAGCGTGGCGCCGCGGTAGTCGGCCTCCCGCCAGCGGCGCACGTCATCGCGCAGCAGGTTTGGCAGTGGCAGGTCGTCCTGTTGTTCCTGCGCCAGCAGCGACATCTGGGCGCTGCCGGTGCGCTCCGTCTTGTACCAGTAGGAGGCGGGGCGACGGCCCGGCTCTTTGTGCGCGGCGCCGGTGACGGTGTCGTATTTCCAGTGCTGGTCCGGCTCCTTGTAGGGCGAGCACAGGATGGGCCGCTCGACCGGCTGGATCGGGATGTCCTGCTGCTGCGGAGGGGCTTTCGCCATAGGCTCAGCCCTCCAGCCGATGCAGGCGCATCACCTCATTGCCGCGCGGGTCGATCACCTTCACCGCGACGCAGGCGTGCTGCCCCTTCGGGAAGGGCAGGCTGACGGTGCCGGAGAGGGCGGCGAAGGCTTCCTCATCCACCACGCCCTTCAGCGCGGCGCTCAGCTTCGACCATGCGTCCTTGTCCGGGAAGAAGGCCTGGGTGATGCAGAAGCTGCGGCCGTCGTAGTCGCTGTCCACGAACCAGGCGGCCACCTTGTCGGCGCGGCTGGGCGTGACCGTGTTGGAGACGGGGTCGTAGATGTCCACGCCCTCCATCACCACGCGCCATTCATCCTTGCCGATCGATTCCAGGGTCGAACGCGGCTTGCCGAAGACGGTGAAGAGCTGCGCGGCCGGGGCATCCTTCAGCAGGCCGGCCATGCCCGGATTCACGTCGGGCCGGATATTGGCCATGTGGACACGAAGCTCGGGGTGCTCGGCCTCCTCGATCGCCGCCTGCGCGGCGCCATCGAAAGCGAAGCCGGCAATGACCAGCTCGTCATAGCCGCGGCGCGACGTGGCGCGGATCAGTTGCTCCACCTGCTTGGCGGTGACCGGTCCGTATTGCGGCCCGAAGGCGATGGCGACCGTGGCGCGTCCCTCAGGGTCCGCGTCCGTCTCGCCTTCCAGTGCCCAGCGCCCTTCGGCGTGAATGGCCTGGGAGCGAGCGCCGAGTGGCTCGAGGCGGGAGAACTTCATCACGCGATTGTCGAGAAAGCGCACCCCGTCCATTTTCAGCAGGCGCAACATCTGGTCGAGATAGGCTTCGGCGTTCTGCGGCTCCGCGGCGGCACGGCCCGCGGCATCGCCGGCGAAAGTCTCGTCGAGGCTTTCCGGCGCGCCGTCGATCGGGCTTTCGTGCGCCGCTTCGTCGAGGCTGGTTTCCGCGGGTTGCACGGCTTCCACCGTGAAGGGGCCTGAGACGCGCGTGATGCCTCGGACCACCTGCGGCTGATCCAGCAGATCCTCCGGTTCGGCCGCGTCGGCGATAGCCTTGTCCACCTCCTCCTGCTTTGCGCGCCACGCCGCGCGGTAGGCGGTGATCGCCTGGGCCAGGTTTTCCGGATGATCCGGGTCGGTGTCGAAGGGAGCGGTCCAGTGCTGGAAGCCATCCGGGGCCTTCGGCAGGTCCCAGCGGCGGCGGTCGGCCTCGGTGATGGCGCGTTTGCCCTCCGCCTTCTGTTTAGTGATCAGCTTACCTGCCAGGTGGCTGCGCTGGTTGCTGCCAACGGTGGCGAGGGCCGTGTTCAGGTCGTTGAGGCGCGCGTCGAGGATGGGGTCGTGCTTGGTGAAGATCGGGTCGAGGGCGGCGTTCTGCGCGATGGATCGCAGCATGATGTGCGGCACTGTCTTGCAGACGAAACCTTCGGCCAACCCCTTGGCTTCGTCCTTGAGCCGGTAGTGATCGAACTTGGCCGTCAGAAGGCGCTGACGTGCGATTGCCACCGCAACGCGCGAAGTGTCGATCGTGATCCAGCGGCGGCCCCACTGTTCAGCAACGAAGGCCGTAGTTCCTGAACCGCAAGTTGCATCAAGAACAATGTCGCCGGGCCTAGTCGTCATGAGCATGCATCGCTCAATCACTCGTGGATTAGTTTCTACTACATAACTTTTATCGGTTGCGCCTGCCACATCAGACCAGAAGTTCCCGATAGTCGTTGCGGCAAAATCTTGAAGGTATCGGCGAAACCTCAGGGTCTTGCCCCCACCGGTTATTCGGCCAGCACGAATGAGCCTTTCCATGCCCGTTGGGGTCGTTGACCACGTCCGTCCATCAGGAGGCGGAAATGCGCGCCCCTCAAACGGTATTTCAATCCGCTCGTGCTCACGTGCGGGACGGTTAGACGACGTGGATGTAAGCTGGAAAAACCGAACATCAGTGGCGTCGAGGTCGCTTTCTGTTGCTCGGCGTTCTTGTCCATCTGGCAGCTGCACTTGGTCGTATCGTTCGCCCGTGGTTGCCCCCTGACCGGCTTTCAACTCCAGCAGTGGGGGCTTGAAGAAGAAATTGCGCCTGTCCTTGCAGTAAAATATTATGTAATCCGATACTGCCGAAAGTGTTTCAGAGGTTTGGCCTCCGGTTTTCTTAACTGTTATTAGGCTGATAAAGTTCTCAGACCCAAAAATCTCGTCGAGCAACGCCCGTACTCTATGCACATTTTCATCGCCGATTTGGACAAAGATACTCCCGGTATCAGCCAGTAGGGATCGTGCCACGACAAGCCGATCGCGCAGGTACGCGAGGTAGGAGTGCACCCCAAGGCGCCAAGTGTCGCGATAGGCGCGCACCATCTCGGGCTCGCGGGTCAAGTCGGACTCACGGTCCGAAACTGTCCGTTTGCCTGTTTCCGGCTGGAAATTGCTGCCAAAGCGAATGCCGTAGGGCGGGTCCAGGTAGATCATCTGGACCTTGCCGGCGAGATTTTCGCGCTGCCCTAAGCTGGCCATCACCTGCAGGCTGTCGCCCAGGATCAACCGGTTCGCCCAGTCCACGTCGTGCTGATAGAACTTGACCGCCTGCGCATAGGACAGTGTTGGGTCGGCGAATAGGTCGCGCGTCACATCCTGCCGGGCCGCCGCTCGTAGGATGGCCTGGGTGCTCACGCGCTCATGGATGTGCAGCGCCACCGGGTCCACTGCGAAGCCAGGTGTCTCCCGCTTACCTGCCCATTCCAGCCAGGGCTCATGCCGCCGAAGTGCTTCGGCCAGCAGGGCGGCCTCCTCGGGGGTCAGCTTCTCCCGCGTCGCCTTCTCCAGCAGCGGCGGCAGTGCGTCCGCCCGGCCGGAGGGGTCGGCCCGCAGCGCCGGATCGAGGCGGGGAGAATAGGCATAGCTGGTCCGCGGCGCCGGCGGCGTGCGCCCCTCGGCGGCCATGGCGGCGGGCGGGTTGTTGGGGCGGGTGGCGCCAGCATGGCGATAGTCCTCGACCGGCAGCGCGCCCTGTTGTCCTGAGGGCTGTGCCCGCCGCCGACCCGCCATACTCGATTCCCCCTGCAACTCAGGCGGGAGAATACAGAAACGAAAGCGGATTGCGCAGTGATCGAAGACGTGACGGCGAGGAATTTCGACGGCACCTCGGCAAGCTCGGGCCTGTTCCCGTGAAGTTGGAGCCGGGTGGCCTTCGCCCGAGCGGTCTCACCCCCAACCAAAGGCCGGCGCGGCGGCACCAAATTATAGCGTTTACAGCGGGTTGGAGCTTGTAGACTGAATCGCCCAAGTCCCGAGCTTCGGAGAGAGAATGGCCCTGGGGAGACGCAAAGGCCGGTCGTTGCGTTCTCCAACCCTCAAGCCATCGCGGCAAAACCCCAGGAAACCTGCGGTTCACATCGAAAATAAAGGAAGGGAAATGTGAGGTTGGGAAACCGACTGGAGCAGCGGTGGGAACCGGAATCCAACCTTCTCTGCGCGACGGGAGACCGGTGGATGGAAGCGGATGCAG
>NZ_JAIEQY010000232.1 GCF_019747315.1 Roseococcus sp. | reverse complement strand
TACTTCATCGGCTACCTGAAGCACCCCTATGTCAGCTTCTACACCGGCCGCGGCTGCAAGAGCCGCTGCACCTTCTGCCTCTGGCCGCAGACGGTGGGCGGGCATCGCTACCGCACGCGCTCGGTCGAGCATGTGATCCAGGAGATCAAGTACATCCAGGCGAATTTCCCGGGCAACCGGGAGATCTTCTTCGATGACGACACCTTCACCGATGACCTCCCGCGCGCGGAGGCCATCGCGAAGGAGCTGGGCAAGCTGGGTGTGACGTGGTCCTGCAATGCCAAGGCCAATGTGCCGCGCTCCTCGCTCAAGGTGATGGCGGAGAACGGGTTGCGGCTGCTGCTGGTGGGCTATGAGAGCGGCAACCAGCAGATCCTGCACAACATCAAGAAGGGCATGCGGATCGACGTCGCGCGGCAGTTCACGAAAGACTGCCATGAGCTCGGCATCAAGATCCACGGCACCTTCATCCTGGGCCTTCCCGGCGAGACGACGGAGACGATCCAGGAGACGATCCGCTTCGCGGTGGAGACCAACCCGCACACCATCCAGGTGAGCCTGGCGGCCCCGTATCCGGGGACGTATCTGTGGGACCAGGCGGCGCGCGAGGGCTGGCTGGACACGGCGAATACGGAATATGTGGACGCGCATGGCGTGCAGATCGCGCCGCTGGCGTACCCGCACCTGGCGCATACCGAGATCTTCGACAGCGTCGAGACCTTCTACCGGAAGTTCTACTTCCGGGCGCCGAAGATCGCGTCCATCTGCAACGAGATGATCCGCGACCGGCAGATGATGGTCCGCCGCCTGCGTGAGGGTGTGGAGTTCTTCCGCTTCCTGCGGGAGCGCAACAAGGCGGCCTGAATGAAGGTGCAGGAAACTAAGTTTCCTGCCGGGGTCCCCGGCGCGGAGCGCCAAAAGCGAAGGGGGGCAGAGCCCCTTTACTTCTTCTTCTTCCGCGCGGCGTAGCGCGCATCCCGCGCCGCCTTCTGCTCGATCAGCAACTGCGCCGCGCGCTTCTTCGCTTCGATCACCGCGCGGGCGGCTTCCTCGATTTCGCGTTGCTTGGCGGCGGCGGCCTCGGCCTTGGCGGCGGCGATGGCGGCTGCCTTCTCATCGGCGCGCTGCTTGGCCGCGGCCTCGCGCAGGGCGCGGGCTTCGCCGGCGGCCTTCTGCTCGGCCAGGCGGGCGATGACAATGGGATCGTCGGGGCCGGGCTGGGCGCGGAAGCGCTCCATCAACTTGCGTTTGGCCTCGGCGGCCGCGGTTTTGCGTTGGTCGAAGGTGTCTTTGAAGCTCATCACGGGTCTCTTAGCCCAGGTCATGCCGCGCCGATATAGGGCATCGCGCATGGCGGAGTTGACACCTGGGCCCATCACGGCAGAGGGAGGCGCATGATCCGCCTGACAGAAATCCGCCTGCCGCTCGACCATCCGCCCGAAGCGCTGGAGGCGGCGGCGCGCGCGCGGCTGGGTGGGGCCGTGTTGCGGGGCTTCACCATCTTCCGGCGGGGGTATGACGCGCGGAACCCGAAGCGGATCATGCTGGCCTATACGCTGGATGTGGAGGCCGAGGGTGAGGCCGCGCTGCTGGCGGGCGATGCGACGCTGCGCCTGGCGCCGGACACCGCCTATCGCTTCGTGGCCCGCGCGCCGGCGGGGCTGGCGGAGCGGCCCATCGTGATCGGCACCGGGCCTTGCGGGCTGCTGGCGGCGCTGATCCTGGCGCAATCGGGCTTCCGGCCGATCATCCTGGAGCGTGGCAAGGTGGTGCGGGAACGCACCAAGGACACCTGGGATTTGTGGCGCCGGAACACGCTCCACCCCGAGAGCAATGTGCAGTTCGGCGAGGGCGGGGCCGGCACGTTTTCGGATGGCAAGCTCTGGTCGCAGATCAAGGACCCCTTCCATTTCGGCCGCAAGGTGCTGGAGGAGTTCGTGAAGGCCGGCGCGCCGGAGGAAATCCTCTACGTCAGCAAGCCGCATATCGGGACGTTCCGCCTGGTGCAGATGGTGGAATCCATCCGCGAGACCATCGAAGGGCTGGGCGGCGAGTACCGCTTCGGCTGCCGGGTGGATGATGTCGAACTGGACGCCGACCGCCGCGTGCAAGGCGTGGTGCTGGAGGGGGGCGAGCGGATCGCGTCCCGCCATGTGGTGCTGGCGATCGGCCATTCGGCGCGGGACAGTTTCGCCATGCTGCATGGGCGCGGGGTGGCGATGCAGGCCAAGCCTTTCTCCATCGGCGTGCGCATCGAGCATCCGCAATCGCTGATTGATCGCCAGCGCTTCGGGCCGCATGCGGGGCATCCGCTGCTGGGGGCGGCGGATTACAAGCTGGTGCATCACGCTTCCAATGGGCGCTCGGTCTACAGCTTCTGCATGTGCCCGGGCGGCACCGTCGTGGCGGCGGCGAGCGAGCCGGGGCGGCTCGTCACCAACGGGATGAGCCAGTATTCGCGCAATGAGCGCAACGCCAATGCCGGCATCGTCGTCGGCATCACGCCGGAGGTGGATTACCGCGGCGGGCCGCTCGCCGGCATCGAATTCCAGCGGCACTGGGAGGAGCAGGCCTTCGCGGCCGGCGGCGGCACCTATGCCGCACCCGCGCAGCGCGTGGGGGATTTCCTGGCCGGGCGGGCCTCGACCGCGCTGGGGGATGTGGTGCCCTCCTACCGGCCGGGGGTGACGCCCACCGACCTCGCCTCTTGCCTGCCGGATTTCGTGGTGGCGGCGATGCGCGAGGCGCTGCCCGCCTTCGACAAGCAGATCCCCGGCTTCGCGCTGGCCGATGCGGTGATGACGGGGGTGGAGACGCGCACCTCCTCGCCGCTGCGCATCCCGCGCGGGGTGGATTGCCAGAGCCTGAACACCCCGGGGCTGTATCCGGCGGGCGAAGGGGCGGGCTATGCGGGCGGCATCATGTCGGCGGGGGTGGATGGCATCCGCGTGGCGGAGGCGGTGGCGCTGGCGATGACGGATGGCGGGCCGGTGCGCGCCAGCGGCAGCCGGGCGGATAATGCGCTGACCTACGGCTGACGCAGCTCATCGCGGCGCCAGGCCCAGAGGCCGGCGCCGCCCACCACGATCTCGCGCGTGCGGCGGACCAGGGCCGCCGTCGCCATGGGCGCCACGGGCACGCCCATCAGGAGGCCGCCCGCGATGATCGCGCCCTCCTGCACGCCGGCCGCGCCCGGCAGCAGGAAGCCGGCATTGCGCAGCACCTGGGCGAAGGCCTCGATCACCATGGCTTCCGCGAAGCTGATGGGATGGCCGATCAGCGCCAGCACCAGCATCATCTCGATGGCGCCCATCATCCAGCAGCCCACATGCAGCAGCAGGGCCAGGGCCAGGGCCCGGCGATCGGCGTGCAGGCGCGCCAAGGCGGCCTGGAAGCGGTCCAGCCAATGCGGCTCCAGCCGCGGCCAGCGTTGCGCCAGGCGCTGCAGCGCGCGCCGCAGCAGGCCAAGGGCAAAGGGCCGCTGCGCCGCCACCAGCAGCGCCACCATGCCCGCCGCGACCGCAATGCCGATCAGGAAGCCCGAGACCTCGGCATCGCCGCGGATGGTCAGGAACATGGCGAGGCCCAGGATGGTGAAGACCATCTGCCCCATCGCCTCCAGCGAGATGCCGATGGTGGCGGTGCCGGCCGCCAGGTCGGCCGGCATGCCGTCGCGGATCATCAGCCGCGTGATGGCCGCCTGCCCCACCACCGAGCCCGCCGGCAGCAGCGCATCGCCCCCCTCGCGGTACCAGCGCAGGCGCAGCATGCGGGGCAGGCTCGGGCGTTCCTGCGCCGGCAGCAGGATCAGCCAGGCCCAGGCGGTGAAGAGGATCTGCGGGAAATGCGCCAGCGCCGAGGCCAGCACCGCCAGCGGCAGGCTCGCCAGTACCTGCGGCAAGGTCGCCAATTCGCCGCTGTTCAGCAGCAGCAGCGCGGCCAGCGCCAGCAGGGCCAGCAGCGCCGCGTTGCGCAGCCCCCTTCCCGCGGCGTCAGGCGCCTGGCTCAAAAATCCAGGTCGGCGTAGTGCGAAGGGGGTTCCATGCCGCTGACCCGGTCGGCCAGCAGGGCACGGAAACAGGGGCGCGACTTCACGCGGGCATACCAGTCGCGGGCCGACTGGTTGTGGCTCCAATCCACGTCATTCGTATAGTCGAGCGCGGAGAGATGCCCGGCCGCCGCGAAATCGGCCATGCTGATCTGCGCGCCGGCCAGCCAGGTGTGGCGCTCGGCCAGGAAGCCGATCTCGTCCAGATGGTGCTTGAGGTTGGCGTAGCCCGCGCGGATCGCCGTGCCGTCCGGATGCCCATGGCCGAGCTGGCGCTTGAGATGCCGCTCCCAGATCAGGTTGCGCGAGACCTCCTGGCCAAAGAGGTTGTCGAACCAGGAGAGCAGGCGCCGCACCTCGGCACGCTCGGCCAGCGTGCGGCCGAAGAGGGGAATGTCAGGATAGGCCTCGTCCAGGTATTCGCCGATGGCGTAGCTGTCGGCGATGGTGAGGCCGTTTTCCTCCACCAGCACGGGCACGGTGCCGGCCGGGTTCAGCTCCAGGAATTCGGCCCGCCGCTCCCAGACTTTTTCCACGCGCAATTCGAAAGGAATGCGCTTTTCGGCCAGGGCCAGGCGCACCTTCCGCGAATAGGGCGAGAGCGGCAGATGGTAGAGGATTCGCACGGCGCCTCTATGCCATCTGCCGTCGCTTTGGTGAAGCTGTCCGGCCCTATTCAGCGGCGGCAGCCACCTCCGTCATCGGCCGCGCCAGGTACTTGGCGTATTCCTTCGGCACGATGTGCCAGAAGGCGCCGCGCTCATTCTCCCAATCGTTGAGGATGCGGGCCGCGTGGCGGCTGCCCGTCTCGGCCACATGGCGTTCGATCAGGCGCTTGAGCTCGCCCTCCCAATGCACAGAGGCCAGGCGCTGCCAGAGCAGCGTGTCCTTGTTCACCCGCCGCTCGAACATGCCGGCCGGGTCATGCACGAAGGCCTGGCCGCCGGTGAAGCCCGCGCCGAAATTATCGCCCACCGCGCCCAGGATCACCACCGTGCCGCCGGTCATGTATTCGCAGGCATTGGCGCCCACGCCCTCGACCACGGTGATGGCGCCGGAGTTGCGGACGGCGAAGCGCTCGCCCCCCTGCCCCGCGGCAAACAGCGCACCGGCCGTGGCGCCATAGAGGCAGGTGTTGCCGATGATGCTGTTCTCATGCCACGCCAGCCCCGAGGAGGGCGCCGGCCGCACCACGATGGTCGCCCCCGAGAGCCCCTTGCCCACATAGTCATTGGCATCGCCGAAGACTTCGAGCTTGAGGCCGCGCACGCCGAAGGCGCCGAGCGACTGGCCGGCCGAGCCGCGCAGCCGCACCGTCAGGTGCCCATCCTGCAAGCCGCTCATGCCGTATTGCCGCACGATCTTCGACGACACCTTCGTGCCGATGGCGCGGTGCGTGTTCCGGATGTTGTAGGCGAGCTGCATCTTCTCACCCCGCTCGAACAGCGGTGCGGCGTCACGCAGCATGTCGGCGTCCAGCGTCTCGGGCACCTCGTTGCGGCCTTCCAGCGTGCAATAGGGCGCATGGGGCCCCGCATCGGCCTTCACCAGCAGCGGGTTGAGGTCGAGGTCGTCGAGGTCATCGGCGCCGCGGCTGACCTGCTTCAGCAGGTCGGTGCGGCCGATCACCTGCTCCAGCTTGCGGAAGCCGAGCGAGGCCAGGATCTCGCGCACCTCCTCCGCCACGAAGGAGAAGAGGCTGATCACCTTCTCCGGCGTGCCGGTGAACTTGGCGCGCAGCGCGTCATCCTGCGTGCAGACGCCGACCGGGCAGGTGTTGCTGTGGCACTGCCGCACCATGATGCAGCCCATGGCCACGAGCGAGGCCGTGCCGATGCCGAATTCCTCGGCCCCCAACATGGCGGCCACCACCACGTCGCGGCCGGTCTTGAGGCCGCCATCGGTGCGCAGCTTCACCCGGTGGCGCAGCCGGTTCAGCAGCAGCACCTGGTGCGTCTCGGAGAGCCCCATTTCCCAGGGCAGGCCGGCATACTTGATCGAGGTGACCGGGCTCGCACCCGTGCCGCCGGAATGGCCGGAGACGAGGATCGCATCCGCCTTGGCCTTGGCGACACCGGCCGCCACCGTGCCGATGCCCGAGCGCGAGACGAGCTTCACGCAGACCGTCGCATCCGGGTTGATCTGCTTCAGGTCATAGATGAGCTGCGCCAGATCCTCGATGGAGTAGATGTCGTGATGCGGCGGCGGCGAGATCAGCGTCACGCCCGGGGTGGAGTGGCGCAGCTTCGCGATCAAGCCGGTCACCTTGAAGCCGGGCAGCTGCCCGCCCTCGCCGGGCTTCGCACCCTGCGCGACCTTGATCTCGATCTCGCGGCAGTTGTTCAGGTATTCCGCGGTGACGCCGAAGCGGCCCGAGGAAATCTGCTTGATGGCGGAATTCGCGTTGTCGCCATTCGGGCGGGGCTTGGCGCGTTCCGGATCCTCGCCGCCCTCGCCGCTGTCGCTGCGCGCGCCGATGCGGTTCATCGCGATGGAAAGCGTCTCATGCGCCTCGGGGCTGAGCGCGCCCAGCGAAATGCCGGGCGAGATCAGCCGCTTGCGGATTTCGGTGATGCTCTCGACTTCCTCCAGCGGCACGGGCTTCACGCCCTCCATCCGGAAATCCAGCAGGTCCCGCAGGGCCACGGGCGCCTGCTTGCGCACAGCCTCGCTGTAGCGCTTGAAGGTCTGGTAGCTGTCCGTCTCCACCGCGTGTTGCAGCGTATGGATCAGCGTGCCGCCAAAGGCATGCGCCTCGCCCGATTGGCGCAGCTTGTAAAGGCCGCCCACCGGCAGGGTGATCACCTCCGAGCCGAAGGCACGCTCATGCAGCGCCAGCACGCGCCGCGCGATGCCGGCGAGGCCGATGCCCGAGATGCGCGAGGCCACGCCCGGGAAGAACTCCGCCATCAAGGCGCGGGAAAGCCCGATCGCCTCGAAATTCATGCCGCCGCGATAGGAGGAGATGACCGAAATGCCCATCTTGGACATGGTCTTGAGCAGGCCCTTGTCCACGGCCTTCTTGTAGCGATCAATCGCGTCCTCGACGCTGATGCCCTGGAACAGGCCGCGGCGGTGCCGGTCGGCAATCGAGGCCTCGGCCAGATAGGCGTTGACCGTGGTGGCACCGGCACCGATCAGCACCGCGAAGTAATGCACATCGAGGCATTCGGCGCAGCGCAGGTTCAGGCTGGTGAAGGTCCGCAGCGAGGTCTTCACCAGATGCGTGTGGACCGCCGAGACCGCCAGGATCATCGGGATGGCGACGCGCTCACGCCCCTGCGATTCGTCGGTCAGGATGACGTGCTGGCAGCCGCTGCGCACGCCCTCCTCCGCCTCGCGCCGGATGCGGAGCAGCGCCTGGCGCAGCCCGGCCTCGCCCTCGCTGACCGGGAAGGTGCAATCCACCTCGCAGGCGCTGGTGCCCATGTAGTGGCGCATGGCGGCGAATTGCGCGCTGGAGAGCACGGGGCTGTCCAGCATCAGCATGTCGCACTGCGTCGGGTCCTCGTCGAGGATATTGCCCAGATTGCCGAGGCGCGTCTTGAGCGACATCACCCGCGTCTCGCGCAGGCTGTCGATCGGCGGGTTCGTCACCTGCGCGAAGTTCTGGCGGAAGTAGTGGTGCAGGCCGCGATACTGGCTGGAGAGGACCGCGATGGGCGTGTCATCGCCCATGGAGCCGACCGCTTCCTGCGCATCCTCCACCATGGGGTGCAGGATCTGCTCCAGCTCCTCCAGCGTATAGCCCATGGCGAGCTGCGAGCGGCGAAGCACCTCGCCCGTCATCTGCGCGGGCTGCGGGCTCGCCGTCTTCACGATCTCGTCAATCGGCGTGGTGCGGCTGACCCATTGGCCAAAGGGCTTGCGGGCGGCCAGCAGGTCCTTCAGCTCGGTATCGAGGTAGAGGCGGCCTTCTTCCAGGTCCACGCCGATGCACTGGCCGGGCCCGACGCGGCCCTTGGCGGAGATCGCATCCTCGGCCACCTTCACCATGCCCGTCTCGGAACCCACGATCAGCAGGCCGGATTGCGTGACCGTGTAGCGCAGCGGGCGCAACCCGTTGCGGTCCAGGCCCGCCACCACCCAGCGGCCATCCGTGGCGCAAAGCGCGGCCGGCCCATCCCAGGGCTCCATCACCGCGTTGCAATAGAGAAACAGGTCATGATGGCGCGGCGGCATGGTCGCGTTGTTGCCGAGCGATTCCGGGATGAGCATGGCCTTGGCCATGGGCGCATCCCGGCCGCCGCGCACCAGCAGCTCGAACACATTGTCGAGGCTCGCCGTGTCCGAACCGCCGGCCTGCACGACGGGCTTGATGTCTTCCAGATGCGCGTCCAGCAGCGGATGTGAGAGGCGCGTCTCGTGCGCCTTCATCCAGTTCACATTGCCCGAGAGCGTGTTGATCTCGCCATTATGCGCGATCATGCGGAAGGGCTGCGCCAGGCGCCAGGTCGGGAAGGTGTTGGTGGAATAGCGCTGGTGGTAGATGGCGAAGCGCGAGATGAAGCGCTCATCCTGCAAATCCGGGTAGAACTCGCTGAGCGATTCCGCCAGGAACATGCCCTTGTAGATGATGCTCCGCGCGGAGAGCGAGCAAAGATACAGCTCCGGAATCTGCGCCGCGATGGCCTGCTTCTCAATCCGCCGGCGGATCACGAAGAGGTCCCGCTCCATCGTCGCGATGTCGCGCTGCTCCGGGTCGTGGATCAGGATCTGCTCGATCTCGGGGCGCGTCGCATTCGCCTTCTCGCCGATCACGGTCGCGTTGATCGGCACCTGGCGCCAGCCATAGATGCCGTAGCCGCTGGCGAGGATCTCGGTCTCGACGATCTGGCGGCAACGCTCCTGCGCGCCGAAATCCGTCTTGGGCAGGAAGATCTGGCCGACGGCGATGGGGCCGGGCTTCAGCGTGTCGCCGCCATTGCGCACGGCTTCCGCGAAGAATTCCTGCGGGATTTCGACATGGATGCCGGCACCATCGCCGGTCTTGCCATCGGCATCCACGGCGCCGCGGTGCCAGACGGCCTTCAGCGCATCGATGCCGGCCAGCACCACGGCGCGCGTGGCCTTCCCATTGAGCGAGGCGACGAGGCCGACGCCGCAGGCATCATGCTCGGTGGTGTCGATGCCGGCCTCGTTGAGCAGGGCCGCGTTGGAGACGTAGTTCCGGATATAGTTGCTTTCCATGGTCATCACTCCGCCGCCTGAGAAATCTGCGCCTTGGCCTTCACATAAGCCTCGATCTGCGCGGCCGCGTCGCGGCCATCGCGAATGCCCCAGACCACCAGCGAGGCACCGCGCACGATGTCGCCACCCGCGAAGACGCCGGGCAGCGACGTCATCATGGTCTTGTGGTCCACCTTCAGCGTGCCCCAGCGCGAGACCGGCAGCGCCGGTTCGTTGAAGGCCTTGGGCAGGTCCTCGGGGTCGAAGCCCAGCGCCTTGATGACGAGGCTCGCCGGCTGCACGAAATGGCTGCCCTCGATGGGCTCCACCTGCTGGCGGCCGGTCGCGTCGGGCAGGCCCAGATGCATCTTCACGGCGCGAACGCCGGTGACGTCCGTCGCACCCAGGAAGGCCTCGGGCGCGGAGAGCCAGAGGAATTGCACGCCCTCCTCCTCCGCATTGTTCACCTCGCGCATCGAGCCGGGCATGTTGGCCTTGTCGCGGCGATAGAGGCAGGAGACGGATTTCGCACCCTGCCGCACGGCGGTGCGGACGCAATCCATGGCGGTGTCGCCGCCGCCGATCACGACCACATCCTTGCCTTCGGCATTCAGGGCGCCGCTGTCGAATTCCGGCACCGCATCGCCCAGGCCCTTGCGGTTGGAGGCCGTGAGGTAATCCAGCGCGGGGACGACGCCGTTCAGCTCCGCACCCGGCAGCTCGATGTCGCGCGCCTTGTAGACGCCGGTCGCGATGAAGACGGCGTCATGCCGCTCGCGCAGCTCCTCCAGCGAGATGTCCTGGCCGATGGCGACGTTCAGGTGGAACTGGATGCCGCCGGCCACATATTGCTCCCAGCGGCGCAGGACGACGTCCTTCTCCAGCTTGAAGTTGGGGATGCCATAGATCATCAGCCCGCCGACGCGGTCATACCGGTCATAGACATGGACCTGGAAGCCGCGGACGCGCAGGCGCTCGGCGGCGGCGAGGCCGGCCGGGCCGGCGCCGATGATGCCGACGGACCAGGGCAGTTCCCGCGTGGGCGTCGGCGGCTTGATCCAGCCATTCTCCCAGGCGGTGTCCACGATGTATTTCTCGACCGAGCCGATCGTGACGGAATCGAATCCCTTCTCGATCACGCAATTGCCTTCGCAAAGCCGGTCCTGCGGGCAGACGCGGCCGCAGATCTCGGGGAAGGTGTTGGTGGCGGAAGCGACCTCATAGGCCTCCTCCATCCGGCCCTCGGCGGTGAGCTTCAGCCAGTCGGGGATGTTGTTCTGCAGGGGGCAATGGACCTGGCAGAAGGGCACGCCGCATTGGCTGCAACGGCTCGCCTGCTCGGCGGCCTTGGCGGGCTCGAAGCGGGCGTAGATCTCGTTGAAATCCTCTCGCCGGGCGGTGGCGGCGCGTTTCTCCGGCGTCTTCTGCTGGAGACGGACGAATTGCAGCATGCGCTCAGCCATCGGAACATCCTCGAAACGGATTTCGCCGCGAGGATGCGCGGCGCGGGATGCCCTTACCTAAGCTTCAGGATCAGCGCCAGAGGGAAAACGCCATTTAGGACACTAAAGCTGTCCTTATTTTTCCATGCAGCCACGATCCGGTCATAATCCATCAAGACCCGCCAGGCAGGCAGGTCCGTTTCGGACCTTACCCGCCCGGGCGCACCCGCCGCGCCCCGCCCGGCTTGAACCGCGCCAGGTAGGGCGGCACCAGCGCCTCGATCGCGCCGGGCTGGATGCCCAGATCGGCCAGGGTCAGCGCGCCGGGCGCCACCACATTGTCGCGCTGCAACAGGATCAGCTGGTCCCGCGTAAGCGGCGGGTTGGGCAGGAATTCCGCGAAACGCGCCTGGATCTGCGCGATGTTCAGCGGGATTTCGACAAGCCGGCGCTTCCGCTCCGTCACCTTCACGATGAAGGCCAGCAATTCACGGAAGCTCCAGGCGCGCGGGCCGCCCAGCTCATAGAGCCTGCCCTCGGTCGAGGGGTCGGCCAGGGCGGCCATCACGGCATCCGCGACATCGCCGACAAAGACCGGCTGGAACTTCGTGGCCCCGCAGATCACGGGCATGAAGGGCAGGATGGAGCCCAGCTGCGCGAAGCGGTTGAAGAAGGCATCGCCCTCCCCGAAGACAATCGAGGGGCGCAGGATCGTGGCCTTCGGGAAGGCCGCCAGCAGCCCCGATTCGCCCGCCGCCTTGCTGCGGGCATAGGCGCTCTCGCTCGCCGCATCGGCGCCAATGGCGGAAATATGCACCAGCCGGTCCACCCCCGCCGCCGCCGAAAGCCGCCCGATGCGCGCGGGGCCCTCGCCCTGCACCGCGTCGAAGCGCCCGTGCAGGATGCCCACGCAATTCACCACGACGCCGGCGCCCTCGACGGCGCGGGCCACGCCCGCCTCATCCGTCACATCGGCGGCGAGCCCCGCGATCTGTCCGACGCGCCCCATCGTGTGCATGCCGCGCGCGCCGAGCGGGTCACGCGTCACCACGCGCACCACCCAATCCTCGCGCGCCAGGCGCTGCACCACCTGCCGCCCGATGAAGCCCGCGCCGCCAAAAACCGTCGCCACCTTGCGCATCATCACCATCCTCCGTGTGGCATACCCATATGGCGTGCAGCGCAACACGCCAAGCATCACATGGGGTTGACGCATCCCGGAGGCCCGTCTATCTCGCCCTCACCACGCCGAAATGCCCAGGTGGTGGAATTGGTAGACGCGCTGGCTTCAGGTGCCAGTGACCGCAAGGTCGTGAAGGTTCGAGTCCTTTCCTGGGCACCACCACCCACTCTCCCGCAGACAAGCCCCGCCCTGCCGGGCAGCATGAGGCCTGACTGATGGCGAAGACGCTCTTCACCCCTGCCGGCCCCATCCACCTGCACCGCCAGGACCTGCCGCCCGACCTCGCCCTCGGCGCCACCATCGCCGTGGACACCGAGACCATGGGTCTCGACCCGCGGCGGGACCGGCTTTGCCTGGTCCAGCTCTCCGCCGGCGATGGCGTCTCGCATCTCGTGCAGATCATCCCTGGCGGCGGCCCCTCGCCCAACCTGGTGCGGCTGCTGGAAGATCCGGCCGTGGTGAAGCTGTTCCATTTCGCGCGCTTCGACGTGGCGGCGCTGTATCAGGGAATCGGCGCCACGGTCGCGCCGGTGCGCTGCACCAAGATCGCCTCCAAGCTCGTGCGCACCTACACCGACCGGCACGGGCTGAAGGATCTGTGCCGGGATTTGCTGGGCGTCGAGATCTCCAAGCAGCAGCAGACCAGCGACTGGGGCGCGCCCGAGCTCACCCCCGAGCAATGCGCCTATGCCGCCAGCGACGTGCTGCACCTGCACGCCCTCTGGGCCCGGCTGGAGGCGCTCCTCATCCGCGAAGGCCGCCTGGCCCTGGCCCTGGATTGCTACCGCTTCCTGCCGGCGCGCGGCAAGCTGGACCTCATGGGGTATGTGGAGCCGGACCTCTTCTCCCACTGATCCTGCGGCGGATTTGCCCGCCCAGCCGCGCAACCCGCCCTCACCGTCCGTGTTTGCCCAGCACCCCGAAAGCGCCGCCAACCTGGCGGCCGCGGTGGCTTGGAGTGAGCATGATGGACAAGGACCGGATCGCGGGCGCAGCCCGGCAGGCCAAGGGCGCGGTCAAGCAGGCCGCCGGCAAGCTGGTGGGTGACCAGAAGCTGCAGGCCGAAGGCACGGCGGACAAGGCCGCCGGCAAGATGAAGAGCGCCGTGGGCGGCGCGAAGGACACGGCGCGTGACGCCGTGAAGCGCAAGTGAGCGCGCTCCTGCAAGGCGGGGATGTGCCCGTCATCATCGCATCCAACCCCTCGCGGGCCAGCGTCTCGGCGGTGCTGGTCGGCGCGGTTGTCGCCGTGGCACTCGGCGCGGCATTGACCACGCTGGGCAGCGCCATCGGCGCGGGGCTGGTGGACACCACGGCCCGCAGCACGCCCTCGGCCACCAGCATGACGGTGGGGGCCAGCGCCTGGCTCCTGCTGTGCAACCTGGTGGGTCTCTTCGTGGGTGGCATGGTGGCCGGTCGCCTCTCCGGCAGCCGCCTGTCGCGGGATGGCGGGCTGCATGGGCTGGGCGTCTGGGGGGTCTCCTTCCTGTTTGCCATGATGGTGCTGGGTGGAGTGGTCGGCCAGGTCGGCGGCGCCGTCTCCTCGGCGGTGGGGGGCGCGGCCGGCACGGCGGCCAGCGGCGTCTCCTCGGCCGTCGGTGGCGCGGTCGGTGCGGCGGCTCCATCGGTGGACCCACAGGCGACGGTGGATCGCGTGCGGGCCGCGCTCAGCGCGCCGGAAAACCCGGCGCAGATGACGCCCGAGCAGCGCGCCACCGAATCGGCGCGCATCCTGGCGAACCGCGTGGCGCAGGGCAGCTTCCCCGGCAATGAGCGCGGGCGCCTGGCCCAGATCATCGCGGCCGAGGCCGGCATCTCGCCGGAAGAGGCGGGCCGCCGCATCGATGCCTATGAGGCGGAGGCGCAGCGCCTGGCCCAGGCGGCCGAAGCCCGGGCGCGCGAGGCGGCGGATGCCACCGCCAAGGCGGCCTCGCTTTCCGCCTGGTGGCTCTTCGCCACAATGATCCTGGGGGCGCTGGCCGCCTGGATCGGCGCCACCCGGGGCTCCACCGCCCATTGGGAAGAAGACGACCGCCTGCGCGCCTGAATGCGCCGAGCGGCATGAGAAAGGGGGCGCGCCGCAGGGCGCGCCCCCAAACGCGTTGAGGCGCCCCCTGCTTCAGGCGCCCCTGCTTCAGGCTCCTTGCGGGTCAATCCACCCCACATGCCCATCCGGGCGGCGATATACGACGTTCAGCACGCCGCTGGAGCGGTTGCGGAAGACGATCACCGGGCTGCCCGCGAGGTCGAGCCGCATGGTCGCCTCGCCCACCGTCAGGCGGTGCAACTCGCCCAGCGGCTCGGCCACGACGGCGGGGTGCGCGGCATCCTGGATCTCGGGCGCTTCCTCGGCCCCTTCCTCTGACTGCACCACATATTCGCGCATCATCTCCTGGGGGGCGCGCTGGGTGGCGGCACCGCGCGCGTGCTCATTCACCCGGCGTCGGTAGCGTCGCAGCCGCTTGGCGACGTGTTCGGCCGCCTCGTCGAAGGCCTTGTGCGCATCCACCCCCTGCCCTTCGCCCCGCATCATCAGGCCGCGGCCCGCATGCAGGTTGATGTCACAGGCGAAATGCCCCCCGGCACTGCCCTTGGCATCCTTGCGAAAGGTGACCCGCGCTTCCAGCGCGTGGTCGAAATACTTCGCCGTGATCGTGCCCAGCCCATCTTCCACATGGGTCCGCAGGGCATCGCTGGTGGCCACCTGCTTGCCGGCGACAGTGATGTGCATGTTGGTCACTTCCCCTCAGTCATTCCGAACGGAGGCGTTAACCTCTCGCTCTTGGCCAGCCGCCATCCGGCCAGCAGGGGGAGCCCCTTCAGGCCGTGACGGCCTTCTCGCGTTTGCGCTGCACCGAAGACGGGATGCGCATCGCCTCCCGGTATTTGGCCACGGTCCGCCGCGCGATGTCCACGCCTTCTTCACGCAGCCGCAATACGATCGCGTCATCCGAGAGGACCGTCTCGAAGGTCTCGGCCTGGACCAGGCCCTTGATGCGGTGGCGCACGGCCTCCGCACTCACGCTTTCGCCGCCCGCCGTGCCCTGGATGGCGGTGGTGAAGAAGTATTTCAGCTCCAGCATGCCGCGCGGCGTCGCCATGTATTTGTTCGCGGTGACGCGGCTGACGGTGCTCTCGTGCATCTCCACCTCATCGGCCACGTCCCGCAGGATGAGCGGGCGCAGATGGCCGACGCCGTGGCGGAAGAAGGCATCCTGCCGGCGGACGATCTCGGAAGCGACCTTCAGGATGGTGTTGGCCCGCTGCTCCAGGCTCTTCACCAGCCAATTGGCGCTTTGCAGTTGCTCGGCCAGGAAGCCCTTCTGTTCCTTGTTCTTGAGCCCCACGGTGCAGCGCGCGGCAAAGCCGCGGTTGACCAGCACGCGGGGCAGCGTCTCGGGGTTCAGCTCCAGGATCCAGCCGCCCTCGGCATCGGCGCGCATGAGAACGTCGGGCTGGATGATGTTCAGCGGCTCGTCATCGCCGCCCGCGCCTGGCTTGGGGTTCAGGCGGCGGAGTTCGGCCACCATCTCGGCCAGGTCCTCGGCATCCACGCCGCAGGCGGCGCGCAGCGCCGGCATGTCGCGCCTGGCCAGCAGGGGCAGGTTGTCCAGCAGGCGCTCCATATAGGGATCGCAGCGGCCCAGCTCCTGGAGCTGCACCATCAGGCATTCGCGCAGATCGGCGCAGAACATGCCCGTCGGCTCGAAGCGCTGCATGGCGCGGCGCACGCGCTCCACCACCGCCACCTCGCAGCCGAGCTTGGCCGCGAGGGCGCAGGCATCCAGGCTGAGCCGGCCCGAGGGCTCCAGCATGGCGAGCAGCGCGGAGCCGATCAGCCGGTCCCGCCCATCCTCGAAATTCAGGCGGATCTGCTCGGCCAGGCGATCACGCAGATTGGGGCCGGCGGCGGCCATGGCCTCGATGCCCGAGAGGTCATCGCTGAAATCCATCCGCCCGCCGGCGCCGATGCTGGGCTGATAGGCCTCGCCCTCATCCATCACATTGGAGAAATCGGCATCCAGCGGCGCCGCATCGCCCATCGCCAGCGTGTCGGAGCTGGCGATGGCGGCTGCATCGGGTGCCGGGGCCACGGCCTCGGCCACGGCCACGCGCGTCTCGTCCCGCTCCAGCAGCGGGTTGCGCTCCAGCTCCTCCTCGACGAAGGCCATGACTTCGAGGTTGGAGGATTGCAGCAGCTTGATGGCCTGCCGCAGCTGCGGCGTCATCATCAGTGACTGCGAATGCCGCAGGTCGAGGCGCGGGCCAAGCGCCATGGCTACCGCCGCCGCGTATTCATGGCTGGAACGGCGGGGTGCATGGGATGCAGCCTACAGGCTGAACTTCTCGCCGAGATAGACGCGGCGCACGCCCTCATGCGCCACGATCTCGTGCGGCAGGCCTTCCATCAGCACCTGGCCGTCATGCATGATGTAGGCGCGGTCGATGATCTCCAGCGTCTCGCGCACATTGTGGTCGGTGATGAGCACGCCGATGCCGCGATTCTTGAGGTGCTTCACCAGGTCACGGATTTCGGCCACCGCGATCGGGTCGATGCCCGCCAGCGGCTCATCCAGCAGGATGTAGGAGGGGTGCGTGGCCAGCGCGCGGGCGATTTCGCAGCGCCGCCGCTCACCGCCCGAAAGGGCCAGCGCCGGCGCGCGGCGCAAATGCGAGATGCCGAATTCCGCCATCAGGCTTTCCAGCATCTGCTCCCGCCGGTCGCGCAGCGGCTCCACCACCTCCAGCGCGGCGAGGATGTTCTGCTCGACCGAGAGGCCGCGGAAGATCGAGGCCTCCTGCGGCAGGTAGCCGAGGCCGAGGCGCGCGCGGCGATACATGGGCAGGCGCGTGACGTCCGCGCCATCCATCATCACCGTGCCCTCCTCGGGCTGAACCAGGCCGGTGATCATGTAGAAGGTGGTGGTCTTGCCCGCGCCATTGGGCCCAAGCAGCCCCACCGCCTCGCCCCGCTTCAGCGAGATGGAGACGTTCCGCACCACGGGGCGCTTCTTGTAGCGCTTGCCCAGGCCCGTCGCGATCAGCCCGCCCGAGCCCTCGATGGCGGAGAGCGTGGGCTTGCCCGTTCCTGGCTGGGTCATCACCGTCTGGCTCATCGCGTTAACCCCTGGCCGGACGGGCGCGCGGCCTCGCCCCCCTGCTGCGGCGTGATGATGCCCTGCACGCGCTCACCCGGCTGGGAGAGAATGCGCGAGACACCGGTGTTCAGGTTGACCAGCGCCTCACGCCCGCCGACGAGGTTCTCGCCGCGCGTGATGCGCACATTGCCCAGAACGCGGGCCATGCCGGTGCCGGCGGAATAGACCGCGCGGTCGCCGCGGATCACCTCGGCCTCGGTGCGGATCTCGACATTGCCGAAGAGCTCCACGCGGTCGATGCGGCCCTGGCCGGGGGGCGGGCCGGCGGCACCCTGGGTGCCCGGGCGGGGTGTGCTGACGGTGCGGGCTGTCCCCGGCGTGGCCGCCGGCGGGTCCTCCAGCATATAGGCGACGAGCGTATCGGCCGCGATGCGGCGGCCATCGCCGGTGACGACGAGGGCCGAGCCGCGGCCCACCGCCATGCGGCGCTGCGTCCAGTATTCCAGGCTGTCCCGGGCGGTGATGGTGTGCTGCGGCGTGCCATAGCTGATGGCGCGGCCGGTCAGCACCAGCACCGCCTGATCCATGTCATAGACGGCGCGGTCGCCGCGCGCGATGTCGGTGGGGGTGGAGATGCGCACATCGCCCTCCGCCTCCATGCGCCAGATTTCACTCCCGCCGCTGAGTGGGGTTTCGGCGGCGCCCGGGGCGCGGGCGGGCGGGGTGGCGCCGGCCTGCTGGCGGTAGCGGGCGAGGAGGCGCGCGGCCTCGATCGTCGTGCCGTCGCGCACCGCGCGGGCATCGCCGCGGGCCACCACCACCTGCTCGGCCTGGCGCCATTCGATGCCGTTGGTGGCGGTGATGTCCACCGGCCCGCCCTGGGACATGTCGATGCCCTGGGCGGAAGCGCCACCGACGGCGAGCAGCCCCGTGAGGGCGAGAGCCAGGCGTCTCATTGCTGGCGGCCTTCCAGGATGGCGCGGGCGCGGCCGGTGAAGACCATCACGGCGCCGCGGTCCAGCAGCTCGAAGCCCTCGGATTCAATGGTACCGAAGCTGCCCTGTGCCTTGGTCGGCCGCTCGCCATGGGCGCTGCCGGCATTCACCTGCACGGCGGCGGCCTCGGTGCGGAAGAGGGTGCCATTGTCGTGGTAGATCCGCACATCCCCCTCCAGGTCGAGGTGTTGGGCCGGCTTGTCGTAGCGGCCGCGTTCGCTCTCGGCATAGATCCAGGCGCCATCGGTGAGCAGGATGTCGGCGCGCGGCAATTCCAGCAGCACCACTTCCTCCTGGCCGGGCTGGCGGGCCAGGCGGGCGGTGACGGTGTAGGGGCGGTTCAGCTCATCCGCGCCCTGGAAGCGGGGTGCGACGAGCTGCAACGCCTCGGGCACCAGGGTCGGGCCACGGCGGAAGGAAAGCCGGCTGTGGTTGCCCTCGATCTCCTGCCAGAACAGCATCAGCCCGAGCACGCCGGCCGCCAGCATGGGCAGCAGGAATTTCATGGCCTGCACCAGGCGCTGCCGCCGCTGGATCTGCGCCGCGCGCGGCACGCGCCGCGCGCGCGAGGGGGTGAGCGCCCGCCGGCGATCGCCCGGCAGGTCCAGGAAATCGGTGCGCTTGAATTCCTCGCTCATGCCACACCGGCGCGCGACAAGGCATGGCGGCGCCAGGGGCGGCGTCCTGTCATGCTGGCCGAGGGGGGCAGAATCTGATCCACCCCCCCTCTATGGGGGGAGGCCCAGGCAGGGTCAAGGGAAGTGCGGGCTTCCCAGGCAAGGATCGTGCCAAACAGTGACGAAGGTTGATAAAGCTTGAAGTTCCGGCCCGCACCCATCAGGCGGGCGCGGCACAAGGCTGGAACATGCGTGAGGGTCAAACCTTCTCCGAGACCCGGATCGCCACCTTGCAGCCCAGCTTGATGGCCGCCGAGAGCAGCCGGTAGCCCGGCGTCAGCTCCGCCTCATTGGCCAGGCCGATGTCGCGGTGTTCCAGTTCCTCGGCACGGAACCGGGCGATATCGGCCTTGAGCGGGGCCTCGTCGTCGCCCAGGGTGGCTTCCTGCGCCTGGTAATGCTCGTCAATCGCTTCCTCGACGGCGACGGTGCAGGCCATGGCGGCCCGCGCCCCCATCGCGGCCGTGGCCGCCCCCAGCGCAAACCCCGCCACATGCCAGAGCGGCAGCAG
>NZ_JAIEQY010000188.1 GCF_019747315.1 Roseococcus sp. | reverse complement strand
CTGCAGGCGGCCGCGCGCGAGCGGAATGTGGCGAAGCTGCGCGACATGTTCGCCCCCTCCTTCACCCACACCCACACCACCGGCAAGGTCGATGGGCGCGATGCGCGGCTGATCGCCATCCTTTCGGGCGATCCGGTGATCGAGCTGGCCGCCGTCGAGGAGCTCTCCATCCGCGTGCTCAACCCCGACGCCGCCGTGATCACGGCGCGCAGCCCGATCCGCAGCATCAGCGAAAATCGGATCATCCAGGTGCGCTGGGTGCAGATGATGGCCCGGGTGAATGGCGAATGGATGCTGGCCGCCAGCCAGGCGACCCGCGTGCCCGAAGGCGCGTGAGCGAAGAGCGGAGCCTCAAGACCCGGCTGCTGCATGAGCTGGAGGAATACGGCACCGTCTTCCTCTATCTCTACGTCGCCTTCGCTGCCGTCATCTTCTATCGCGAAGCCGTGCTGCGGGCCGAGGGCATCGCCTTCGCCTCCTATGGCTTCGCCCTGGTGAAGGCGCTTGTCCTGGCGAAGTTCATGGTGATCGGCCAGGCGGTGCGGGTGGGCGAGCGCATGCGGGGCCAGCGCCTCGTCGTCAATATCCTGTGGCGGACCAGCATGTTCTTCCTCCTGCTCGCGGGGTTGAGCGTGGTCGAGGAAGCCCTGGTCGGCCTCGCGCATGGGCGAGCGGCGCGCGATGCTGTGGCCGGGATGGGCGGCGGCAACCTGCTGGAATTGGCCGCCACCTCCCTGCTGCTGTGGCTGATCCTGCTCCCCTATTTCGCGCTGCGCCTGATCGGCGAGCGGCTGGGCAAGGGCGAGCTGCGGCGCATGTTCTTCGAGCGTGCCTGATCAGCCCGGGTTGCGCAAATTGTCGCGCAGCGTCTTGCCCGCATATTCCCGCCGGAAGATGCCGCGCCGCTGCAATTCCGGCACCACCATCCGGCCGAACTCCTCGAAGGTCGTGGGGAAGATGGTGGGCGGCAGGATGAAGCCGTCGCACGCGCCGGAGGTGAACCAATCCTCCATGATATCGGCGATCATGGCGGGCGTGCCGGCCACCAGCGCGCGCGGCTGACGCACCGCCTCGGCGAAGGTGATGCCCTTGGCGCGGGCCACCTGCATCATGCGGTCGCGGTGGCCCTGCACGCCCTGGTTGGTGTCGGCCGCCGCCATGGCCTCGGGCGTCTCCACCAGGCTGAGATCGGCGGCGACCGACCAGGAGCTGGAGGCGATGACCAACTCCGGGTCCACCAGCGATTCCAGATGCGCCGCCTTCTCGCGCGCGATGCTCTCCGTCTCGCCCACCACCACCGTCAACGAGGGCAGGACGGCGCATTCATCGGGGTTGCGGCCGATGGCCTCCATCCGCGCGCGGATATCCGTGCGGTAGGCCAGCGAGTCGGCCTTGGTCGCCGGCGTCGCGAAGATCATCTCGGCCCAGCGCGCGGCGAAGGCGCGGCCGCGGGGCGAGGCGCCGGCCTGCATGATGCCCGGCCGCACCTGCGGGCTGCGCGGGATGGAGAGCGGCCCGCGCGTGCCGATGTATTTCCCCTGGTAACTGGCGTAGCGCACCTTGGAAGGGTCGGCGAAGACGCCGCTTTCGCGGTCCAGCACCAGGGCGTCCTCGTCCCAGCCATTCCAGAGCGCGTCGCAGGCCTCCATCACCTCATCGGCCATGTCGTAGCGCTCCTCCTTGGGAGGCAGGCCCGGCATGCCGCAATTCTGCGCCTCGAAGTCGCGCCCGGTGGTGACGACGTTCCAGGCCGCGCGCCCCTGGCTCATCAGGTCGAGCGAGCCGAGGTAGCGGGCGATGACATAGGGCGCGATGAAGCTGGTCGAGAGTGTCACGCCGATGCCCAGATGCTGCGTGACGCGCGCCATCAGGGGGGCGATCACCATCGGGTCCATCAGGCTGAGCTGCCCGCCGCGACCCAGGAAATCATCGTAGCTGCCCTTGTAGAGATCGGGGATGCCCAGGCCATCGGCGAAGAAGCAGGCATCAAAGCGCGCCGCTTCCAGAACGCGGGCGCAATGCTCCCAGCGGCGCGGATCGAACAGGTCATCCAGCGTGGCCGCGGGGTGGCGCCAGCTGCTGGGATAACTGAAATTGGGGCCGGACTTCAGATAGGCGACCAGGTGCATCTTGCGCATGGTCAAGCCCTGTCCACCGCGCGTCGTCACGCGACGCGCTCATCGGAGATGGATCGCAGATCCACCTCGAAGGCGAGGCCCGTGACGGGCGGGTGCGCGGGCACCAAGGTCAGCCCGCCCCAGGCCAGCGGCAGGCGGCCGGTCACGATCTCCAGCACCGGGTCGAGCGGATGGATGGTGTAGGCCTGGGCGCCCGTCACCCGCGCCCAATCCGCGCCCAGCTCCGCCATGCGGGCGCTGAGTTCGCCCATCACATACTCCGCCTTCACGCGCAGCCCGGCGGGCGAGACATCGGCGCCGCCGACAATGCCTTCCTCGAAGCTGGCGGCCGCGCGATTCTCAGGCTTGCCGGAGATGAAGAAATCCACGCCGCCGGCACCTTCGGCCGGCACTGAGAAAGTGATGGCGAAGAGCACCACCTCGGAAGGTGGCGCCAGGATGGGGGCCAGGTTGCTGCGGCCGATCGGGTAGGGTGATGCCGCCGTGAAGCCTTCGGCGCTGAGTGCGGCCAGGTAGCGCTCGTTGAAGGCGATGAAATCCGCGATGGGCAGCGGCAAAGGCGAGCGCAACTCGCAGGCGGCCAGCGCCTCGGGCGGGCGGCCGGCGGTGGCGAGGATGGCGCGGGCGGCGGCCAGGCCCTGGGCCAGTGGCAGCGGCTCCCGGAAGCGCAGGCGGCGCAGGGCGAAGCCTGGCTCGGCCGCGACGCCGCCGGAGAATTGCCGCCCCGGCACGAAGCGATAGCCGCCGGCGGCGAAGGGGATGGCGCGTGTTTCCATCCGCGAAGTCTGGCCCAATGGGGCCAGGATGCAACCCGCTTCCTGGCCGCCTACTCGGCGGCCGCGGCCTCGCTTACGATGCGCGGCTGGCCGCGCATCCAGGCGAAATACAGCTCCCGCGCCTTGTTCGCGAAGGGGCCGATCTGCATGTCGCGGCCATTGTAGCGAATGACCGGCTGCACCTTCGCGTAATTGCCCGTCGAGAAGATCTCATCCGCGTCATCCAGCTCCTCGGCGCGCACCGCGCGTTCCTCGACCGTCACGCCCGCCTCGCGCAGCAGCGTGATCACGCGCTGGCGGGTGATGCCGTTGAGGAAGGTGTGGTTCACCGCCGGCGTCACCACCACGCCATCCTTGGCGAACCAGAGGTTGGAGCTGGCGAATTCGGCGATATTGCCGGCGACATCGCTCATCACCGCCATGTCGTGCCCGCGCTCATTCGCCCAGGCCGTGGCGCGCGCGCCGTTCGGGTACAGGCAGGCGGCCTTCGCATCGGTCGGCGCCATGTCCGTCGCGGGCTTGCGGAAGGGCGTGAGCATGGCCGAGAAGCCGGCCCAGGCGGGCAGCGGCGTGTCGTAGAGCGAGAGGATGAAATCCGTGCTGTTCGGATCCGGCCGCGCCGCGCCCAGGCCCTGGCGGATGAAGAACATCGGCCGGATGTAGAGCGTGGCCTCGGGCCCCATGCGGCGGATGCCCTCCTGGCAGAGCGCCTCGATCTCGGTGGGTGTCATGGTGGGCTTCATGCCCATGACCAGCGCCGAGCGCACCGCGCGGGCGCAATGGCGGTCTAGGTCGGGCGCCCAGCCGGTGATGGAGCGCGCGCCGTCGAAGATGACGGAGCCGAGCCAGAAGCAGTGATCCATCGGGCCGATGATCTTCGGTTCCTCGGTGGACCAGACCCCGTTGTACCAGAAGACGCCAGCCATGTTTCGCACTCCATCCTTGGGAGTCTCTTTTGCCATGTCAGGCCCGGCTGTTGAAGTAGGCCAGCTCTCGCGTATCGGCCCAGGCCAGGCGAAGCTCGACAGGGCGGCCATCCACGGCGAAGGCGATGCGGCGGATGAAGAGCGCGGGCTCGCCGGCGCGCAGGCCCAGGCGCTCCGCATTGCGGGCATTGGGGATGGCGGCGCGCAGCTGCTCATCGATGCGCGTCACGCTGATGCCGAATTCGCGCTGGTAGAGGTCATAGACGGTGCCGGCGCGGCCGGCGAAGCGCGGGCCGTCCAGGCCGGGGAACAGCGCCTCGGCCAGCCAGAGCTTTTCCAGCATGGCGGGGCGGCCGGCCAAATGCTGCAGGTGGCGGGCCCGCAACAGGGGCGCGCCGGGGGCGAGGTTCAGCGCGGCCGCCTGCTCGGCATCGGCGATGCGGCGCGTGAAGTCGAGGAATTCGGTACGCGGCAATTCGGCCGTGCCGTCCGGCTGGCGCAAATGGAAGAAGCGGAACAGCCGCTCGGAGGTGTGCTGTGCCACGAAAGTACCGCGCCCCTGCTGCCGGCTGAGCACGCCTTCCGCCACCAGCCCGTCCGTCGCGCGGCGGATGGTGCCGATGGCGCAGGCGAAGCGCTCGGCCAGCAGCTTTTCGGCCGGCAGGGGCGTGCCGGGGGGGAATTCGCCGGCGGCGATCTCGGCCACGATGGCGGCGCGCACCTGGCGCCAGAGAGGGGTCTCGATATTCATGCAGCTCATCTAGGTCATATAGTTGACTTGCGTTCAAGAGCCTCCTAGCGTCCCTGCCATTGAACAGGAGGAAACGCGATGACGATCCATTTCGTCGTGCATGACGAAGGTGATTCCGTGGGAGTCGTGGTGGTCGAGGGCCTGACGGCCAGCAACCGCATCAACGGCTGGATCATGGACCAGGACAAGATGATCGAGTTCGACTCGAAGTCCGACATCCCCATCGGCCACAAGCTGGCCATCAAGCCGATCAAGGCGGGCGACACGATCTTCAAATACGGCATCGATATCGGCAAGGCCATCGCCGACATCGCGCCGGGTGAGCATCTGCACGTCCACAACGTCAAGACGAAGCGCTGGTAGTGGTCCGATCCCGAGGCGCCCTTTTTGCGCATCGGGTGAATCGGCCCACTCAGATCAAGGATCACGACACATGGCAATCAATCTGAAGGGCTCCTCCTTCGAGGGCTGGCGCCGCGAGAACGGCCGCATGGGCGTGCGCAACCACGTCATCATCCTGCCGGTGGATGACCTCTCGAACGCCGCCGCCGAAGCCGTCGCGAACAACATCAAGGGGGCGATGGCGATTCCGCACGCCTATGGCCGCCTGCAATTCGGCGCCGACCTGGACCTGCATTTCCGCACGCTCATCGGCACAGGCACCAACCCGAATGTGGCGGCCGTCATCGTCATCGGCATCGAGCCCGGCTGGACCGGCAAGATCGTCGAGGGCATCGCGCTCAGCGGCAAGCCGGTGGAAGGCTTCGCCATCGAGCAGAATGGTGATCTCAACACCATCATGAACGCCTCGCGCGCCGCCTATCGCATGGTGAAGCACGCGTCGAAGCTGAAGAAGGTGAAGGCCCCGCTCCAGGAGCTCTGGGTCTCGACCAAGTGCGGCGAGAGCGACACGACCTCGGGCCTCGCTTCCTGCCCGACCGTGGGCAACGCCTTCGACAAGCTCTGGGAAGCCGGCCACACGCTGGTCTTCGGCGAAACCACGGAGCTGACGGGTGGCGAGCACCTGGTGGCCGCGCGTTGCAAGACGCCGGAAATCCGTGAGCAGTTCATGGCGATGTTCGACCGCTACCAGCGCGTCATCGAAGCCAACAAGACGAGCGATCTCTCGGACAGCCAGCCCACCAAGGGCAATATCGAGGGTGGCCTCACCACCATCGAGGAAAAGGCGCTCGGCAACATCACCAAGATCGGCAAGAAGTGCACGGTGGATGGTGTGCTGGACAAGGCCGAGGCGCCGACCGGCCCCGGGCTGTGGTTCATGGATTCGTCGAGCGCGGCGGCCGAGATGGTCACGCTCTGCGCCGCTTCCGGCTATGCGGTGCATTTCTTCCCGACGGGCCAGGGCAATGTCATCGGCAACCCGATCCTGCCGGTGATCAAGCTGACCGCCAATCCGCGCACCCAGCGCACCATGTCCGAGCATGTGGATGTGGATGTGACCGGGCTGCTGCAGAAGCGAATCAACATGGACGAAGCCGGCGAGGCGCTGCTCGACTGCATGCTGCGCACCGCCGATGGCGAGCTGACGGCGGCCGAACTGCTGGGCCACCGTGAATTCTCGCTGACGCGGCTTTACGAAAGCGCCTGATCCGGCACCATCCCCCCATCCCCTGGATCGTGATCCGTTGGATCACGATCCAGCCTTTGTGGAGAGGATGATTCACCGCTTCGGTGTTCCACCTCCGCGGATCATGCTCTGGCCGGGAGATGGGGGCGATGGTGAGGACAGACACACCCTATTTCGGCTGGCGCGTCGTCTGGGCCGCCTTCACCATCGCCATCTTCGCCTGGGGCATCGGCTTCTATGGACCGGGCATCTTCCTCGAAGCGCTGCATGACCGGCATGGCTGGTCCGTCTCGCTCATCTCCGCCGCCATCACCACGCATTTCCTGCTGGGCGCGCTGCTCGTAGCGCGGTTCCCGGCTGTCGAGGCGCGCCTGGGCATCGTGTGCGTGGTGCTGCTGGGCGGCGGGCTGACCACGCTAGGCCTGCTCGGCTGGTCCAGCGCCACGCAGCCCTGGCAAATCTTCGCCGCCGCCATCTTCAGCGGAGCGGGCTGGGCGCTGACCAGCGGCGCCTCGATCAACGCCATGGTCACCCCATGGTTCGATGGCCGCCGGCCGGCCGCCATCGCGCTGGCCTTCAACGGCGCCAGCATGGGGGGCGTGATCTTCGCGCCGCTCTGGGCGCTGCTGATCCACCAATGGGGCTTCCCCCTGGCAGGTGCCGTCATCGCCGCCGCCACCCTGGCCGTGATGAGCCTGCTGGCGCTGCTCTTCCTGCGCCAGACGCCGCAAAACCTTGGCGTGGCGGCCGACCCTCCGGCCCCGCGCCCCATCGGCGCGATGGACGCGCCCAGCCTGCCGCCGGGCCGCGCCATCTGGGGCGAGCCGCGCTTCCTGAGCCTTTGCGCCGGCTTCAGCCTGGGCGCCGCCGCGCTGGTGGGTTTGCTCGCGCATCTTTTCTCGTTGCTGGCGCCCACGCTCGGCCCCTTCGGCGCGGGCCTGGCGCTGAGCCTCATCACCATCTGCGCTGTCATCGGCCGCACCCTGCTGGCCTGGGCCTTGCCCGTGGGGGCGGATCGCCGCCGCGCCGGTGCCTGGAACTTCGCCTTGCAGGCGCTCGGCACGCTCATCCTGCTGATGGCGCTGGATGTCAGCGCGCCGCTGCTGTTGTTGGGCTGCGTCGTGGTGGGGCTGACGGTGGGCAACATGCTCTCCCTGCCGCCGATGATCGCGCAGGTGGAATTCACCCGCGCCGATGTGGGCCGCGTCGTCGCCCTCGTTACCGCCGTGAACCAGGCGACCTATGCGCTCACGCCCGGGGGCTTCGGCCTGTTGCGGGACCTTTCGGGTTCGGGTGCGGCGGTGCTGGTCGCGGCGGCCTTGCTCCAGGCCGCCTCGGCGCTCATCCTGTTCCGCCGGTAACACCGGAGGTCAGCAATGTGGGATTTCTCCGCCGCCCGGGCGCTGGGATTGATGCTCCGCACCTGGCCTTTCCTGCTGTTCCGCATGGTGGTCTATTTCACCATCTCGCTCGCCTATGTGGTGCTGACGGCGGGCGGCGCGGGGATCGGCTGGCTGATCGGCGCGCTCGGCACCCAGGATTTCCGCGAGCTGGCGACGTTCCTGGGCGGGGTGATCGGCTTCGGCGCGACCTTCGGCATCGTGTACCTGCTGCGCGAATACATCCTCTACATCGTCAAGGCCGGCCATATCGCGGTGATGATCGAGCTGATGGAGGGGCGCAGCCTGCCCTCCGGCCGCGCACAGATCCGCCACGCCACGGCCCTGGTGCGGCAGCGCTTCACCGAGGCGAACCTCCTTTTCATGCTCGACCAGCTGGTGCGCGGCGTCCTAGACGCGATCTTCAGCCTGCTGAACGGCCTCTCGCGCATGCTGATTCCCACGGGCGTGGTGGGGCAGCTGCTCTCGCTGCTGCAATCCATCATGCGGCTGCTGGCCGGGGTGGCGGATGAGGTGATCCTGGGCCACGCGATCCGCATCAAGGCCACCAACCCCTGGCATGCCGCGCGGACCGCCCTTGTCCTCTACGCGCAGAATGCGGGCGGCATGTTCCGCAACTCGGCCTTCCTGCTGGTCATCGGCTGGACGCTGAGCTTCCTGATCTTCCTCCTCCTGCTCGCACCGGCCGCGGCGCTGGTTTATGCGATGCCGGGAGGCTGGTCGGGCGGGGGGCTGGTCTTCGCGATCCTTTTTGCCTGGGCGGTGAAGGCGGCGCTGATCGAGCCCTTCCAGGTGGCCTGCCTGCTCCAGGCCTTCTTCAAACTGAGCGAGGGGCAAAGCCCGGACCCCGCCTGGGAGGCGCGGATCATCGGGGCCTCCCGCAAGTTCCAGGCACTGACTGATCGTGCACTGGGCCGGGCCGGCTAAGCCCGCATCCGCGCCAGGAAGCGGCGGTGCCAATCCACATAGCCCGGATGCACATGGGCCAGCTTGTCCCGCAGCACCCCATGCGCCTCGGGCAGGCGGTGGAAGGGGATGAAGGGGTAGAGGTGGTGTTCGGCATGATAGGGCATGTTCCACATCACCAGGCGGAGCAGGGGCGTGGTCAGCATGGTGCGCGTGTTGGTCAGCCCGTCGCGCTCCTGCGAACAGAGCGTGTGCTCGGTGAAGAGGTAGCAGCGCAGCAGCGGCTGGCCGATGAGCTGCGGCAGCACCCAGTAAAGCAGCAGCGCCTGCCAGCCGAACACGCTCACCACCAGCACCGCCAGGGTGAGCACGAAGCCCAGCATCCAGCGCATGCTGCGGATGACGCGCGGCGCCGTCTCCGGCTGGAAGTAAGGATAGGCCGGGTAGTCGCCGCGCAACCCATCCACCGCGAAGCGGAAGCGCGAGCGCCAATAGGGGATGGCCAGCATGCGCAGCAGATAGGGCAGGAACTGCATGGGCGGCGCCTGTTGCAGCAGCTCGGGATCCTTCAGCGGGTCCTGCGTGTGGCGGTGATGCGCCAGGTGATAGACCTGATAGAAATGCCAGTTGAACAGCGAGGGCGCGCCGGCCAGCCAGCCGACGATCGCGTTCAGGCGGCGCGTGGCGAAGGCCGTCTGGTGCATCGTCTCATGGAAGGGCGCGAAGAGTGCGGCCTGGACGATGCCCAGCGCCACCACGGCCGGCGCCTTCCACCAGCCCGGCAGCAGCGCGACCAGCGTGCCGGTCAGCAGCAGCAGGCCCAGATGGATGGCCAGGCGCCGCAGCCCCTCGGCATCCGAGCGCCCGGCGAGGTGCATCATCGCCGCCGGGGCAGGGGCGCGCACATGCGCCTGTTCATGGGTCAAGCCACTCATGCTCATCGCTCCCGGAGAAGGGTCGTCACCGCAGGGTGGGGGTGCCGGCCGCATGCCACAAGCACAAAGGCGCGGCCCGGCGCGGGCGGGCGCGCCCGGCCCGCCCAAGCTTGCGGCAGGCCGCGGGCCGGCTGCCTTTTCGCGCGGCGTCAGGCCGAGGCGGCCTGGGCCGCCCAATGGGTGATGGCCGTGGTCGCCGCCGCGAAATCCTCCATGCGCATGGCTTCCAGCGGCGTGTGGCTGCCATTCTGGTTGCGCACAAAGACCATGGCGGCGGGAATCCCCGCCTGGGCGAAGGCCGCCGCATCATGGCCGCCGCCGGAGGGCATGATCTTGTGGGCGATGCCCATGGCCTCGGCCGATTGGCGGATCGCCTCGCGCAGCCCGGCATCCATCGGCGTGGGCACGCTGGCCTGGCGGCCGGTGAGCTCGAAGCTGACACCGCGCGTGGCGGAAATCTCGGCGATCAGGCGGTCAATCTCGGCATAGGCGCGGTCCAGCGTCGGCAGTTCCGGGGCGCGGACGTCCAGGCTGAAGGTGATCTCGCCCGGCACCTTGCCGAAGCCCGCCTGCTCCGTCGTCGCGATGGTGCAGAAGGTGATGACCATGGGCACGCCCTCCGCCTCCACCGCGCCCCAGAAGAGGTCCAGCCGATGCGCGAATTCCGCCAGCGCAAGCGCCGCGTCGTGGCGATAGGCGCGCGGGGTGGCGCCGGAATGGTTCCACTCGCCGCGCACGATGCCGCGGCGGATGCGGCGATTGCCCGGCAGGGCGGTGACGATCCCCATCGGGATTTCCTCGGCCTCCAGCACCGGGCCCTGCTCGATATGGAGCTCCAGATAGGCGTGCACATCCTCGCGCCGCAGATGCTTGCGGCCCGCGCGCAACGCATCCGGGTCGAAGCCCAGTTCGCGCATGTGGTGTTCCAGCGAGAGGCCGGTGTCGGGGCGCAGGATGGCCAGGTTCTCGGGCGGGAAGCTGCCCAGCGCGCCTCGGCTGCCGGGGAAGCCGTTGAACCAGGCGCCACCCTCCTCGGCGCGGATCGCCATTACCGTGATGTCGCGCGCCGGCACGAAGCCCGCCTGACGCATGCCGGCGACGACGGACATGCCGCAGAGCACGCCCGCCGCTCCGTCGTAATTCCCGCCCTGCGGCACGGAATCCAGGTGGCTGCCCAGGATGATGCGCGGCAGGCTGCGGTCGGCCCCCGGCAGCGTCGTGTACATGTTGCCGGCGAAATCCACGCTGATCTCAAGGCCCAGCGCCTCGGCCTCGGCGCGAACCAGGGCGTGGGCGATTTCCTCGCCCCTGCCATAGGCCTCGCGCGTGACGCCGATGCCGTCGAAGGTCTGCTCGCGCAGCGCGTCGAAGAGGCGCTGCGCGAGGGTGATGTCCGGGCGGAGATTCGTGGCCATGGTGTTCATGCCTCCGGTGGGCGCGCCTTGTGCCATTCCGTCGCCTGCTCGAAGGCCTGGGCGATGCGCAGCACCTCCGCCTCGCCAAAGCTGCGGCCGACGATCTGCAAGGAAAGCGGCATGTCATTGGCGGCGAAGCCGGCCGGCAAACACAGCGCCGGATGCCCCGTGACGTTGAAGGCCGCGGTGATGGGCTGGGCGCGGCGCCAGGGCCCGTCATCCACATCCGCCGCCGCCGGGGCCGCGCCATGGGCGGGGGCGCAGATGATGCCATCCACCTGGGCGAACAGCGCATCCACCTCGGCCGTCAATTGGTGGCGCAGGCGCTGCGCCTGGACATATTGCGGCCCGGTGACGAAGGCGCCGAGCACGATGCGCTCGAAGGTCACGCGGCCATAGGCCTCGGGGCGCTTGCGCAGATCCTGCTGGTGGATGGCGAAGCTCTCGGCATGCAGGATGGTCCAGCAGGCGGCCTCGAAGCGGCGCAGCGCGGGGAGGGCGATCTCGACGATCTCCGCACCTTGCTGCGCAAGGGTCTGGGCGGCGGCGTCCATGGCGGCCTGGGCCTCGGCATCAATCCCGGCTTCGACGCCATAGGCGCGCGCATAGCCGAGGCGCATGCCCTTCACGCCAGCCTTCAGGCCGGTCAGGTAATCGCCCACGGGCTGGTCGGCCGAGCCGGGGTCGCGCGGGTCGAAGCCCGACAGCGCCTGCATCGCCATGGCGCAATCCTCGACCGTGCGGGTCAGTGGGCCCGCATGGTCCAGCCCGAAGCTGAGCGGCACCACGCCGCGCCGGCTGAGCCGCCCATAGGTGGGTTTCAGGCCCACGCAGGCGGAAAACGCCGCCGGCAGCCGGATCGAGCCGCCGGTGTCCGACCCCATGGCCAGCGCCACCATGCCCGAGGAGACGGCGGCACCGGAGCCGGAGGAGGAGCCGCCCGCGAAATGCGCCGGGTTCCAGGGGTTTTTCGCCCGCGGGAAGGCCAGCGCGTCATTCACCCCGCCCCGCGCGAATTCATGCGTGGCGAGCTTGCCCAGCAGCACCATGCCGGCCGCTTCCAGCCGCTCCGTCGCGTCGGAATCCGCGGTCGCGACATTGTCCAGCAGCACGCGGGAATGCGCCGTGGTCCGTACGCCGGCGACGTCATAGATGTCCTTCAGCGCATAGGGGATGCCGTGCAATGGGCCGATGCGGCGCCCGGCCTTGATCTCGGCCTCGGCGCGGGCGGCAGCGGCGCGGGCGCGCTCGGCTGTGAGCGTGATGAAGGCATTGAGCCGCGGCTCCTGGGCCTCAATGCGGGCCAGCGCCGCTTCGGTCAGCGCCACGGGGGAGAGGGTGCCGGCGGCAATGCCGCTCGAGGCTTCCGCCAGCGAGGGAACGGGGGCGGCCATCACGCGCGCACCGGGCTGGGCACGGGGTGCGGGGCGGCGGCGGGCTCATGCGCGTAGGGCGTGGGCTCGTCCAGCACGAGGGCCAGGGCCCGCCAGGAGCGATAGGCCTCCAGCATGATGGCATAGCGATCGGGCGCGATGGTGATGCCGGCCACGCGCAGCGCCGACTGGAAATCCAGTTCCATTTCGGAGGTCATGCGGGGACGGCCAGGGCGGGGAGGAAAGCGGGGCGCATGCGAAATCTCCAGACCAGAATCTGTTATCCGTGCGCCGCACTCTCCCGGCGCCAAGCTTGGCAGCCGGGAAAAGCCAACGTCAACCCGGGCTCAGGGCGCGCGATAGGGGTGTGTCGCCACCCAGTGCTTCGCGATATCCACCCGCCGCGTGATCCAGACATCCTTGCGGCTGGCGATGTGGTCCAGCACGCGCTGCAACCCCATGGCCCGCGCCGGATGGCCAATGAGGCGCATATGCAGCCCGATGGACATCATCTTCGGCCGGCCCTTCACCCCCTCGTCATAGAGCATGTCGAAGGCGTCGCGGATGTAGGAGAACCACTGGTCGGAGGTGCCCATCCAGCCGGCGTATTTTCCGTCATTGTTCGTGATGGAATAGGGCACGACGAGATGCGGCTTGCCGAGCACGGTCTTCCAGATCGGCAATTCATCGCCGTAATAGTCGCTGTCGTAGAGAAAGCCGCCTTCCTCGACGACCAGGCGGCGCGTGTTCACGCCGGGTCCGTAGCGGCAATACCAGCCATCCGGGCGGTGGCCGACCGTCTTTTCCAGGCTGGCGACGGCGAGGCGGATATGCTCGCGCTCCTCCGCCTCGCTGAGTTCGAAATGCTTGATCCAGCGCCAGCCATGCGAGCAGACGTCGAAGCCGCTCGCGCGGATCGCCGCCGCCGCTTCGGGGTTGCGCTCCAGCGCGAGCGCGCAGCCGAAGACCGTCATCGGCAGGCCGCGCTCCTGGAAGAGGCGCATCAGCCGCCAGAAGCCGACGCGGCTGCCATATTCGAACATGCCCTCGGCGGCCAGGTCACGGCCGGACTTCACCTGGTTCAGGCCATGCGCCTCGGTCAGGCCGGTCTCGGTGAAGCCTTCGCCATCCTGGATGGAGGGTTCGGAGCCCTCCTCGTAATTCATCACGAAATTGACGGCGATCTTGGCGCCGCCGGGCCAATGCGGATCGGGCGGGTTGTTACCGTAGCCGATGAAATCGCGTTGGGGCTGCTCGGACATGGGACCTCGTGCGGTTGCCGGGGGCAGCATGGAACAGGCCCTGGCGCGGCGCCAGCCCGTCAGAGCCCCAGCCCTTCAGAGACGGTGCAGCAGCCGCGACTTCTCCGCCTCGGAGAGCTTGCCCTGCGAGGCCCAGACCGCCTCCGCCCATGCGGGCGCCTCGGCAAGGATGGCGACGACCTCGGCCGTCTCCAGCGTCTCGGCGTATTCATTGGCGGTCATCGCCGCCGCATCCCAGCGCGCCGCGATGGGCAGGATGGCGCCATCGGGCGGCGGCCCCTCCAGCTGGTCAGCCTCGGCCAGAAGGGCCACGCGGCGGGCGGTGACCAGGATGCGCGCCGCCGCCTCGATCCGCATCTTCTCCCAGAAGGTGCCGCCCACCAGCGAGGCCAGGGTTTCCAGCGCGCGCAGGCGCATGGCATCGGGCGAGAGCGAGAGGCCCGCATCGGGCATGGAGTTCCTCCAGGGTGATCTGGAGGGCATGCTCCCTTGAGGCTTGCGCTTTGGTCAACCTTGGCATGCCCCAGCTGGCTTCATCTGATTGCTTCCGGCCGGGATGGTTTCCCGCTAGGCATCGGCGCGTGTCCAGCCTCCTCACCCTGATCCCGCCCCCGGTCATGTTCTTCGCGCTCGGCTTCGGTGCCGGCGCCCTGCGGGCCGAGCTTTCGGTGCCCGAGGCGCTGGCGCGCAGCCTGTCGCTTTATCTGATGGTCGCCATCGGCCTGAAGGGCGGCGCGGCGCTCGCCATGCCGGGCGCGGCCGAGGGGCTCTGGGCGGCACTGGCGGCGGGCGTGCTGCTCTCCTTCCTGCTGCCCTTGCCGGCCTTCCTGCTGCTGCGCCTCGGCTCCAGCCTGGATCGCGAGACGGCGGCAGCGGTCTCCGGGCATTACGGCTCGGTCAGCGTGGTCACCTTCGCCGCGGCCTCCGGCACGCTGGTGACGCTGGGCGCCGCGCAGGAAGGCTTCATGCCGGCCGTGTTGGCCGTGATGGAGACGCCGGCCATCCTGACCGCCATCCTCCTCGCCCGCATCGGCGGCGGCACGGCGGCGCCCAAGCTCAATGCCGGCAAGCTGGCGCGCGAGGTGCTGCTGAACGGCCCGGTGGTGCTGCTGATGGGCAGCTTCCTCATCGGCTACCTGGCGGGCGAGCCGGGCCGGCGCCAGCTGGCCCCCTTCACCGAGGCGCTGTTTCCCGGCGCGCTCTGCCTTTTCCTGTTGGAGATGGGGCTGATGGCGGTGCGGCAGCTGCGCGCCAGCGGCAAGGGCCTGCCCTGGCCCCTCATCGGTTTTGGCGTGGTGATGCCGCTGATCGGCGGTGCGGCGGGTCTGCTGGCAGGCGGCCTGATCGGCCTTTCGCCCGGCGGCGTGGCGCTGATGGCCGTGCTGGCGGGCTCGGCCAGCTACATCGCCGTGCCGGCGGCCATGCGCCTTGCCCTGCCGCGCGCCGATGCGGGGATCTACGTCACCCTATCCGTCGCCATCACCTTCCCCTTCAATATCCTGATTGGCATTCCGCTGTGGATTCGCCTCGCCGGGGTTGGGCCATGATGCACGCGCGCAAACGCATCGAGATCGTCGTCGAGGCCGTCCGCGCCGAGGAGGTGACGGGCCTGCTCGACCGTCTCGGCGCCACGGGCTGGACGCTGCTGCCCGTGCTGGCCGGGCGCGGGCGGCAGGGCGTCCGGCGCGGGGGTGACCTCTCGGGCGTGCTCGACAATGTCGTGATCATCTGCATCTGCGGCGCCGCGGTGGCCGAGCGCGTGGTGGAAGCGCGCGAGGAATTGCTGGGCGCGCGCCCGGCCATCGTGAACATCACGGATTGTCACGTGCTGCGCGCGGAACACTTCTGAGTGCCGCGCGGGAATCCCTGAAACCGCATGGGCGGATGACACCGGCGCGCCCGCCGTGGCATCCTGAGGATGGAGGTGCCCCGATGGCCTGGCTTCTGCGGATTGCGATGTTGGCCGGCGGCGCCGTCGCCGCCTGGTTCGTGGCGCCGGATGCGCCCAACTACACCGTCGTGCAGGGGATGATGACGGTGGCCATCATCGCCGCCTGCGTCATCGCGGCCGCGCTGATCAAGCGCCGCTGATGGAGATTGTCGAGGTTGTCCTCGGCCTGATGGCCGCCTGCATCGCACTTGCGGTGCTGGCGCGTTTCGCGGGGCTTCCCTATGCGGTGGTGCTGATCCTCGCCGGTTCCGCCATCGCCTTCATCCCGGGCCTGCCCTCCATCACCCTCAGCCCCGAACTGGCGCTCGCCTTTTTCCTGCCGCCGCTGCTCCAGGGCAGCGCCTTCCGGACAGATTGGCCGGCCTTCCGCCGTAATCTCCGCCCCATCCTGCTGCTCGCGCTGGGCTGCGTCGCCTTCACCGCCTTCCTGATCGGCTGGGTCGCGCGGCTGATGATCCCGGAGATGCCCTGGGCGGCGGCCATCGCGCTCGGCGCCATCCTGGCCCCGCCCGATGCGGTCGCCGCCGCCGCCGTGCTGCAACGCCTCAAGCTGCCCCACCGCATCGTGACCGTGCTGGAAGGCGAGAGCCTGGTGAATGACGCCTCGGCCCTGGTGATCTACCGCTTCGCCATCGCCGCCATGGCGGCCGGCAGCTTCGTGCCGCATGAGGCGATCGGCGGCTTCTTCCTGCTGGGGCTGGGCGGCATCGCGATGGGCTGGCTGGTGGGCCGCGCCACGCTCTGGACCATCGCGCGGCTGAAGGACACGCTGCTGGAAATCGTGCTCTCCTTCGTCGCCTGCTACAGCTCCTTCCTGGCGGCGGAGGCGCTGCACCTCTCGGGCGTGATGGCCGTGGTGACCACGGGCATCCTGCTGGGCCGCGCGCAACACCGCGTCTTTTCGGCCCGCACCCGGCTGGAGGCGCGCGCGGTCTGGGAGTTCATCGAATTCGTCCTGACCTCGCTGGTCTTCATCCTGATCGGCCTGCAGCTGAACGACATCCTGAGCCGGCTGGGCGATCGCGGCGTGCTGGAACTGGCGGGCCTCGCCCTGGTGATCTCGCTCGCGCTGATCGTCTCCCGCTTCATCTGGGTCATGCCGGCGGCCCTCCTGCCGCGCCTGATCCCGAGTGTGGGGCGGAACGATCCGATGCCGCCCATCGGGCATCTCGTGGTGATTTCCTGGGCGGGGATGCGGGGCGTTGTCTCGCTCGCCGCCGCCATCGCCCTGCCGCTGAACTTCCCCGAGCGGGACCTGATCATCTTCCTGGCCTTCTGCGCCATCCTCGCCACGCTGGTGGTGCAGGGCACCACGCTGGAATGGCTGATCAAGCGGCTGGGCCTGGTGCAGCCGGCACATCCGCACGGGATCGACCCGCAGGAGGCACATGCCCGGCACCAGGCCGCCGAAGCGATGCTGCATGCCATCCGCAAACGCTCGGTCGATGTGCTCTATGGCCCGATCGCGAGTGACCTCCTCGCCGAGCACCAGGATCGCGCCGAGCATCTGCAGCGCGTCACCCAGGGCGGCGGTGCCGTGGCGGCCGAGCGCGCGGCCCGCCGTGCCGTGCGGCTGGAAGCGCTTGAGGCGGCGCGCGGCACCATCCTGGCCCTGCAGGGCGAAGGCCGGCTGACCGAGGAGCTCCTCACCAAGCTCAGCCAGGAGCTGGATTTCGAGGAGAACCGCCTGAGGAATGCGCTCGGATGAGCCTCGCCGCGCAGTTGGAACAGGCGCGGCGCGCGCTGATCGACCTCTCCACCCGCAACCGTCTTCTCAGCCTGCCGGCGCAGGGGCGTTCGCGGGGCGTGATCCGCATCGAGGATGAGGATGCGGCCTTCGTCGTGGCGCAACTGGCCGCCGGCAAGGGCTTCGGCTTCGAGGCCGCGCTGGCGGGCGAGGCGAAGAGCCGCAAGCGCGCCGAGGGTGTGGCCACCGCCAGCGCGGGTGCGACGCGCGAGGAATGGCGGCGCGATACGCAGCTGCGCGTCTCCCTCTCGGCCGAGGAACTGACGCGACGCCTGCGCGACGTGCTGAGCGACGCCCGCAGCGCGCGCGAGGAAAGTGGCGTGCCCAGCCTGTTCCTGGCCGTCGGCGCGCTGGTCTGGCGCGATCCGGGCACGCCGGGGACGGAGCGCATGGCGCCGCTGGCCCTCATCCCCGCCACGCTGGAGCGCGAGGGAGTGAGCAACCGCTTCCGCCTGCGCGCCAGCCCCGAGGATGTGGTGGAAAACCTCTCGCTGCGGGAAAAACTCGCCACGGATTTCCGCATCACCCTGCCGGATTTCGTGGGCGAGGCGCCTGCCGACTGGGCCGCGCGGATGCAGGCGGCGACATCGGGGCGCGAGGGCTGGCGCGTGGAGCCGGATGCGCTGGCGCTCGGCCTCTTCGCCTTCGCCAAATTCCTGATGTGGCGGGATCTCGACCCCGTGGCGCATCCGGGCCTGCTGACCCACCCGACCCTGTTGCGCCTGCTGGACCCCACGCCGCCGGCTGCCGAGCCGCCGCCCTTTCGCGACGATGCCGATGTGGATGCGGCCATCCCGGTCGAGAAGCTGGACCATGTGGTGGAGGTGGATGGCAGCCAGGCGCTGGCCGCCGAAGCCGTGCGGCGCGGCCACTCGCTCGTCATCCAGGGGCCGCCCGGCACCGGCAAGAGCCAAACCATCGTGAACATCCTGGCCCAGGCGGTGATGGATGGGCGCAGCGTGCTCTTCGTGGCGGAGAAGGCGGCGGCGCTGGAGGTGGTGAAGCGCCGCCTCACGCAATTCGGCCTGGGCGCGGCCGTGCTGGAATTGCACAGCGAAAAGCAATCCAAGCGCGCCGTGCTGGATGAGCTGCGCGCCACGCTCGCGCTGCCGCCACCCGTGCCGCCGCAGCGCGAAGCGGCCGTGCAGCGCCTGGGCGATCTGCGCGGCCGGCTGAACCGGCACGCGGCGGCGATGCGGGATGTGGTGGGCGAGACGGGGGTGACCGTGCAGGAGGTGGTGGGCCGGCTCGCCGCGCTGCGCGCCTCGGGTGCCACGCCGCCGCCCTTCCGTCTGGACCCCACGGGCTGGGATGCTGCGCGGCTGCGCGGGCTGCGCGAGGCAGCGCGGAACCTCGCCGCCAGCGTGGCGGGGGCGAGGAGCCCGTGGCGCGGGGTCGCGGCGCCGCTCGATACCATCGCCGCCCAGCGCCTCCTGGCCGAATTGCCGCGCGCCATCCGTGCCCTAGCCGCCGCCCCGGGCGGCGTGGCGGAGGCGGAGGCTGCGCTGGCGGCCGAAGCGCTGCGTGCCCAGGCGCCGATGCGGCCGGACGATGTGCCCGCCGCCGAGGCCCGCCTCGACGATCTGCGCCTGGTGGCGGCGCCCGATCCGCGTTTCCTGCCCGGCGCGCTCGACATGCCGGGCCTGGCCGCGGCGCGCGAGACGCTGGCGAGGCCCGGCGGCATGCTGGGGTTCCTCGATGGCGGCCGGCGCGCGGCCAAGGCCAGCCTCGCCGCCGCCCTGCGTGACCCCGAGGATGCGGCGGCGCTCGACGCGCTGATGGCCGCGCAGGCGGCGCGTGCGCGCCTCGGCCCCGGGCCGGATGCGGCGGCGCTGGAGCGCGACCT
>NZ_JAIEQY010000125.1 GCF_019747315.1 Roseococcus sp. | reverse complement strand
TCGGGTTCGGCCGCGCCGTCCTCGGGCTTGAGCAGCGGGGATTCGGCCATGCTCAGAAGCCCGTGATCAGCACGTCGAGCGCGCGGGTGATGTCATCCTGCTGGGCGGCGAGGCTGCCCACGGCGGGGCCGAGTTCGCGCCTGGGGATGGCGCCCAGGAGCTGGGTGGCCATGAGAAAGGGCTGACCCTCGATCTCGAAGCGCGGGTGGAGGTCCCGGATCGGGCGGGGCACGGCGTCCGGCGGCAGGAGGGGTGCCACCACGCGGGTTTCCAGCCGGTCGAGAAAATCGCTCTGGACCTGCAGCAGATAGCCGGGCGCGCCGCGGGGGCGGCGAAAAAGATCGAAGCGAGCCACCGGGTCAGAACATGCGGTATTCGGCGAGGGGCAGCTCGTTGGATTCGGTCCAGCGGTTCCAGGCCTCGATGGCGTCCTCGTTTTCGGCCAGCCAGCGCCGGGCCTTTTCGGCGCGGATGGCATCCTGCACGGCCTGGGCGGCGATGGCGGCGGCGTCGAGGCCCAGCGCCTGGGCTTCGGCGCCGAAGGGGGCCTGGGTTTCGGCGAGACCTGGCGCCTCGGATGGACCTGCCTCCGCGAGGGGATTGATCCAATAGGGCGTTCCGGCATGCGCATCGATCTGGAAGTCCTGCGCACGGACATGGCCTTGCGTCGCGCGAGTGAGGGCCGCCATCTGGCGGGGGCGCGGGCGCCGCTCGCCATTTTTCCAGCGCAGCACCGTGGCGGGATGCACGCCGCAACGCTGCGCCAGGGCGGTCATGGATTCGCCCGAATTATGCAACCAGTCTTCGAGTGTCATGCTGCCACTCCGTCATTGGCAACTCAACTTCGCATATCGGGATCTGCAATGCAATTTATTGGCAATCACGGCATTGCCATTTTTGCCCGTCGCCGCGCCCAAGCGCCATAGATCCGCGGTCCCAGCAACGCCGCCACCGCCACCAGCAGGATCGTGAGGCTCCCTGGCCGCGTCACGAACACCATCCAGCTGCCCTCGCTGATGGTCAGCGCCTGGCGCAGCGCCTGTTCCGCCATCGGGCCCAGGATCATGCCGATGACCACCGGCGCCACCGGGAAGTCGAAGCGGCGCATGAACATGCCGATGATCCCGATGGCATAGAGCAGGATCAGGTCCACGATGGAGTTGGAGATCCCGTAGGTGCCGATCGTCGCAAACACCAGGATGCCCGCGTAGAGCTGCGGCGTCGGGATCTTCAGGATCTTCACCCAGAGCCCCACCAGCGGCAGGTTCAGCACCACCAGCATGACGTTGGCGATGAAGAGGCTGGCGATCAGCGTCCAGACGAGATCGGCCTGCGTCTCGAAGAGCAGCGGCCCGGGCTGGATGCCGTAGCTCTGGAAGGCGGTGAGCATGATGGCGGCCGTCGCCGAGGTCGGCAGGCCCAAGGTCAGCATCGGCACCAGGATGCCGGCGGCGGCGGCGTTGTTGGCGGCCTCGGGGCCGGCCACGCCTTCGATCGCGCCGGTCGTGCCGAATTCATGGCGGTGCTCGGGCGCCACCAGCTTTCGCTCGGCGTAGTAGCTCAGCATGGTCGGCATCTCGGTGCCGCCGGCGGGCAGCACGCCGAAGGGAAAGCCCAGCCCCGCGCCGCGCATCCAAGGCCAGAAGCTGCGCTTGAGATCGGTGCGGGACAGCATGAGCTTGCCCACCGGCAGCACCTTCGCCTTGCCGCCGTGATACCGCCAGGCCATGTGCAGCGCCTCCGCCACGGCGAAGAGGGCGACGGCGACGAGCACGACATTCACGCCGTCATAAAGCTCGGGCAGGCCGAAGGTCATGCGCGGCTGGCCGGTCTGCAGGTCAATGCCGATCAGGCCCAATGTCAGCCCGAAGAAGAGACTGACCAGGCCCCGCAGCGCGGAGCCGCCGAGCACGGCCGAGACGGTGACGAAGCAGAGCACCATCAGGCAGAAATACTCGGCCGGCCCCAGCACCAGGGCGAAATCCACGATGACGGGGCCGAGGAAGGCGATGCCCAGCGTGCCGACCACGCCCGCCACGAAGCTGCCAATGGCGGCCGTCGCCAAGGCCGGCCCGGCGCGACCATTGCGCGCCATCTTCGCCCCTTCAAGCGCGGTGATGATCGAGCCGCTCTCGCCCGGCGCGTTCAGCAGGATGGAGGTGGTGCTGCCGCCATACATCGCGCCGTAGAAGACGCCGCAGAACAGGATGAAGGCGCCGGTCGCACTCACCTGGAAGGTGATGGGCAGCAGGAGCGCGATGGTCAGCGCGGGCCCGATCCCCGGCAGCACGCCGACGGCCGTGCCCAGGAAGCAGCCGGTCAGCGCCCAGCCCAGGTTGGTCAGCGTCAGCGCATGGGAAAAGCCCAGCGCCAGCCCGTTGATGGCTTCCATCAGAGGACCTCCTGCCCGAGGAGGCGCAGGACCAGCCCCTCCAGCAACCCCGCGCCGATGTTCACGCCGAGCCCCTGCACGAAGAGGAACCAGACCAGCAGCGTCAGCGGCAGGGCGATCAGCAGGTCCCGCGCCATGGAGCGGCTGCCGAAGGCGGCGGCCACCAGCACGAATTGCGCCGAGGCCGCGATGGAGAAGCCGGCCGGCCCGATCAGCACCAGGTTCGCCAGCAGCCCCGCCCCCAGCAGGCCCAGTGCGCGCAGATTGGGCGGCCCCGCCTCCATCACATCCGCCACCTGGGCCGACCAGCCGCCGCGGAGCGCCGCGAGCATGAGAAGCCCGCCCAGCAGGGTCATCCCGCTCGCCACCACATAGGGCACCGCCTTGGGGCCAACCTGCGCGTAAAGCGGCGAGACCGGGATCACCGCCGCCTGCCAGAGGCCGATGAGGCCGAAGGCCAGAACAAAAGCGCCCGCCAGAAGGTCGGGCAGCGGAATCCGGGATGTCATGGCGCCTCGCATTTCCTCAGACAGGCAGTCTTGGCGGTTTCCCGCCATCCGTCACCTGTCTATCGCGTGGCAAGCATGTCATGCGGGGAGGGTTTTGCCACCCGGCCTCGTCGTGCCAGATGCCGGGATGACCGCGGATCGAATCATCGGCCTCTATGAGCGCCATGCCCCCGCCTTCGACGCGCAGCGCGATCGCAGCCTCTTCGAGCGCGATTGGTTCGCGCGCTTCATGACGATGCTTCCACGGGGCAGCGCGGTGCTCGACCTCGGCTGCGGCATGGGCGAGCCCATGGCGGCGCATCTCATCGCGGCGGGCTTCGCGGTGACGGGGGTGGACACCTCGCCCACCCTGCTCGGGCTGTGCCGCGCGCGCTTTCCGGACCAGGCCTGGCACCTGGCTGATATGCGCGACCTCGATCTGGGCCGGCGCTTCGCGGGCATCCTCGCCTGGAACAGCTTCTTTCATCTGAGTCCCGCGGATCAGCGCAGCGTCTTCGCCGTCTTCGCCCGGCACGCCGCGCCGGACGCGGCACTGCTCTTCACCTCTGGCCCATCGGCGGGCGTCGCGATGGGGATCTTCGAGGGAGAGGCATTGTACCATGCCAGCCTCGACCCGGCCGAATACCGCGAGTTGCTGGCTGCGCATGGCTTCGTGGTGCAGTCGCATCTGGCCGAGGATAAGGGCTGCGGCGGCCACACCGTCTGGCTTGCCCGCCGCGCCGAAGGGCTCAGCCCTGTGGCACCTGCGTGACGCTGACGGACACCTCCATGCCGAGGTAATCCGAAGGACGCCCGGTGTAGCTGCCGGCCACCGGTGCGGCCTGGCGGATGTCGCGCACGGTGGCGACGCGGATCAGGTCGGGCCCGCCCATCAGCCCATTGGTGGGGTCGAAGGCGATCCAGCCGGGGCCCGGCACATAGATTTCGCACCAGGCGTGGGTCGAGCCCGCGCCCGCGCTGCCCGTGCCGCCGCCACCCTGCGGCACATGCAGATAGCCGCTGGTGAGCCGCGCGCCGAAACCCATGGCGCGGCAGGTCTCGATCATCAGCACGGCGAAGTCGCGGCAGGTGCCGGCGCCGAGGTTGAGCGTCTCGAGCGGGGTCTGCGTCCCCGCCTCCTCCCGCGCGCGGTAGAGAAAGCCCTTGTGGATGCTGGCATTGATGTCCCGCAGCAGCCCCAGCGTCGGCGTCGGGTTGCCGGCGACGAAGCCCCGCGCCCAGCCCAGCAGCTTGCCCGCGGGGTCGGCATATTGCGGGTTGAGCATGACGCCGAGATCCGCGCGGTCGTCATCGCTGTAGGTGAAGGGCCAGGCTTGCGCGGCCGGCGCGATCTCGGCCGCGATGTCGCGCGCCGGACGTTCCGCGCCGAAGCGCTCCACCATCAGGTCGCTGCGGATCACGAGTTCGGTGACGGGGGCGTTGAACTCGGCGATGGCGATGCTGTTGCCAAACACGTCATAGACCCAGCGCAGCCGGGCCGGCGGCGAGAGGGTCAGCGAGGCCGAGAGCAGCCGCATGTCGTGGCTGTCCCGCGGGCGCAGCATGAGGCGGTGCGGGCCCAGCTTCACCGGCGCCGCATAGCGGTAGCGGGTGGTATGGGACACGGCCAGGATGTTGCGGGCCAGCCCCGGGGCGGATCCAGGGGGAGGGGCAGGCGGCTGGGGAGGGGAGGCGTGATCGGGCATCGGGGCTGATAACATGAAAAACGCGTCAGGGTTGCGCGCCGCACGCCAAACATCCCTAGGCGGTTGGTCCGCCGCGGGTTAGCGTCCACAACCTATAGGGGAAACACGCCGATGACGCGTCTGATGGCACGCCAACCGCTGCACCGCGCGGCCTCGGCCCTCACGGCCGCCCTGCTGCTGGCGGGCTGCGTCACCACCCAGGCCGGCCGCATCGGCCCTGATGACGGGCGGGATGCCTGCCGGCCGCAGCTCCTCGCCCTCGACAGCACCGGCGATTTCTATGGCGAGCAGATCCTCCAGGGCGCGGCCATCGGCGCGGCGGGGGGCGCGCTGATCGGCGGCCTGACCTCCGGCCGCTGGCAGGGGGCGCTGATCGGGGCGGCCGTGGGCGGGGCGAGCGGTGCGGCCGTCGGCTACTACGCCGCGCTGCAGCGCCAGGCGGCCGACCAGCAGGCCCTGTTCGTGCAGATGAGCAAGGACCTCAGCACCGAGAACGCCCAGCTGGACCGCACCCAGATCGCCTTCAACAACCTGATGGATTGCCGCCTGCGCTCGGCCGAGCGGGTGCGGGAGCTGGTGCGCAGCGGGCGCATGGACCGCGCCACCGGCCAGGCCCAGATGGCCGAGATCCGCGGCCGCTTCCAGGCGGACCTGACACTGGCGCAGAGCATCAATGGCCGCATCGCCACGCGCGGCGCCGAATTCGACACGGCGATCGACAGCGCCATCCCCGGCGGGAAGGCCGCGGTCCAGACCGCCGCCCGCCCCGCCCCGGTGCGCGCCGCCCCGCGCCGCCCGGTGGAGGTGAAGTTCTCGCCCAACCCCGACAGCCCACGCATCGGCACGGTGAATGCGCGGGAGGTGGTGGCGGTGCGGCCCGGCCCGGCGGGCTCGGTCGCGGTCGAGACCGCCTCCGGCCTGCGCGGCTATGCCCCGGCCGATGCCTTCCCGGCGCAGCGCGCGGCCGCGCCGCAAGCCGATACCGGGGATGTCCGCTCCCTCGCCGCCACCAACCTCGCGCGGCGGGAGAACTTCGCCGAGAGCCTGGGCAATGCGGAGCGTGTCGCCCAGGCGGGCGGCGGCTTCGAATTGCCGGGCTGATCGGATGCGCCGCCTCTGGCTGATCGGCCTGGCGGCGCTGTTCCTGGCCCCGCAGGCGCGCGCCCAAGGGGTAACCCAGGAGCCCCCGCAGGTGCCCATCCTGCGCGTCGAGGCGGGCGCGCACACCGCCCCCGTCTCGCGCCTGGCAACCGATGCGGCCGGGCGCCTGCTCGCCACCGTCTCCGATGACAAGACGCTGCGGCTCTGGGCGCTGCCGGAGGGCACGCCGCTCGGCGTGCTGCGCCCGCCCATCGGGGAGGGCGCGGAGGGCGAGCTTTATGCCGTGGCGCTCAGCCCCGATGGCAGCCGCGCCTTCGCCGCCGGCCACACCGGCCGCGCCTGGGAGCGGGCCTTCGCCATCTATGTCTTCGACACCGGCACGGGCCGGCTGATCGCGCGGCTGCCCAACCAGCCGGCGCCGATCCAGCATTTGGCGGTCTCGGCCGATGGCACGCGGCTGGCGGCGGCGCTGGGCGGGCGGGCGGGCATCCGGCTGTGGGATGCCGCCACGGGGCGGCAGCTCGCCGAGGATAATGCCGGCTGGCAGGGGGCCGCGCGGATGGTGGCCTTCGATCCCGCCGGGCGTTTCGCCGCCAGCTCCGCCGATGGGCGCATCCGCGTCTATGACCCCGCCGGCCGCCGCGTGGCGGAGCGTGTGCCGCTGGCCGGGGCGCGCCCCTATGGCCTGGCCTGGTCGCCCGATGGCGCGCTGCTGGCCGTGGGCTTCGAGGACCGGCTGCGGGCGGAGATCCTGCAGGCGAGCGACCTGCGCAGCCTGCTGCTGCCCGATGTCGCGGGCCTGGCGGGCGAGGGGCTGCCCGCCGTCACCTGGGCCAATGACGGGCGGGGCGGGGTGCAGCTGCATGCGGCCGGCTATGCCCGGGTGGGCGGGGATTTCGTGATCCGCCGCTGGGGTGATTTCGGCCTGGGGGCGGCGCGGGACATTCCGGCGGCGCGGGATGCCATCGCCCATCTCCTCGCGCTGCCCGGCGGGGGCCTGGCCTTCGCCACGGCCGATCCGGGCTGGGGGCGACTGGCCGGCGATGGCCGCCTGGCCCAGCCGCCCCTGCCGCCCGGCGCCGATTTCCGCAACACCGGCGCCGCGCTGGCGGTCAGCGCCGATGGACAGCGCCTGCGCTTCCAGCTCCGTTCCGGCAGCGCCACCCTGCTGTTCGACGCCGCCAGCGGGCAGCTTGGCACCGGCGAGGGCACGGCGATGGCGACCGCCCGGACCTCCGGCCGGGGGCTCGTGCTCACCGATTGGCAGAATCGCGACCGCCCGCGGCTGAACGGCCAGCCGCTGCGGCTGAACGAGGGCGAATACAGCCGCAGCCTGGCCGTGCTGCCGGGCGATGAGGGGTTTCTGCTCGGCACCGACACGCATCTGCGCCTCTTCGACCGCGCGGGCCGCCAGCTGGATGAGCGCCCACTGCCGGGCACCGCCTGGGGCCTGGTCGCGGTGGAGGGCCTGGCCGTGGTCGCGCTGGGCGATGGCACGCTGCGCTGGTTCGAGGCGACGACGCGGCTGGCCGAGCGCGGCGCGCTTTTCGTGCATGCCGATGCGCGGCGCTGGGCCGCCTTCACGCCCGAAGGCCTGTTCGACCACGCGCCCGCCGGCGGGCAGGAGCTGGTGGGCGTGCACCTGAACCATGGCCGCGCGCAGACGCCGGAATGGGCCAGCTTCCAACAGGCCTATCGCGCCCTCTACGCACCGGCCGCACTCCGCGCCCGGCTGCGCGGCGACAATGGTCCGGCACAGATGCGGATGAATGAGCTGGGCGATGTGCGCGCGCGCATCGGCCGCCTGCCCAGCCTAGCCGCCGGCAGCGCCTGCGCCGTGGTGGAGGGCGATTGCGTGCCGCTGGCCTGGGGCGGCGCGGAATTGCCGCCGGGGGCCACGGCGCTGCGCCTCACCCTCACCACGGCGGACCGCGGCATGGGGCTCGGCCCGCTCGACATCATGGTGAATGACCGCATCGCGCTGCGCAGCGTGGCGGTGGCCGGGCCCAATGCGGTGGAGGTGCCGCTCGACCCCGGCCCGAACCGCGTGGCGGCGCGGCTCTATGCCGAGGATCGCGGCCTCTTCGCGGAGGCGGCGGCGCTGGAGCTGCGCCGCGCGGGCGATGCGGCGCCACCCGCCGGGGCAGGGCGGCTCATCATCCTCGCCATCGGCGTGGATGAATATGCCGAGGCCGCGCTCAACCTGCGCTTCGCCGTCGCCGATGCGCGCACGGTGGCCGAGACGCTGCGCCAGCGCGCCGGCGGCGTCTTCCGCGAGGTGATTACGACGCTGCTGGCCGATCGGGACGCGACGCGGGCCAATATCCTCGCGGCCCTGGCCCAGGCCGCGCAGCTGGCCCGGCCGGAGGACACCTTCGTGCTTTACCTCGCCGGCCATGGCCTGCGCTCGGAGCCGGATCGCCGCTTTCTGTTTCTCCCGCACGAGACGGCGAGCACGGCGAGCTGGGAGGCGATCCGCCGCGTGGCACTTGATGAGGGCACGCTGGTCGCGGCCCTGGCGCGCATCCGCGCGCGAGACGGCTTCCTCTTCATCGACACCTGCCATGCCGGGCAGGTGACGATCGACAGTCTCGCCGCCCTCGGGAATGAGACGGGGCGCTTCCTGCTGGCCGCCAGCACTTCGGTGCAGGAGGCGCTGGATTCCTATGATGAGCGCAATGGCGTCTTCGCCTTTGCCGTGCGCGAGGGCCTGGGCGGGCGCGCGGCGATGGATGGCGAGGGCCGCATCTCGGCGCTGGCGCTGGGCGAATGGGTGACGCGGCGCGTGCCGCAACTCGCCGCGGAGAAGCGGCACCAGCAGGATGCGGTGTTCCGCACCGCGCAACGCGAGCTGCGCTCCTTCTCCCTGGGCGCGCTGATTCGATGAAACGAGAGGTTGCTTCCCGAAGCGGTCCCGCCGGGGCTATGCTGATTCCATGCTGCGTGAGGAACGTCGTTGCCCGCTGAACTGAACATCCTGCAGGCACCGCGGCTGCTGGAGATCAGTTCTCCGCTTGGCCCCGGCGCGCTGGTCCTGCGGCGCCTCTCGGTGCAGGAGGAGATCGGCCGCCCCTTCAGCCTGGCGGCGGAGGTGATATCCTCGAACATCGACATCCAGCCCAGCACCCTCATCGGCCAGCCCATCACCTGCAGGGTGAAGCGGGAGGATAGCGAGGCGCGGTATTTCCACGGCATCGTGCGCTCCTTCGCCCGCCTCGGCCCCTATGGCAGGGGCCTCGCCGCGTATCGCATCGAGGCGGTGCCGCGGCTGTGGCAATTGTCCCGAACGGGGGATTGCCGGATCTTCCAGCAAAAAAGCGGCCAGGACATCGCCGCCAAGGTGCTGGATGAGACGGGTGTCACCCCGGTCCGCTGGGGCGCCTCGGTTCCGAACCAGGTCCGCACCTATTGCGTGCAGTTCAACGAGAGCGACCTCGACTTCGTCCAGCGGATCTTCGACGAGATGGGTTGCGGCTATTTCTTCGAGCACAAGGATGGCGACCATACGCTCGTCGTCTGCGGTGCCAATTCCGACTATCCGCTGATCCCCGGCGAGCCGCAGATGGTGCGCAACGATCCCGACATGATCGGCGCGCTGACCGAGTGGCGGCCGGTCTCCGCCTTGCAGCCGGGCAAGGTGGTGGCGGAGGATTTCGACGGGCTGAAGCCCAGCACGCTGCTCACCAAGAATGCGCCCACCGTCCTGCGCACCGCGGAACCCGCGAAATACGAGATCTATCGCTGGCCCTCGGGCCAGGCGGTGCGCCCGGAGGGGGACCTCGCCAAGCTCGGCATGGAAGGCTTCGAGGCGGGCGCCGACCGGGTGAGTGCCACCGGCAATGACCCGACGATCTTCGCCGGCGGCCGCCTGCGGGTATTGCCCGGCATCGACGCGGCGCAGGCGGTGACCTGGCTGGTCTCTTCGGCGACGCATGAGGCCTTTGACGAGACGCATCTCTCGGGCGGCGGGACCTCGGGCTACAGCAATTCCATCGTGCTGATGGCGGGGGACCGGCCCTGGCGCCCGCCGGCGCCGCGCCCGCGCCCGCCGATGCTGGGCGTGCATTCCGCCATCGTCACCGGCCCGAATGGCGAGGAGATCCACTGCGATGAATTCGGCCGGGTGAAGGTGCATTTCCTCTGGGACCGCGCCGGCCAGCGGGATGACACCTCCTCCTGCTGGGTGCGGGTGGCGCAGAGCTTCTCCGGCAAGTGGGGCGGCTCCTGGACGCTGCCGCGCGTGGGGGATGAGGTGCTGGTGGCCTTCATCGATGGCGACCCCGACCGGCCGGTGGTGATCGGCAGCGTCTACAATTCCGAGCAGAAGCCGATCTACGCCCTGCCCGCGAACAAGACGCAATCCGGCTTCAAGACGAAGTCGAGCAAGGGCGGCGGCGCCTCGAACTTCAACGAGCTGCGCTTCGAGGACAAGAAGGGCTCGGAGGAGATCAACATCCAGGCCGAGAAGGACATGACCCTTCTCATCAAGAATGACCGCACCGAGACGGTGAAGAACAACCGCACCGAGACGGTGGATGGCAAGCACACCGAGACCACGAAGCTGGACCGCACCGCCACCATCACCGAGGGCCATGAGAGCCTGACGGTGAAGATGGGCAACATGTCCACCCTGGTAAAGATGGGAAACATCAGCACCAAGGCGTCGCTCGGCAAGATCGAGATCGAGGCGATGCAATCCATCACGCTCAAGGTGGGCGCCAGCAAGATCCACATGACGCCCACCAGCATCGACATCGAATCCGTCATGATCACCGTGAAGGGCTCGGCGATGCTGACCACCCAGGCGCCGATGGCCACGCACAAGGCGGATGGGATCATGACCATCAAGGGCGGCCTGGTGCTGATCAACTGAGATGAGCACCCCCCCCACCCCACCGAACAAGCTGGCCCGCCCGGTCGGCCCCATCCTGGCCTTCCTGGAGCTGGACCCGCCCACCGCCGCGCGCCTGGGCGAATTGCCCGATGCCGCGGCCGGGCTTGAGCTGCTGCTCGCCGCCGACCGCATGCCCGATGCGCTGCGGCTGATCGCCCATGCCCTGCCCAAGCGCGAGGCGGTGTGGTGGGCCTGCATGTGCGCCCGCGCCGTGCCCGCGCTGGAACCCAATCCTGTGGATGCCGAGGCGCTGGTCGCCGCCGAGCTCTGGGTGCGCCGCCCTGACGAGGCCTCGCGCCGCGGCACCATGGATGTGGCGCAGAAGGGCGGCTTCCGCAGCGCCGAATCCTGGGCCGCGGTCGGCGCCTTCTGGTCGGGCGGCAGCATGTCGCCCGAGGGCCAGCCCGAGGTCCTGCCGGCCGAGCACCTGACGGGCGTGGCCGTGGTCGGCGCCATCATGATGGCGGCGATGCGCCACAAGCCCGAGCGCGCACCGCTGCGCTTCGCCCGCTTCCTGGCCTCGGCGCGCGACATCGCGGCCGGCGGCGCGGGCCGCATCCCGCCTGAGGAGGGTTGAGCATGCCGCCTGCCGCACGCATCACCGACATGCAGATGTGCCCGATGGCCACGCCCGTGCCGCCCAGCCCCATTCCCATCCCGCATGTCGGCGGGCCGATCATCACCGGCCTGCCCACCGTCATCACCGGCAGCATGCCGCAGTCCCGCGTGACCGATCAGTGCATGTGCGCGGTGCCGGTGCCGCCCAACATGATCGTGAAGGGCAGCATGACCGTGTTGGTGGGCAGCCTGCCCGCCGCGCGCATCGGCGACACCACCATGCATGGGGGGGCGATCTCGACCGGCTTTCCCACCGTCATCATCGGCGGCTGAGCGGCCGCGTCGCGCCGCTTGACGCAAGCTGGGCGCGAGCCGCCTACTGTTTCATCGCAAGGCGCAGGCCTTGGGCAAGAAAGGGTGAAAGAAGCGTCCCATGCCATTGGTGCTGAGCGTCCTGCGCTGTCCGGATCAATCCGTGCCCGAGCAGCGGCGCGTGGCGGGGGGCGAATATGCGCTGGGGCGCGGCAGCGAATGCGACTGGGTGCTGCGGGACCCGGACCGCGTGCTCTCCAAGCGGCATTGCACCGTCGAATTCTTCTCGGGCGCCTGGCAGGTGCGTGACATCTCGACCAACGGCACCTTCGTGAATGGCGCGAGCGAGCCCCTGGGGCGGGACCAGGTGCGGGTGCTGCGCGATGGCGACCGGCTGCGCCTGGGCGCCTATGAAATCGAATGCCGGGTGGAGGAGGAGGCCTTCCACGGCACGGGCCGCTGGCAGGCCGCCAATGCCCTGCCGGACCCGATGACGGCGGAGCCATCCAGGAATCCGTTCTCAGCGCCGCCCGTCTCCGACATCTTCTCGGTCCCGCTGCCCGGGCTCTCGCCGGCCGGTGGGCCGCCGCAGGGCAATGCGCCCCTGCTGCCGGCCGATTTCGACCCCTTCGCGCCGGAGGATCCGGGCCCGGTGATGCCGGACCACCGCCCCAGCACGAATGACGTCTTCACCCCGCCGCGCGCCATGATGCCGGACCTGCTGCCGCAGGATTGGGATGCGCCGCAGCCGGGCAAGCCGGCCGGTGCCGCGCCCGACCCCTTTGCCCATCTGCCGGACCCCTTCGCCGATGCGCCGCCCCCCATGGCGCGCCCGGCCGATCCTTTCGCGGCGCCTGCGGCGAAGCTGCCCGATCCTTTCGCCGATCTCGGCCTGCCGGCGGCCGCCGCGCCTGCGGCGAAGCTGCCTGATCCCTTTGCCGATCTCGGCATGCCGGCGCCTGCGGCCCCTGTGGCGAAGCTGCCTGATCCCTTTGCCGATCTTGGCATGCCGGCGCCGGCGGCCCCTGTGGCGAAGCTGCCGGACCCCTTCGCCGATCTCGGCCTGCCAATGCCGGCCGCGCCCCTGCCGGATCCCTTCGCCAGCGCGCCGCCCGCCGAGCCGCCCATCCTGCCTCCCGTCCTCCCGCCCTCTGCCGCCCGGCCCGCCGTGCCCGATCCCTTCGCCGAGCCGAACTACCCCTCGGCCCGGCCCGCCTCCCTCACGCAGGCGCCTGAGACGGCTGTGCCGCCACCCCCCGCCGCGCCAATTCCCGCGCCGATCTCCGCACCCCCGGCCGATGGCTTGCTGGCGGCGCTGACCCTGATCCATGAAGCGGCGGGCCTCGCGCCGCCCGCGCCGGGCACGGATGCTGCGGCCGCCCTGACGGCGGTGGGGGCAGGCATGCGCGCCGCGGTCGCGGGGCTGCGCGGCCTGCTCATCGCGCGGGCCGATGTGAAGCGCGAATTCCGCATCGAGCAGACCATGCTGCGCGCCGCCGGCAACAACCCCGTGAAATTCGCCGCGACGGATGAAGCGGCCGTGCTCGCCCTGCTCGGCCCCAGGGGCAATGGCCCCGCCGCCCTGCGCGAGACGGTGAATGACCTCACTGCGCACCAGGTGGCGACGGTCGCCGCCACCCAGGCCGCCGCCAAGGCCCTGCTCGCGCGCCTGGCGCCGATGGGGCTGGAAGGGGAAATTCCCTCGGGCGGCATCATGCCGGGTGCCAGGGAGAAGAAGCTCTGGGAGGCCTATCGCAAGCTGCACCAGCAGGTGACCGACCAGTTCGAGGATGATTTCGACAGCGCCTTCGGCAAGGCCTTTGCCCGCGCCTATGAAGAAGCCGCGCGCGGCGGCCGATAATTTTTTTGGGCCCGCTCATTCTTTTGGGGAAGACCACGCTTCATGGCTTGGAATGACAAGGTCGTCTGGCAGGAGGGGATGTTCCTCCGCGCCCAGCACTACCAGCAGCAGGACCGCTATTTCGAGCATCTGCTCCAGGCCCGCGCCGCACCCTTGCGCCCGCACCCCTGGGGTGTCACGGAGATCGCCCTCGACCGGGACTTGCTGGCGGCCGGGAAATTCGCGCTTTCCAGCATCGCCGGCATCCTGGAGGATGGCACGCCCTTCGCCATCCCGGGCACGGCGGACCAGCCCACGCCGCTCGACCTCATCGAGGGCACGCGCAACCAGATCGTCTATCTTGCCTTGCCGGTGCGCCAGCCCGGCAGCGCCGAAGTCACCGCGACCGATGGCCCGGAAGGGGCCGCCGCCCGCTATGGGCTGCACGCCTTCGAGGCCTATGACACGCATTCGGACGCCACCCTCCCGGCCGAGCTCGCCGTGGGCCGCCCGCGCCTGCGCTACATGCTGGAGAGCGAGGAGCGCGCCGGCTTCACCTGCCTCGGCCTGGCCCGGGTGGTGGAGGTGCAGGCCGATCGCCGCGTGGTGATCGATGACCGCTACATCCCGCCCTGCCTGCGCGTCTCGGCCGTCTCGCCGCTCTCGAACATCCTGGGCGAACTGGTGGGCATGCTGGGCCAGCGGGCCGAGGCGCTGGGTGCGCGCCTCTCCCAGCCCGGCGCGCGCGGCGTGGCCGAGGTCGCGGATTTCCTGCTGCTGCAGGCGGTGAATCGCTGCCTGCCGCTGCTGGCGCATTACGCCGATGCCGGCAATGTGCACCCCGAGACGCTGTTCTCGACGCTGGTGCAGCTGGCCGGTGAGCTCGCCACCTTCACCGCGCCGGACAAGAAGGCCAGCACCTATCCGGCCTATCGGCATGATGATCTGCAGCGCAGCTTCGCGCCTGTCATCGCGGATTTGCGACGCAGCCTCTCGGCCGTGCTGGAGACCAATGCGGTCGAAATCCCCTTGCAGGAGCGCAGCCATGGCGTGCGCGTGGGGCCGATCCTGGATCGCAACCTGCTGCGCGCGGGCCAATTCGTGCTGACGGTCATGGCGGACATGCCGGGCGAGACCATCCGCCGGCAATTCCCCAACCAGGTGAAGATCGGCGCCGTCGAGCATATCCGCGAACTGGTGAATGTGGCGCTGCCCGGCATCATCGTGCGGCCCATGCCGGTGGCGCCGCGGCAAATCCCCTTCCACGCGGGGGCGGTGTATTTCGAGCTGGATCGCGGCAGCCCGCATTGGCAGCAGATGCAAAGCTCGGGCGGCTTCGCGCTGCACGTCTCGGGCGATTTCCCCAATCTGCGCCTGAGCCTTTGGGCGATCCGCGCATGAGCGGCGCGGCGGGGCTTTGGGGAGCCGGACGCCCAGCGGCGAAGGGCGCAACAACGACATATGCGAGGCGAATAGCCGAGCTGGAGCGCATTAGCGATCCGAAGCCAAGCCGGCGGAGCCGGCGCCCGGCGTCTGAGGGCACAACAAAGACGTATGCGAGGCGAATAGCCGAGCCGGATCGCATTAGCGATCCGAAGCCAAGCCGGCGCCCGGCGTCTGAGGGCACAACAAAGACGTATGCGAGGCGAATGGCCGAGCTGGAGCGCATTAGCGATCCGAAGCCAAGCCGGCGCCCGGCGTCTGAGGGCACAACAACGACATATGCGAGGCGAATAGCCGAGCCGGATCGCTTTAGCGATCCGAAGCCAAGCGGCCGGAGGCCGCGCCCGGCGTTTGAGGGTCCCAAGATATGAGCGATAATCCCTTCGGCGAGCCGGATGATTCCGAGCGCACCATCATTGGCCGGGGCGCGTCCCGGCCGGTGGCGCAGGTGCCGGTGCAGCCCGCGCCCATGGCGCCACCACCCGGCGCCGGCCCGGCGCCGCGCCTGGCGGGTGAGGCCGATGCCCTGCCCAAGATCGGCGTCGGGCCGCTCGCCGCCGCTGCCTCGCCCCTGCTGCAAATCCTGGCGCGTCTGGCCAATGCCGGCGTCGCGGGCCAGCCGCCGGTGGAAGAGCTGCGCGAGCGCGCGCTCACCGCGTTGCGCGCCTTCGAGGGCGATGCGCGGGCTATCGGCGCCACGGCCGAGGAAATCCGCGCCGCGCATTACGTCATCTCGGCCGCGCTGGATGATGTGGTGCTGAGCACGCCCTGGGGCGCGCAATCCGCCTGGGCCCAGAAGTCGCTGGTCTCCACCTTCCACCAGGAAACCCGCTCCGGCGAGCGCGTCTTCGACCTCCTGGCCGGCATGAGCAAGGATCCCGGCCGCTACAAGGGCGCGCTGGAGGTCACCTGCATGGCCCTGGCGCTGGGCTTGCAGGGCAAGTACCGCCTGATGCCGCGCGGCACGGCGGAGCTCGATCGCGTGCGAGAGGGGCTGTATCAGCTGCTGACCCAGCTGCGCGGCAATTGGGAGCGCGAGCTTTCGCCCCGCTGGCGCGGCGTGGATGCGCCGCATCGCGGGCAGAGCCGCGCCGTTCCGGGCTGGGTGGCTTTTGCGGTCGCGGCCTTCCTGCTGGGCGGGGGGTGGTATGCCTTGTCGGGCAGCCTGGGTGCGAGTGCCGATGGGCTCTACCAGCGCATGGCCGCACTCCCGCCTGGCGCCCTGCCGGGCATTGATCGCTCGGCGCCGCCCGTGCCGCCGGCACCGCCGCCTCCACCGCCGCCCACCGCCACCCCGGCGCCCGATGCGGTGCCGACGCTGCGCCGCTTCCTGGCGGCCGAGATCGCCCAGGGTCTGGTCACGGTGGAGGGCGACCAGCAGCGCCTGCTGGTGCGCATCAAGAATCGCGGCATGTTCCCCTCGGGCTCCGCGGCGCTCGATCCGCGCTTCCAGGACATCCTGCGCCGCATCGGCGAGGGGCTCAGGGAGGAGCCGGGCCGCGTGCAGGTGCAGGGCCATTCCGACAACCAGCCCATCCGCACCGTGCGCTTCCCCTCGAATTTCGCGCTCTCCCTGGCGCGTGCGCAGGAGGCGATGGCGGTGATCGTCGCCGCCAACGGCACGCCCTCCCGCTTCACCGCCGAGGGGCGCGGCGATACCGAGCCGCTCGCCTCCAACGCCACGGCAGAGGGGCGCGAGGAGAATCGCCGCATCGAAGTCGTCCTGCTGCGAGGAGCCCGCTGATGCGCGCTTTCCTGACCATTCCCGCGCTGGCCGCCCTGGCCGGCGTGCTGTTGCTCGATGTCGTCATCTGGATTTTCGCGCCGCTGCTGGGTGAGGCCTTCGAGGCGATCTGGCTGCGCGGCCTGCTGGGCCTGGTGCTGGTGCTGATCTGGGCGGGCGTGATCTTCCTGATCGGCCGCGGGCGCGACAAGCGCGATGCGGGCCTGCTGGAAGCCGCCGCCGCCCCCGACCCGCAGGCGAAGAAGGACGAGGCTGCCGCCGAGGAAGAGGCCGAGCTGCGCGCCAAGCTGACCGACGCGCTGGGCAAGCTGAAGAACGCGACGGGCGGGAAAGGCGGTTATCTGTATGACCTGCCCTGGTATGCCATCATCGGCCCGCCCGGCTCGGGCAAGACCACGGCGCTGCTCAATTCCGGCCTGGAATTTCCGCTGGCCGAGGGCCGCGTCGGCGGCGTCGGCGGCACGCGCTTCTGCGACTGGTGGCTGACCGAGCGCGCCGTGCTGATCGACACGGCCGGCCGCTACACCACGCAGGACAGCGATGCCAGTGCCGACAAGGCCGGCTGGGAGCGCTTCCTTGACCTGCTCAAGAAGAACCGCCCGCGCCAGCCGCTGAACGGCGTGCTGGTGGCTTTCGGCGTGGACATGCTGGCGCGGCTCGACGCCACGCAGCGCGAAACCCATGCGCGCAGCGTGCGCCGCCGCATCAAGGAGCTGGAGACGCGCCTGGGCCAGCGCCTGCCGGTCTATTTCATGGTGACGAAGAGCGACCTGCTGCCTGGCTTCATCGAATTCTTCGATGACCTGGACAAGGAGCAGCGCAGCCAGGTCTGGGGCTTCACCTTCCCCACCCAGACGCCGCCCGAAGGCGCCGTCACGCAATTCACGGCCGAATTCGCGTCCCTCTCCGAACGCCTGATGGCGCGGCAGATCGAGCGGCTGCAGCAGGAGCGCGGCCCCTCGCAGCGCGCGCTGATCGCGGGCTTCCCGACGCAATTCGCCTCGCTGGAGGCGCCCTTGCAGGCCTTCCTGCAATCGGCCTTTGGCGGCTCCAAGCTCGACCCCGCGCCCTTCCTGCGCGGCGTCTATTTCACCTCCGGCACGCAGGAGGGAACGCCGTTGGATCGGCTGGCGGGGGCGCTCAGCCGCTCCTTCGGGCTGGATCCGGCGCGGCCGGCCTCCATCATGGGGCAGAAGGGCCGCGCCTATTTCATCGGGCGCCAGTTGCGCGACGTGGTGTTCAACGAGGCGCGGCTGGCGGCGAATGACCGCGGCCTGGAATCCCGCCGGCGGATGACGCAGATCGGCTCCTGGGCCGCGGCCGCCGTGCTGGTGCTGGGCGGCGGCATCTGGGGCTGGCTGGCCTCGGGGACGGAATCCGCGCGCGACACGCGGCTGGCCGCCGCCGTCACGGCGGCCGAGCAGGCCGGGCGCGGCGCGCCGCTGGAGCGCGTGCAATCGCCCGATCTCTCGGGCGTGCTGGCCTATCTCGAGGCGAACCGCGCCTTGCCCTCGGCCGCGGCCGGCAGCGGGCCAGGCCTGGGGCTCAGCCAGGAGGCAATGCTGACCTCCGGCGCCGAGAGCGCCTATCGCCGCGCGCTGGACCGCGTGCTTCTGCCGCGCCTGCTCTCGCGCCTGGAGACCCAGATCCGCGAGGGCATCCAGCGGCCGGACTTCCTCTATGAGGCGGTGCGCGTCTACCTGATGCTGGGCAAGCAGGGTCCGCTGGACCGCGCTTTGGTGCGCGAATGGTTCGCGCTGGATTGGCAGCAGGCCTTCCCGGGTGCGGTGAACCAGCCGGGGCGCGAGGCGCTGACGCGGCACCTGGATGCGATGATGGCCGGCACGCTGGCCACCTATCCGCTGGATGGCGCGCTGGTGGACCAGGCGCGGCGCGTCTTTTCCCGCCTGCCCATGGCGCAGCGCGTCTATGGGCGGCTGCGTCCGCTGGCGGAAAATGTGCCGGCCTGGACGCCGGCGCAGCCGCTGGGCGCCGCCGGCCAGCGCTACTTCGCCCGTGCCAGCGGCCGGACGATGAATGAGGGCGTGCCTGGCCTCTTCACCGTGGAGGGGCTGCATCGTGCCGTGCTTCCGCGCCTCTCCCAGGCCGTGCTGGAGGCGGCCAGCGAAAGCTGGGTGCTGGGCCCCGAGGCCGCGACGGCGGGTGCGGCCGATCCGCGCCGGCTGGAGGCGGATGTGCTGGCGCTCTACGCCGCCGATTACGTCCGCGCCTGGGAGGCGATGATCGGCGATCTCGTCCTGCCCGCCTTCCCCAACCTCAACACGGCGGCCGAGGCGCTGAACCTTCTGGGCGCGCCGAACAGCCCGATGAAGGATCTGCTGCGCGCCATTGCCCGCCAGCTCTCGCCGGGGACGGCGCCGGAAGCTCCGGGCGGTGCGGCGGGTGCCGCGGCGGCCCAGGCGGCGCAAGCCGCGGCCGGGGCGACGGCCA
>NZ_JAIEQY010000145.1 GCF_019747315.1 Roseococcus sp. | reverse complement strand
GGCCGCAAGCTCGCCATGGCGGATCGCGTGATCCAGGCCTGCGGCGGCAGCGTGGCCGGCAAGACCATCGCCGTGCTCGGCCTCACCTTCAAGCCCGAGACGGACGACATGCGCGATGCGCCTTCGCTCGACATCGTGCCCAGGCTGGCCGCGGCCGGCGCCGTGATCCGCGCCTTCGACCCGCAGGGGATGAGCTTCGCGCGGCAGCTTCTGCCGGCCGCCGTCCACTACGCCCAGAATGCGCTGGATGCGCTGGGCGGCGCGGAGGCCGTGGTGCTGCTGACGGAATGGAACGAGTTCCGCAACATCGCGCCCGACAAGCTGGCCGCCGCCATGAAGGGGCGCATCGTGCTGGACCTGCGCAATGTCTATGATCCCGCCGCGATGCGCGAAGCGGGCTTCACCTATCATTCGATCGGACGACCCTGAAGCGCTCGAACGAATTTGGCCATATTGCAGATACGAGCCAAAGCGACGTGGAGCGGCTGCGAATTAGATTGGACCCGAGGCGCAACAAGGTGAGAGCGGTGCGACTGAGGCTCTTCCAGTCCTTGGCAGAGCGGCGGCGTCGAATGAGCACTGCAACAGGTAAGTTCGACAGCCCATTGCCAACGCCGAGCCTTGAATCCGTGCTTTTTGGAAGCACCTGACGATCTGAAACAGCAGCTGGCGCAGGGCGCGCTTCCATAAGGCCCGGAACCTAGGCCCCTGGCAGGCGGCAACGCCAATGGAGCTTCCATCGTAACGCCCCCCGAACTGCGCCGGCATCACCGAGCCGCCCTAGGCGCCGCCGTCGAGGTCTTGCAGGGCACCGCTGTTCACGGCGTGGCCCCTGAACTGGCGGCTTTACCGAGGAGGCCTGGATGGAAGCCCAGGTGCGTGCCTATGTCGCAGCCCATCAAACGGGTTGAAATCATCGGTACCGCTACTCTGCCGGGGAAAAGCTCCAGCTGGTCAAGCATGGGTGACAGAACCTCGAGGCACACGTTACACTGCCCGTGAAGGGTAAGGCGCGTGATCGCAGCCTCGCCTTATCGGCCCAGGCTGAACAGGTCGCCGAATAAGCGCTTGGGCCTTTCCGTCACCCGGCCAAAATCTTGACGCCACGCGGAAGGCGAGGAGGCATTAGGCTTGTCGAATGCAACATCGCCGGACCGAGTTCCTGAAGAGGCTATTTTCGCTTGCCCCGAAGATATCGCCGGCACGACGTTCTGGACATTAAATCTGCCGCTTGAACTGCGCCCGCGGTTGGCTGCCTGCTTGCCAGAGGCGACGTTCCACTTCATCACCATCAAAAATCCGATCATGGGTTCCGCCAAGCGAATTCAGGATGCGGGCAGGTCGGCGATTCTGTCGTTCGGAGAAGGTGCCCCCCCCGATCTCAAGCCCTTCCTGGCGAAGACGCAACTACCAGCCTTTCGGCTCTGGACCAGCTTCGCCCGGGTCTATGGAGCCGGGCTCGACAGCATGGGCGGGGTTGGCTTCGTGCTGGGGCGTGGCGCGGATGTGTTGGAGCCGGACCGCGAGGCCTGGCTGAAATCCAACCCGCCCGGCTCGGCCGGGGTGGCTTCCCTCCGCGAACTGTATGTGAGCCTAGGCCTTTCGGCGACGAATTTCGCGAATGCGGGCCCCGCAAGGCTGCCCCCCCCAGCCGCGCCGGATGACCGCCCCCGCTACCTCGTCGTGCCCAGTGCGGCGCGCCCGGGCATGGCGGGCGAAGCGCGCAAGGATTCGTTACGCCAATTTCTCGCTCAGGCCCGTGCGGCGCGACCTGACGCCACCTTCACCTTGCTGTCCCACGTCGAGCCGGGGCAGCCATCCGGCGCCCCGCCTGTGCCTGGCGTCCCGAGCCTCCCCGGGCCCTACTCCCCACAGCTGCTGACAGCCTTTGCCGGCGTGGTGACCGACACGCATTTCGCGGGCCTGGACGCCCTGCTGCGGGGCCTAGACGTCATCTGCCTGGGACGCCCGGCCTGGCGGCTGGCCTTGCCTGATGCGGGGAGCCCGCCCGCCGCGACCTTGGATCTCGTGTTCGAGGCCTATTTCCTGGCCGGGACACATTACCTGCAGCCGAGGGAGCAAGGGCCAGCAATGCCCGCCGCCGCCTTCAAAGGCATGGCCGCTGCCCTGCCCGCTCGGCGCACCGTTGCCGCCGCGCGGGCGGCCCCGCAAACCGGCCCGGCCGCCAGCACCGCGTTGAGCACGCCGGCCAGGGATGCACCGGAGAAGCGGCTCGCCCCCACGGCTGCGTCGAAGTCGGCGCGCGCCGCACCGGCACCATCCGGGCGCGCCTGGCCCACCCCTGCGGGCGATCCGCGGCTCGGCAATCGCTACGGCCTGCCCGCCTGGGCCGCTTCCAGTCGTTTCCTGGCGCGCTGCCCGGGGCCGGGGCGGGGCGAGGGCGAAATCATCGCGCTGGTTCACGACCTGGTGCGCTCGCCCCTCACCGCTGCAATCGTCGACGCTACGGGGCCCTTCCCCATGGTGCCGCCCGTGCAGGCACCCTCCTCCACCGATGTGACACAGTTGGCGGAGGAGCAGCCCGAGGCGCTCCATCGCCTGCTGGTGGCGGAACTTTCCCAGCTGCCGCCAGGCGCCCGCATTGCCCTGCTGGTCGGCACAGATGACGCGGCGGTCCGGGCCTTTGCCCGCGCCTGTGCCGCGTTCGACATCCTCCGCGTTCATGTGCCGGCAGGCCCCTGGCAGGCCGCCGGCCACGACGCCGAGGCCACGCGCCGCCGAGCCGCCGGCCTGAACGGGCTGGTGGATGCGATCGGCGCCTGGGACCAGAGCCATATTCGTCACGCCTCGGAGATCTGCTATCCCGCCCAGCGGATCAGCCGCATCTCGACCCTGCCGGCAGCCTCCCAGGGGGCGGACATCCTGGTCTGCGTGCATGATGGCGACCGCGACCCGACGGCCCTGCTCGCAGCCTGTCATGAGGCGGCCACCCTGCGTGGCTGCGGCCTGGTCGTGCATGCCTCCGCCGCGGCCGTCGCCCAGCTTGGCGAGGCGTTCTTCACGGCGCTGGTCGCGGAAGAGAGCGTCAGGCTCGAATGGGCCGATACCCCGACGGCGCCGCTTTACAAGTTCATGGCCGCAGCGGCTGCCATCGTCAGCGACACTCACCTGATGTACGACATGGCCCGGGCTGCAGGCCGCCCAGCCCTGGCCGTTCTGCCCGATGCCGGCGACGATCCGGCCGTGCTGCCGAATGTCGAAGCCGGCCTGGTCCAGCGGCTGGTGGTGCTGCCGCCCGCCACGAGGGAGGGGCAACCGGACGACTTGGCACTGCTGATCCGATTCGCCATCGCGCGGGCCTTGCCACTCGGCCCTGCGCCCGGCGCGGTCGAGCGGCTCCTGCAGCGCCAGGCAGCGCCGCTCGGACTTGTAGCCACGAGCCTTGCGGCGGAGGATTTGCAGCGCGCCCACCGATATGTCCTCCCCATGCTCGGCGCGCGCGACCATGTCCAGGTACAGGGCGGCCCATCGCGGCTGGCCGAGTATCGGGATGCGGACGTCTTCGCCCTGTGGGGAACACGGCACGCTGACACCTCCCGCGAATTGCGGTGGGCCGCCCGGATGCTGGGCCGTGAGGTGCTGATCCTCGAGGACGGCTTCATCCGTTCCGTAAATATCGGCCTTAGCGGAGAGCCGGGGCTTTCGCTGATCCTGGATGACCGGGCGGCGTATTTCGACGCGACCCGGACGTCCCGCCTTGAAATGCTGCTGAACGACGGACCATCGCCGGATGCCGCGGCCCTGGCGCGAAGCCAGGCGCTGATGGAGCGGATCAGCGCCTCGAAGATCAGTAAATACAATGCGGCGCCCTATGTGCAGGCACTGATCGGCGACCCGGCTCGGCCCAAAATTCTTCTGCTCGACCAGCGCAGGGGCGACCAGTCCCTGGTGCTGGGCCTGGGCGATGAATGGAGTTTCGAGCGCATGGTGGATGCGGCACTTGCCTTCGCGGAGACGCATGACATCCTCGTGAAGCTGCATCCCGACGTGACGGTCGGAGGCCGCGAAAGCTGCATGGGCCCGGCGCTCATGCAGCGCCTGGCGAAGGCACCCAGCGCTTACCTCATCGAGCAGGATGTCAGCCCCTACGCGTTGATCGACATCGCGGAGAAGGTGTTCACCGTGACGTCAGGGGCAGGGTTCGAGGCCTTGATGGCAGGGCGAGAGGTCTGGTGCTTCGGCATGCCGTATTACGCGGGGAGAGGCCTGACGCGGGATGCTGCGCCCCCCCTTCGCCCACGGCGTGCCCGCAGCCTGGCCGAGGTCTTCCACGCCGCATGGATCACGTTGAGCCGCTACTATTCACCCACGCTCGGGAAAGCCTGCGAGATTGAGGAGTTGATTGAGAACATCGTGTCTCTTCGCACATGGGAAGTCGCCGAGAGCGAGCCAACGCCCATTGGGCGCAAGCTCGAGGCTGCGGGGCATTCGTGATGCCCGGCCAGCGGTGGCCACCGGCTGCCGCCAAGGGACCGCGCTGCCCCGCGGCCACCACGCCTGCCACAGGATACACCCGAAGTCGCGCTTGAGGGGGCTGCCAAGGCATTTCGCCACGCGTACTCCTGCTGAAAGCGTGACGCTGGCAGACAATGGCACGCATGTCACATGCCGTAGCCTCGCGATATGCTGGCAATGAGGGCGGATAATTTCGGGCAGTCCCAGGTGACAAGCGCCACAACCACACAGTAGGTTCGATTTGCTATTTGGGAGCGCAGGGCTGACAGACCCTTAAAGCTTTGGCTGAATTGAGCTTCGCAGCCACCCGGGCAGCACATCTTGATATGACGTCGAAGGTTAGGAGATACCGATCTTGGCTAGGGCAACGTCTTTGGATCGAGCGTCAGAAAGAGCAATGTTCGCCTCACCCGACGAGATCGCCGGTACCACGTTTTGGACACTGAATCTTCCTCTGGAGCTGCGGCCGCGGTTGGTCGCTTGCCTGCCTGAAGCGATTTTCCACTTCATCACAATCAAGAGCCCGATCATGGGCTCCGCCAAGCGCATTCAGGAGGCGAGGCGTTCGGCCATCCTGTCTTTCGGGCAAGGTGAACCGCCGGATCTCAAGCCCTTCCTCGCCAAGACAAAGCTGCCGAGCTTTCGGCTCTGGACGAGCCATGCGCGGATCCATGGCGCTGGCCATGAAACTCTTGGTGGGGTCGGCTTTGTCCTGGGGCGTGGCGCCAATGGTTCGGAGCCGGACCGCGAGATCTGGCTGAAGTCCAATCCGCTTGGCTCCGCGGGCACCGCCCCTCTCCGGAGCCTCTTTGTGAGCCTCGGCCTGTCAGCGGTGAATTTCGCGAATGCACCCCCTGCGAGGCTGCCGCCCCCGGCCGCGCCGAGTGATCGCCCGTGTTACCTTGTCCTGCCAAATGCGGCGCGGTCGGGCATGTCGGCGGAAGCGCGGCAGGATCTGACACGTCAGCTTCTCGCCCAGGCCCGTGCGGTCCGTCCTGACGCCACCTTCACCGTGCTCTCCCAAGTCGAGCCTGGGCAGCCCTCCGGACAACCGCCTGTGCCCGGCGTGCCTAGCCTGCCCGGGCCCTATTCCCCGGAATTGCTGGCAGCCCACGCCGGCGTGGTGACCGACTCGCACTTCTCTGGCCTGGACGCCCTGCTGCGCGGGCTTGATGTCGTGTGCCTGGGGCAGCCGGCCTGGCGGCTGGCTTTGCCCGAGGCGGGAAAACCTCCGGCCGTCTCGCTTGATGCCGTGTTCGAGGCGTATTTCCTGGCGGGGACCCACTACCTGCTGCCCAAAGGCCAGTCCCCCGCGAACGCGGAAGCCGCCTTCAGGGGGATGGCGGCTGCCTTGCCAGTCCGGCAGGTCGCGGCCGCCCGGTAGCTGCCAGGCCTTTGGTCCCAGCTTTGGTGGCACGGGTCTTGGTGAGGCGTTGTTGCTCATTGGACCAGGCCTTGATGGCTTCACGGGGCGTGCGCCACGCCCGCATCCGGCCGTTGCCCCCGGAGGGACCACGCGCGCCGCGGCGCTATCTCCGACCTGATCCATATCTGATGGATGAAGACCAGCCGGTGGTGGGCGCAGCTGGTTCCACTATCGGAGCGCGCGTGGCGTAGGCCCTTCTGCGACTCCTGCCCGCATCCGCCCCGCGTGCCCAAGCCCCATGAAGCCGTCTGCAAAGCCTGCGCCGATCAGCCGCGACATTTCAGCAAAGACCCGCACCACCAAATGCCGGGACCAAACATCCCCCGGGGTCATTGACGGCTCCGGCAGCGGCCCCCTTCGATTCATCGGCCCTTCATGCTAAGTCTTCATGGTCAAAACGGTAGCGCCCATCCAATGACGAGGTCGAACGGGAGGAAGTTTGTCTCCGCTCCGCGTATCAGATTGAATGCATCGCTTCGGCTCAGGCTTGATCCGGGCGAGGCCAGCGCGGCATCGGGTTTTGCAGTGTTCCAGCGGGATTTCGGCGAGCTTGGTCCTGCGGTCATCTTGGCTCCGGTTCGCAAGGTGCGCGTTCGGGAAAGGCGTGCCGCCCCCCATCCCATGACGCCGCTCTTTCCCCCGTTTCCGTGGATGCCGGCCCAGCAACGTTTGGCCAGGTGGCAGGCGAATGCAGGTGCCGGCGTGCTCAACCTGTGACCCGGGCACCGTAATCATGGATGGCAAGGACGGGGGGAGCGCGGTTGAGCCAGAGCCCCGGTTCGATGATCCGGCGGCAGCAGGAAACGCCCAACCACCTCTTCCGTTGCCTACCGCCATGCTCGAAACGCCTGCCGCCGGTCAGTTGTTTGCCGACAGCATGATCGTGGTGCGCGGGTGGGTGGTCCAGACTAAGCCGCCGATCCTCGGCGTCTTGGTCGAGGCTCCGGGCCTGCGCGTCGAGTTGCCGCTGGACAGGCCGCGCGGCGATGTGATCGAAGCGCAGCGCTGCCATGGCATCGTCGGCTTCGAAGGCAGGATCGACCTGATCAACCAGGCCTGCCGGGCGACGCTGGTCTTCAGCTTCCTTCGTGCCCATGGCCGCCGCCAGTCCTGGCAGAGTGTAGAGGTGTGGCACCCGGAGATGCGCCCGGCCGCACCGGCCCGCTCGGTGCTTGGCCTCGACTGGTCGAGGCAGGCGGCGGCAATTCTCGGACGGCTGCGTGGCTCAGCCGCGGAGGATACGGTGAGCCTCTGGCAGGATGGGCATTGCATCGCCACGGCTAGGCCCGACCAGGATGGCGCCTTCCAGTTCAGCACTCAGGGCCTGGAACCACTCCAAGATGCCTTTCTCTGGAATGACGCAGCGGATGGGCAGGCCACCCTCATGGACTGCATCATCGGTACAGGGCCCATGCGGGAGGATGCCTTGGCCCCTGCCCAGCCCCGCCGACTTGGCATGTCCGACATCCTCCTGCCCCGGCCCACAACGGTGAATGGCCGGCCTGTGAATGTCGCAGCCGCTGCAGATGGCAGTGCCTGGTTCCGGACGGAAGCCCTGAGCGACACGCTTTGGCTTGGGCGCCTTGAACACGCGGGCCAGCCTGGCGTGTTCCTCAACCAGACTTTCCGATGGGTGCGGACGGCACGCGAGGCAGTCATCGCGAAACGGCTCGTGCAGCTGGAAACCATCGACGGCACTCGCACCGTCTTTGCGCCTTGCGCCATCGAGCACGGACCGGAGGGGTTCGTCCTGCTCGGCCTGCGCGATGCAACCCTCCCCATGCTCGAGGTGCCGGTGACCGCGCTGCGGGATCTTCGGCCGCTCGCCTCCCCATTCGAGCGGGACGCCTTGATCGAAGCCGAGATCCAGATGTTCCGGACCCGATACGCCACGCTAAAGCGGCGCCAGGCGCTGGCCGCCCCAGAAGCCGCGGGCCATCGCCGGTTGGTCCTGCCGGCGCGCCTCGACGCCGTGCCGGCCGATCTCTCCGGCCGCTGCGTCCTCCTGCGGCCCGAACACTCCCCCACTGATGATCTTTATGTCACGGCCGCGATGGAACAGTTCGGCCAGCGCCGCGGCTGGAGCTACCGGATCATCAACCTGGACGACGCGGCGGCGCAGCTCGACCCTGGCGCAATTCGCGCCGGCGACTGTGTCATCGTCTCACGCTACATCAACGAGCCCTGGTTCCAGCGGCTCGCGGCGTTTCAGGGCCGCATTCGGATTGTCTACCTGATGGATGACGATGTGGCGGCCGCCATCGATTCGCCGGCCCTGCCTGTCCTCTATCGGCAGCGCATGGATGAGGTCGCGCTGCTGGACTTCCAGGCCATGCTGCGACTGGCGGATCACTTCGTCGTCACGTCCGAGGGCCTGCTGCGGAAATACCAATCCCCGAAGACGCGGCTGTTGCATCCACCCTGCCTGCGCTTCCCCCAGTCCATGGCGCATCAGGACGTCAAGCGGCCCATCCGCGTCGCCTACCACGGCACCGACGGCCATCGGGAGGACATCGGCTTCCTGTCCGGGGTCCTCATCCAGCTGGCGCAGAAGCTGGGTGCGCGGACCGAGGTCGAGATCTTCTCCACCTTTCGGTTCCCGACCAACCTGCCGAATATCCGCTTCGTGAAGCCGAAGCCCTGGGCGCAATACATCAGCCACGCCGAGAGCAATCCGGCGCATATCTGCGTGGTTCCCCTGCTTTCTACGCCCTACAATCTGGGGAAGTCGATCATCAAGATGCATGATACGACCGCGCTGGGGGCCGTCGGCGTCTATTCGAAGATGCCGCCCTATGATGGCGTTGTCCGCGACGGTGAAGACGGCCTCCTTGTGGCGAACGATCCAGGCCTTTGGTACCAGGCCCTCAGGTTGCTCGTGGAACAGCACGCCCTGCGTCAGGCCATGGCCAGCAGCGCGCAGGAGCGGGCACGGCGCGACTTCTCCCCGACCGCTACGGCGGAATTCTGGGAGGCCCTTCTGGGGATTACATGAGCCGCCGCCTCCTCATCTACGAGCCGGTGCCGAACGCGCATCGCGCCCCCATCATGTCCGACCTGGCGGTCACGCTGCTGGACGCGGATTGGGATGTGCATCTGCTGCTCGAGGCCGGCCAGGTCGTCCAGACGGGCACGCGCCTCACGCATTACGCTTTCCCGGAATACAACGACCTGGTCGCGCGGTTCGGCGCGCGCTGCACCACCCTGGACGTCTATCGCCCCATCCGCGGCGCGCCGCACATCGCGCATGTCGAGGAAGCGACGGCACGACGGGAGGGCCTGCTCCCGGCCGTGCTGGACGATGCGCCGCCACCCGATCTGGTCATCATCTTCAACGGGAATTTTCACTTCCAGCGCAGCTTCATGGCGGAGATGCACAGGCGTGGCTGGCTGGACCGCTGCCTGTTCATGGAGGTGGGCTGGTTCACGCAACGGGACACGGTTCAACTGAACCTGCGTGGCGTCAACGCGCGCAGCGACCTGGTCGGCTGCCCGCCGGCTCCGCTCCTGGACAGGCAGCGCCAGATGTACGAGCTGTGGCGAGCACGCTATCTCGCCTCCCGCATCGGCGCCCTGCCGCAAACCTCAGGCCAGGGCGCGGTCCGGCGCCTGCTGGTGCCGCTGCAGGTGGACACGGATACGGCGGTCCAGGAGAGCAGCCCGTTCAAGTCGATGCGCGCTTTCATCGCCTATCTGCAGGACTTCATCCCGCCCGGCTGGGATGTGGTGCTCAAGGCTCATCCGAAGGCAAGCTACGATTATCATCTGACTTCAAGCCGATCGGATTTTCGCTTTGCCGCCAGCGGGAGCATCTACGACTTCATTCGCGAGGCCGACCTTGTGGTCGGCCTCAACAGCACGGTCCTGCTGGAGGCAGCGCTGGTCGGCCGGCCTGTGCTGTCCTTTGGCCAAGGTGTCTTCACGGGCAACGGCGTCCTGCACGAAATGACGCCAGAGGCGCCCTTCCCGAAGGAGGTCAGGGTGGACGCCGAGGCGCGGGAGGCGTTTTTCCACCGCCTGGTCTTCGAGCGACAGATCAACCTGGCGGCCTTGGCGCGGCACGACGCCGCGCATCTGCACACACGCTTCCCATTCAACAGCCACGCGGCACCGGCAAGGTTGACGCCAGCCCTGCGGCGCCTGAATGCCAAAGAGGAGAGATCCATGATCCGCATCGGCGCATCCAATGTGTCAAAAACCGCCAGCCTTGATGTGACACGCGGCGGCGTGATCGAAATCGGCGATGGATGCGAAGTCCGACATCACGCGGTGCTCGAGGTCATCGGCAAGTATAATGGCCGCATCACGATCGGAAACAACTGCGTGATCGGGATTTGTAACTGGTTGCAGGGGGCCGGCAATATCTCCATCGGGGACGATGTAATCATTGGCCCGTATAGCTGTATCGTCTCATCAAGCCATATTTACGACAACCCTGACATCCCGATCGCCCGCCAGCCGCTGGCGCTCGGAGAGGTGGTGATCGAGGATGATGTCTGGATCGGCGCAAGCTGCACAATCCTGAGCGGGGTTCGCATCGGCGCCCACTCTATCATCGGGGCCAACTCGCTCGTCAGCAGCGACATCCCGCCTTATAGCATCGCGGTCGGGAGTCCAGCGCGCGTGATTAAGAGCCGGAAAGCTGAATGAGAATTCTCTTTACCATCGGGCTCGGGATCTTTCCCGAGCAGCGCGTTGACAGGTGGAGGATGGTGGCCCGTCTTTTCCTGAATATGTCACAAGCCTTCGAGGCGCTGGGTCACCAAGTCTTCTTCATGAGCCATCCAGAGGCTTTGATCCCCGAATTGCCTGCCCATCTCGTCTGGGTCGGGGCTGACCATGAACACCTCGACCTGCTGACCGAGAGCTTCAAGCCGGACTTCGTTTTCACCTGGAATGGTTCTTCACCTGGGGATCGCGTGACGGCCACGCTGGCCAGCGCGGCGGGCGCGAAGATGGTGTTCGCGGAGCAGGGCTGGATGCCACAGAAGGATACAATATACTTTGACATGAAGGGCACGAACGCGAATTGCAGCACACGCAATTCACGGTTTGCTGCCGTGACCAGTCTCGCGGATCAAGCCAGATTCAATGAAATTCGGCGTAACTTCATCGATATGTCGAAATTTCGGAACCCCATCAACGTGACGCGGCTGGAAATACGCCCCTTTGACATGAGCAAGGCGATTTTCGTTCCGTTACAGGATGAACGGGATTTGAACATCCTGTTGGACTCCCCTTTCAAATCCATGCAAGCCCTGCTGCAATTCCTAACAGAAAAACTACCTAGCGCGAAATTTCTTGTTCGCCCACATCCGAAATATCCAAACCCACAGCTCGATACTTTTGACAATGTAGAAGTCGCAGACCCCAAGAAATCCATGTTTGATCAATTGGCGGATTGCGGGGGCGTGATCGGCATCAACTCCACCACCCTGATCGAAAGTGCCCTTCTTGGCTATTCAGTCGTGTCGCTGGGCGGAAGCCTCGCCACCGGAACAGGGCTCTTTTTGGACTGGGCCCCTGGGGAGGAATTGAGCAGCGAGGTGTTGGCCGCACGGCGCGTTGACCAGGAAGCGGCGGCGGCGACGCTCCACCACCTGCTCTGCGTGAAGCAGATGCTGCGCGAAGATCTCGGTGATCCCGGCAAGATAAGGACCTCCGCCCTCTTCAGCGAAATGGTACGCATGATGAAATGGAACCCGATAAGCCGTTAGCGCCTGTAACAATGGGGCTGGGATGCGGTCGGGGAGGGATTTTTCGTGGCGGCAAGGCGGGCAGCGGAGCCGATGCTGCCTCATCAGCGAGCACGGCCAACACCGCCGGCGCACAAAAGCGCCGCCAAATGGGCCCGCAGCTCAATTGGACACCTCGAAAAACCCCTGGCCTCGGCGCGGGCTGATCTGATTCGCTGCCGTTGGTGACGGCGGGAGTGGCGGATGTCGGGACAGCCTGGTTTCTTCGACGCGGAGGAGCGGCTGCGCTGGCTGTCGGCGTCGGGCGATCCGCTGGTGGGGCATTCCGCTGGCCGGCGATCGTGGACGGTGTGGTGCGGCTGACACCGCTGGAGTTCGCCGCGTTGTTCGATGGCATCGATTGGCGACGCGTTCAGGCCACGCGCGAGATTCCCAAGCCAGGCGTGCCTGCGTAGAATCGGCGCCACGATGCGCGCCGCTGATGACGACACGTCAAACCTGCCAAAGGATGCCGCTGCGCTGCGCGCGCCGCTGCTTGAGACGCGGGCTTTGGTCGACAGGCTCAGCGCTGAGCGGGATGCGCTGGCGAGCCAGAGTGAGCGGCTCCAGCATCTGCTGCTGAAGCTCAAGCGGCGGCAGTTCGGCACGAAGTCCGAGCAGCTGGACACCTCCGATAACCCCGCTTTGAGGCTGATCTGACGGCGCGCATTGCCCGTGTTGGCGCCGCCGGCGCTCGGTGTGGTGGGTATGTCCGCCCTGAATGGTGTGCTGAGGCGTCTGCCCCCGGGGTGGGGGGGCGTCCTGCCTCACGCTGGCGCCCCCTGCCAGTCCAGCCAGCACCATCGTTTCATATTGTAGGCCATGTTGGCCAGGGTGATCGTGGCCTGCCCAGGGCTGCGGTCAACTCAGGGCGGAACAGCTCGAAATCAACGGTCCTGGTGAACTTCTCCAGCGGGTCGCCCTGGGCAGAGAGTTCACGCAGCCGGTCCTGCACATCCCAGAAGCTGGGTTGGCCTGATGACATCAGCGTCGCTCTCCATCTCGCCCACGGCAGGGCGAATCACGCCAGCCAAAGCGACGCCAGAGGGTTTCCGGAGGTGTCCAGTTCTCTGCTTCGACGCCGAGGGCAATATCGGAGTCACGGCGCTCCAGATGCTGGAGGCCGCCGCCCGGCAAGTGATCGTCTTCGAGCCGGTGCCGGAGCTCGCCCGGCGCTTGCGCGCACTGGCCGATCCGCGCCTCACCATCCTCGAACTCGCCCTGGGACCGAGGCAGGGCGGCCGAGCATGTCCCTCTCCGTGGCTCACAACCAGGGCCATACGCTGAAGTCCGAGATCGTCGGCCTCTTCCCCGCCGTCTTTGGCGATGTGCCGCAATGCATCGAGGTCCGGCAGGACAGCCTGGACCGCCTCACCCGCCAGCGCTGGGACCTGACGCGCCGCATCCCGGACCGGGCGGCCCTCTGGAAGGTGGATGTGGAGGGGGCCGAGCTGGATCTTCTCCCCGGTGCCAGGGATTTACTGCGGCGCTGCCCGCCCCGCGCCATCCTCTGCGAAAGCTACCCGACCCGACGCCGCTGCAAGAAGAGCTGGGGCCCGCCTGGCACTGCCTGCAGGCCGTCATCCGGCGGCAGCCCTACGGCCCGCGCTCGTCACGCCGGGAGCGATGCCGGACGCCACGCTGCTGCATCAAGTGGCGCCCACCTCCTCTTCCTGCACCGCGAGGCCCTGGATCCGGCGCTGGGGGCGAGGCTTGACGGGCAGCGCTGGGATCAGCGCGGGTAGGCGGCGACGGCGAGGTCCGTATCAATCTCGTTGAAGCGCCAGAACGCATTGAGGCTGATGCGCAGCCGGTTCGGCTTGAACGGAATGCTCATCCCATCCGGCGGCGTGCAGTCGAAATACGGCGCCATCAGGTCACGCCAGAAATCGGGGGCCAGCAGGGACCAGTCTAGATCAAGATAGCTCTCCGGCCCTTGCTCCCCCAAGGAGGCGAGCCTGAAGGGAGGGGCGAGGAGGAAGGCGGCTTCCTTGCCAAAATACCGTGCCTCGACGCCGGTGCTGGAACTCAGCGATGCCACGGTCCGCACGTGATCCGTACTCATCAGCTTGTAGAAATTGTCGTCCAGCAGCTTGGCCTCCTTGAACGCCATCTCCAGGGCGAGCATGCCCGGATTGTCCTTGTCCAGCGGATGGGGCTTCAACACCACGCCGTGGTGGCTGGCGGCCAGGCTGCGCAAGGTAGGAATGAACTCGGCAGGGCCACGGAAACGCCCGCCCTCGATCTGCGTCTTGTCATCACGCACCTGCCCCAGGAACAGCAGCGAGGCGTCGGGGATGTCGGGCGTATAGCCCCGCCCGGCGGCGGCGGATTGCAGCCCGGCCATCGTCATGAGGTAGTCGCCGCTCAGGCAATGCCGCCGGGCGATCTCCCGCATCGCCGCGCAATTGGTGGCAAGGGCAAGCGTGATGTCATCCAGGAAGCGGACCGGATGCACCACCAGGTCGATATACGGAGTGCCTGAGCGGTCCAGGAAGCGACGCAGCACCGGCGGGAGCTCGAAGCCGATGACCAGGGCGCCATCGAATAGCCCGCCCAGATACCCCTCGACGATGTCGGGCAGTTGCACCGCGTCATAGGCCGCCGCCCAGCCCTGCACCGTCCGCGGCAGGTTCATGCGCTCCAGGAAATTCGGCACGCTGCCGGGGGCCAGCGCGGTCTCGTGGGTGGAATCGGTGGGCCAGACCACCGCGCGGGACGAAACCCCCGTGGCCATCTCGATCTGCCGCCGCAGCAGGCGCCAGAGCCACAGGATATTCTGGGTCTGGTTGGGGCGCAGCTGGTCCCGGGCGATGCGGAAGATATCGCCGGTGAACACGATCCGTCGCTGGGGAGGGAGCCTAGCCACGTGCCACCTTCAGGACCTGCAACAGGTCACCCATGACCCGTTCGGCCGAGAAGAGCCGCGCCACACCCGCCCTGCTCTCCGCCCTCGCCCGCGCCAATGCCTCGCCATCGCCGAGCAGCGCCAGCAGATGCCCGGCGAAGGCGGCCCGCCCAGAGGCCACGCGCAGCGCCGGCCCGACCAGTTCCGCCATCCCCTTGGCGCCTTCATGCGTCGTGACGACGGGGGTCCCGTGCAGCATCGCCTCCAGGGTCTTGATCTTCATGCCCCCCCCGTAGAACACGGGATTGATGGCCACCTCGCCGCCGGCATAGAATTCCGGGACATCGGGGATCCGGCCCAGCGCCGTGACGCCGCCGGGCAGGCGCTTCACGAATTTGCTGATGTCGCCGGCCACATGCAGCGTCATCCGTGGCGGCAGGGCCGGCCAGACCTGTTGCAGGAACCAGTGCAGCCCATCCCGGTTGGGCTGGGTATCGGCGCCGATGAAAAGGATGCGCCCGGGAACGCGCTCGGCCGCCGCCGCTGCGACCGCCACGCCCATATGCGGGACGACGACCAGGATGGCGCGGCGGAGCATGGGTGCCAGCAGCGCCGCATCCTCTTGCGTGATGGCGATGGCGACGTCGAAGCAGTCGATCAGCGCCACCTCATCCGCGCGGGACATCACGATGCTGGGGCGGCGGCCGAACTGTGCGAAGGAGAGGCGCCGCTGGAACATCACGTCATGCAGGTCGAGCACGCGCAGCACCTTGGGCGGTACGCCATCGAGCAGATAGGCCAGCCGCACATATTCGACGATCACGGCCGTGGCCGGGCGCTGGGCCAGGTGCTCGGCGACCTGGCCGATCCAGGCCTCTTGCCGGGTCCCCTGGAAGGCCGGGCGGGCGGACACCTCGCGCCGGACGCGCCGCTTCGACGCCGCCGCCGCGTATTCCTCCGCCGGGATGATCCGCGCCGTCGGGGCCGCGGCCCGCGCCGCCTCCAGCGCCGCGGGCGAGATCTTCTGCAGCATCAGGACATCCACCTCGGCCTCGGCGGAGAGCGCCTTGACCATGGCCAGGATGCGGGAATGGCTGCCGAAGCTCTGCTGCCCGAAATCAATATCCGTCAGCAGCGCGATCCGGCCGCGTCCTGCCAGCTCACCCACGAGAATCCCAACGCTCAAGAACGACACGATGCAGCACGAAGCCCACCCGGCGTTGATCATTCGCGCCGAATTCAGAGAGCGGGGCGCAGCGCGGCACCTCCCACTCCAGCAAGGCGAAGAAACGCTGCGCCCCATCCGGCGCGGCGGTGAAGACACCCTGGAGGGTGGTCTGCTCGCCTTTGGCGCTGCGGGTCCACTCGACCTCGGCGCCGTTCACGCGGACCTGGAGGCCCTCGATATTGCCGGGGACGCGGCTTTGCATCTGCAGGGTCACGCTGTAGTCGCCCGCGCCCGCCGTCGGCACCAGCAGGCCGGAGGTGGTGACCGGGCCCGACCAGCGATACCAGGGGCCGGTGCCGCTGCGCTCCGGCTGGTGCCAGCCATAGCCAAGGGTTTCCGCGCTGAGATCCACCTGGACCTTGAAGGGCGGCTGCGCCGGGCTTTCGGTGTCGGCCACCAGCAGTTCCCGCAGCACCAGCAGGGCGTCACGATAGGCCGGCATGCCCTCGCCATGGCGGGCCAGGGCGGCGCGCGTCACGAATTGGTCGGCTTGCAGCCGCGCCAGCTCGGAAAGCAGCGGGTCCAGCCAGGGCGGGCGGCCCGCGGGCATCAGGTTCTTCAGGCGCCGCTCGAAGGCGGTGGCGACGGAGCCGCGCACGGCCGAGGCGCCAGCCAGGGCGACGGCGAGATCCAGATGATCATCAGCGGCCAGTGCGACGGCATCGCGCAGGGCCTCATCGGCGCGCAGGACCACGTCGTCGTGGGACTCGTTCATCCGCACGCCCTTGGGGAGCAGGCGTCGGGCAGGGCCGAGCCGAGGCAGGTTTTCACGTTTCGCATTGCGAAATCATGCTGTCTCCCGCCACGGCTTTTGGCAAGATCGCGCGGTGGCGCGCTGACCCAGCCGGGAGGGACACGCCCTCCTGGCGAGGCCAGCACCAGGCCCCTACCCTGCCACCTGGATGGCGCGCCAAAGCTTCTCCGGCGTCACCGGCATGTCGAGGTGGTTCACGCCGAGCGGCCGCAGCGCGTCCACCAGCGCGTTCATCACCGCCGGCAGGCTGCCGGCGCAGCCCGCCTCGCCGCAGCCCTTGGCGCCGAGGGGGTTGGTGGTGCAGGGCACAGGATGGCTGACAAGCGAGAAGCTCGGCAGGTCATCGGCGCGGGGCAGGCCGTAATCCATGAAGCTGCCGGAGAGGAGCTGCCCTTCCTCGGAATAGGCCACCTGTTCGTGCAGGATCTGCCCGATGCCCTGGACGATGCCGCCATGCGCCTGGCCCGCGACCAGCAGCGGGTTCACCACCACGCCGAAGTCGTTGACCGAGGTGTAGTTCACGAACTTCACATGGCCCGTGTCGGGCTCGATCTCGAGTTCGCAGACGTGGCAGCCATTGGGATAGGCCATGGGCGCCTGGTCGAAGACATGCTGCACGTCGAGCGAGGTCGGAACCTCGGACGGCAGGGAATGGCTCTCGCGCAGCTTCGCTGCCAGCTCCATGATGCCAATGCCGCGATCGGTCCCGGCGATGGTGAACTGGCCCGCGTCGAATTCGATATCGGCGACGGAGCTTTCGAGGATGTAGGAGGCGGCGAGCTTGCCCTTCTCCACCACCAGGGCCGAGGCCTCAATGATCGCGGCCCCCGAGGCCATGAGGGATTTCGAGCCGCCGGTGCCACCGCCGGCGACCAGTTCGTCGGAATCGCCCTGAAGCAGGCGCACGCTTTCGAAGGGGACGCCCAGATACTGGTGCAGCACCTGCGCGAAGGCCGACCAATGGCCCTGCCCGTAGTCGAGCGTGCCGGTGATGATGGTGACCGTGCCGTCCTTCTCGAAGCGGATGCCGCCCTGTTCCTTGGCCGGGGGCGCTGTGCATTCGAGGAAGTTGCCGATGCCGATGCCGCGGAGTTTCCCGCGTGCCTTGGCCTCGGCACGGCGCGCCTCGAAGCCGGCGAAGTCGGAGGCCTTCAGCGCCTCGTCCAGGATCGCGGAGAAGTCGCCGCCATCATAGACGCTGCCCGAGGGTGCCGCGTAGGGGAACTGATCGGGCTTGATGTGGTTCAGCTTGCGGAGTTCCACCGAGGACTTGCCCATGGCCTGGGCCGCCTCCTCGATCAGCCGTTCCATGAAGTAGTTCCCCTCCGGCCGCCCGGCGCCGCGATAGGCCGAGACGGGGGTGGTGTTGGTCAGCATGGAGCGGGTGCGGACCTCGATCAACGGCAGCGTGTAGTTGGACTGCACGTTCTTCACGAAATTGCCCGTGCCCATCAGCGGCGCCACGGTCGAAAGATAGGCGCCCATATTGGCGAAGCTGGTGAGGCGCACGGCGAGGAACTTGCCCGCGGCGTCCAGCGCCAGCTCGGCCTCCACCTCATGGTCGCGGCCATGCTGGTCCGACATGAAGGAGCCGCTGCGCTCATCCGTCCATTTCACCGGGCGGCCCAGCGTCTTCGAGGCATGCAGCAGGGGCAGGTATTCCGGGTAGGCATTGGCCTTCATGCCGAAGCTGCCGCCGACATTGCCGGTGCGGACGCGCACCTGGTCCTTCGGTACCTTCAGCACGTCATCGGCCAGCTGGTTGCGCAGGCCGAAGACGCCCTGGCAGCCGACATGCAGGATGTAGCGGCCCTCGGCATATTCGCCGATGGCGGAGCGCGGCTCCATCGCCGCCACCACGATGCGGCTGTTGCGGATGGAGAGTTTCTGGACATGCGCGGCGGCGGCGAAGGCGGCGCTGACCTTGCCAGCGTCGCCGAAGGCGAAGTCCAGCACGCAGTTCTCGGCGATGTCGTCATAGAGCAGCGGCGCGGCCGCGGCGGCCGAGGCTTCCGTCACCGCGTCCAGGATCTCGACGTCCAGCTCCACCAGCTCGGCCGCGTCCTTGGCCTGGGCCTTGGTCTCGGCCACCACGACGGCCACGGGGTCCCCCACGAAGCGCAGCTTGTCGCCGGCCAGCGCCGGGCGGCGCGTGGTGCGCAGCGGGGTTCCATCGGCGTTCTTCAGCGGCATGGCGCAGGTCATGTCGCCGTATTCGGCGAGGTCGGACGCCGTGATCACGGCATGCACGCCCGGTGCGGCACGGGCGGCGGTGACGTCCACGCCATTCAGCACGGCATGGGCATAGGGGCTGCGGACCACATAGGCGTAGAGCTGGCCCGGCAGCGCCAGGTCATCGGTGTAGCGCCCCTGCCCTTGCAGCAGCTTCGGATCCTCCTGGCGGGGGACCGGCTGGCC
>NZ_JAIEQY010000291.1 GCF_019747315.1 Roseococcus sp. | reverse complement strand
AGCGCCAGTGACCCCAGGGACCGGCCCGCCAAGGCCCCGCCCATCCCGCCCTATCCCGGCCTTGAGATCCGCGCCGACGAGGTGGTCTGGGCCGGCCGCTTCCCCTTGCAGCGCGTGCGCTTCACCTATGAGCGCTTCGACGGCGCCCGCTCGGCCGAGCTGACCTGGGAATTGTGGCGCCGCGCCGGGGGCGTGGCGATGCTGCCCTATGACCCCTGGTCGGACCGCCTGGCGCTGATCGAGCAGTTCCGCCTGCCGGTCCACGCCGCCGGCCTGCCGCCGATCCACACCGAATGCGTGGCCGGCCTGCTGGAGCCCGGCGAGGAGCCCGAGGCCGCCGCGCGGCGGGAATCCATGGAGGAGGCCGCCGTGGCGCCCGACCTCGTGGAATCCATCGGCCGCTACATGCTCATGCAGGGCGGCTGCGATGAGCTGATGCACCTCTATTGCGGCCGCGCCCGCCTGCCAGAGCCTGAAGCCGCCGGCACGCATGGCCTGCTGCATGAGGGCGAGGATATCCGCCTGCTCATCATGCCCGCCGCCGAGGCCTTCGCGATGCTGGACCGCAACGCCATCCAGAACGCCACCTGCGCCCTTTGCCTCTTCTGGCTGCGCCAGAATCACGCGCGGCTGCGCGCCGAATGGACCCGAGCATGACCGAAACCCTGTTTCGCGACGACGCCTATCTGCACGAGGTCACCGCGCGCGTCATCGCCGTCGATGCCGCGGGCGTCATCACCGATCGCAGCAATTTCTACCCCCGCGCCGGCGGCCAGCCAGGCGATTCCGGCATGCTCCGCTGGGCGGGGGGCGAGGCGGTGATCACCGAGGCCGCGAAGGGCGAGGGTGACGCCATCCTGCACAAGCTGGCCGAGGGCAGCGCGTTTCCAGCACCCGGCACGGAAGTCACGCTGGTGCTCGATTGGGACCGCCGCCACCGCCACATGCGCATGCACACCACGCTGCATTTGCTGTGCAGCCTGATCCCCGGCGCCGGCGTCACTGGCGGGCAGATCGGCGCCGACAAGTCGCGCCTCGATTTCGACCTGGCCGAGCCGCCGACGAAGGAATCCCTGACAGAGCGGCTGAACGCCCTGATCGCGGCGAACCACGCCATCAGCGAAACATGGATCACCGAGGCCGAGCTGGACGCGAACCCTTCCCTGGTGCGCACCCTCTCCGTGCAGCCGCCGCGTGGCGCGGGCCGGGTGCGCCTGGTGCGGATCGGGCCGATGGAGGCGCCCGTGGATCTGCAGCCCTGCGGCGGCACCCATGTGCGCGCGACGGGCGAGATCGGCCGGGTGGAAGTGCTCAAGCTGGAAAACAAGGGGCGGCAAAATCGCCGCATCAGCATCGCCCTGGTGGGAGAATGACAATGGACAACCTGGTCAGCACGGAATGGCTTGCCGAACATCTCGGCGCGCCCGACCTCCTGGTCTTCGACACCACGAAATACCTGCCGAACGAGCCCTTCGACGGCGCCACGAAATTCGCGGAAGCCCACATCCCCGGCGCGCATTTCTTCGACCTCGACGTGGTGGCGGACCCGGACGCCACCCTGCCCCACATGATCCCGAGTGCCGCGCGCTTCGAGAAGCTGATGGGCGCGCTGGGCGTCAGCAACGCCAGCCGCGTGGTCTTTTATGACCAGAAGGGGCTGCAATCCTCGGCGCGGGGCTGGTGGCTCATGCGGCTCTTTGGGCATGAGAAGGCGTCCGTGCTGGATGGCGGGTTGCCGAAATGGCTGCGCGAGGGCCGCGCCACCGCCGCGGGCCAGCCCGCTGCACCGCACCCCACCACCTATGTGGCCGATTTCGTGGCCGGGCGCGTCGCCGGCATCGGCGATGTGAAGCGCGTGCTGGCCGACAAATCTGCCCTGATCCTCGATGCCCGCGCCGCGGGCCGGTTCAAGGGAACAGCCCCCGAGCCGCGCCCCGGCCTGCCCTCCGGCCATATGCCCGGTGCCGCCAACATCCCCTTCAACGAGTTGTTCGCCGCCGATGGCACCATGCTGCCGCCGGATGCGCTGCGCGCCCGCTTCGCCGCCGCCGGCGCCGATGCCGCGCCCGCGCTGGTCACCAGCTGCGGCACGGGGGTCACCGCCTGCATCCTCACCCTTGGCGCCGTGCGCGCCGGGCTGCCCGAACCCGCCGTCTATGACGGCTCCTGGACCGAATGGGCAAGCCGCCCCGAAACCGTGAAAGCCACTGCCTGATGACCGATTCCCACGACCCTGCTTCCCATGGGCACGGCTTCTCCACCCGCATGAGCCATGCGGGGCGCGAAGGCGTGCGCATCCATGGCTTCGTGAACCCGGGCGTGCATCGCGGCTCCACCGTGCTCTTCCCCACGGCCGAGGCGCGGCGCGATGGTGCCGCCAAGCGCTACGAGCAGTTCATGACCTATGGCACGCAGGGGGGCCCCACCCACTACGCGCTGGAGGATGTGATCGCCGAGATCGAGGGCGGCACGCGCTGCACCATCGTCGGCACGGGCCTGGCCGCCGTCACCCTGCCGCTGATGGCCTATCTGAAGACCGGCGATCATTGCCTGATGCCCGACAGCGTCTATGGCCCGGCGCGCAACATCGCCAATACGCTGCTGAAGAACTGGGGCATCGAGACCACCTTCTATGATCCCTGCGTGGATGAAGCCGGCATGGCCGCGCTGATCCAGCCCAACACCAAGGTGGTCTATACCGAGAGCCCGGGGAGCCACACCTTCGAGATCCAGGACATCCCGGCCATCGCCCGCGCCGCCCATGCGCGCGGGGCCAAGGTGCTGATGGACAACACGTGGGGCATCCACACCTTCCAGCCTTTCGAGCATGGGGTGGATGTCTCCATCCAGGCGCTGACGAAGTATGTCGGCGGCCACTCCGATATCCTGCTCGGCAGCGTCACGGTGAACAGCGAGGAGGATCACCTGATCGTCCGCGCCGCCGCCTCCACCATCGGGCACTACGCCTCGCCGGATGATGTCTGGCTGGCGCTGCGCGGCGTGCGCACGATGGCCGTGCGGTTGAAGACGCAGGAGGCGGCGAGCATCGAGGTCGCGAAGTGGCTGGAAGCCCAGCCGCAAGTGGCGAAGGTGATGCACCCCGCCCTGCCCTCCCACCCGCAGCACGCCCTCTTCCAGCGCGACTTCAACGGCGGGTGCAGCCTGTTCGGCATGATCCTCGACGCGAAATACACGCAGGAGGACATGTTCCGCTTCATCAACGCGCTCAAGCTCTACGGCATCGGCGCGAGCTGGGGCGGGTATGAGAGCCTGGCCCTGCCGACCTCGGGCTTCATCACGCGAACCGCGGGGACGGGCGATTTCGGGGGGCAGATGGTGCGGATTCACATCGGGCTGGAGGATGTGAAGGATCTGATCGCCGACCTTCAGCAGGGGCTGCAAGTCCTCAGCTAAAACCAGAGGGCTTTGCCCTCCGGACCTCCCACCAAAGGCCCCATATCTTAAGTGTGGGGGCCTTTGGAAACCGTTACTTTGGGCGGAAAGGGTCGTCGCGCGGCAGAATGTCCCGGATGTAGTCGCGCCGCTTCCACTCAGGTGCGGGCGGCGTGTGACCCTCGCGCGGAACGTGGGGCGAGGGCGCGCCAGTCGCAAAATCCGGGATGTAGCGCGGGCAGTTCGGAAAAATCTCCAGGCATTCCACGCGCACCGCATCGCCATGGAGGCTGGCCCGCCCGCTGATCCGCAGGCGCCGGCTTTGCCCGTCGAAACGCAGAAAGAGCAGCCCCACATTCGGGTTGCGCGCGATGTTGCCGAGCGTGCGGTACATCGAATTGCCGTCATATTCGGGCCATTCCAGCGTGGCTTCGTCCAGGATCTTCACGAAGCCCGGATCGCCCGCGCGGATGCTGCAATCCATATGCTCGCCATGCCCGGTCGCGATGAAGAAGAAGGGCGCGCTCTCGATCAGCGCCCGGTCTTCTTCCCAGAATTCCCGATGCAGCCGCCGTTCTTCCAGCGCGTCGGCCACGCGCCTCCCATCCCGCGCATCCTGCAATTCCCGCATGCCCTCATGATAGAACGGACGTGTCATTGGGGTGCCAATTCCTGGGGTCTGGGGCCTCTCGGCCCCAGCCGCCGGAGGCCATTTTTCACTCGGCGGGCACTGGCGCCGTCTTCGGCCGGAATCTGCGCGCGATCCAGCTCTCAAACCGATCCACATAGATGTAGCAGACCGGCACGAAGATCAGGCTGAGCAGGGTCGAGGTGATCAGCCCGCCGATCACGACCAGCGCCATAGGCGCGCGGAACTCGTTATCGGCGCCGATGCCGGCCGCGATATGGGCCATGCCCGCGACCATGGCGATGGTCGTCATCACGATGGGCCGCGCGCGTTTGCGCGCCGCTTCCATGATCGCGGCCTCGCGCCCCAGCCCATCGTCGCGGCGGATCATGATGGCGTATTCCACCAGCAGGATGGAGTTCTTGGCGACGATGCCCATCAGCATCAGCACGCCGATGACGGCGGAGACGCCCAGCGATTTCTGGGCGATCAGCAGCGCCATCAAGGCGCCGCCCAGCGAGAGCGGCAGGGCACTCATGATGGTCAGCGGCTGGAGGAAGCCGCCGAAAAGCAGCACGAGCACGAAATAGACCAGCAGCACGCCAGTGCCGAGGGCGAGGGCGAAGCCGCCAAACAGCTCGGCCATCACTTCCTTGTCGCCGGTCGCCTGCTCGCGCACGCCTTCGGGCAGGTTGCGCATGATGGGCAGGGCGTTCACCAGCTTCACCGCCTCGCCCAGCGGCATGCCGTTCAGCTCGGCCTCCACCGTCGCCTTTCGCTGGCGGCTGAGGCGGTCGATCTGCGCCGGCCCCGCGCCATGGCCGATCTCGGCGACGGTCTCGATGGGCACCATGATCCCGCCACGGCCTTCCACGCGCAGGCCGCGCAGCGCCTCGGGGTCGGAGCGGGCGCGTTCGTCCAGCATGACGCGGATGGGGATTTGCCGGTCGGCCAGGGTGAAGCGCGGCAGGAGCTGGTCCACATCGCCGATGGTGGCGATGCGCGCCGTGGCGCCGATGCTGGCGGGCGAAACACCCAATTCCGCCGCGCGATCCTCCATCGGCCGGATCTGCAATTCCGGCCGCGCGAGGGAGGCGGTGGAGCGCGCGCCGGCCAGCTGCGGCAGGCCGCGCATCTGCGTCTCCAGCGTGCGGGCGGCCTCGGCCAGGGCGTTGGAATCCGCGCCGACCAGCGTGATCTGGAGCCGCGAGCCGCTTTGCCCATCCGCGCCGAAGCGCACGCGCGCACCGGGGATGTCGTTCAGCGTGGGGCGCACCAGCGCCTCGAACTGGTTCTGGCTGATGCCCCGCTCGCTGCGGGGAAGCAGCGTGACGGTGAGGTTGGCGGTGCGCGGATCACCCGCGCGGGTGGTGCTGCCGAGGCCCGGCCCGCCGACGCCGGTATTGGCGGTGCCCATGCTGGCAAAGACCGAGACCACCTCGGGCCGCGCCTTCAGGATGCGCGTCGCGCGTTGCACCACCTGTTCCGTGTCGGCGATGGAGGCGCCGGGCGCCAGCTCGATGGCGATGGAGGAGCGGCCGCGATCGGCGCCGGGCACGAAATCCTGCGGGATATAGGGGACGAGTGCGATGGAGAGCGCGAAGAAGCCGATGCCGCCCGCCAGCGTCGTGAAGCGATGCCGCAGGCACCAGGCGAGCAAACTGTAATAGCGCTTGGCGAGCCAGGAATCCGGCGGCTCCGGCGCATGGTGCGGCTTCAGGAAATAGGCGCCCAGCAGCGGCGTCAGCAGCCGCGCGACAACCAGCGAGAAGGCGACGGCGGCCGCCACCGTCAGCCCGAATTGCCGGAAGAACTGCCCGGGGATGCCCGGCATGAAGGCCACGGGGACGAAGACCGCCAGGATCGCCGCCGTGGTCGCCACCACGGCCAGGCCGATCTCGGACGAGGCGTCGAGGGCCGCGCGATAGACACTCACCCCCGGATTTTGGCGGATATGGCGGACGATGTTCTCGATCTCCACGATCGCGTCATCCACCAGCACGCCCACCACCAGCGTCAGGCCCAGCAGCGTGACGTTGTTGAGCGAAAAGCCCAGCATCTGCATCACGAAGAAGGTCGGGATCAACGAGAGCGGCATGGCGATGGAGGCCATGATCGTGGCCCGCCAGTCGCGGAGAAACAGGTAGACCACGAACATCGCCAGCAGCGCGCCGATGATCAGCGCCTCCACCGCGGCGATGAAGCCGGCCTTCACGAAGGTCACGGTGGTGGTGACCATGGTGATGGTCACCTCCGGATGCTCGGCGTTGATCTGCTGCGCGCGGGCCATCACGCCATCGGCGACCCGCACCTCCGAGCTGTCCTTGGTGCGCAGGATCTCGAAGGCGACGACGGGACGGCCATCGAGCCGCGCGGCGGTGCGGACCTCGGCCGTGGCGTCCTCGACATCGGCGATGTCGCCCAGCCGCGCGAAGCGGCCATTGCTGAGGATGATCCGCCGCTCGCGCAGGTCGGCCACGGTGACGGCGGCGCCCAGCGTGCGGATGGATTGCTCGCCGCCGCCGATATTGCCGCGCCCGCCGGCGAGGTTGATGTTCTGGTCGCGCAGCTGGGCATTCACCTGGTTGGCGGTGATGCCGAGCGCCACCAGCCGTTCCGGCCGCAGCGCCACGCGGATCTCGCGCTCCACGCCGCCCACGCGGTTGATCTGCGCGACACCCGGCACCGAAAGCATGGCGCGCGCCACGACATCATCCACGAACCAGCTGAGCTCGGAGACGGTCATGCTGGGCGAGGCGATGGTGAAGGTGACGATGGCACCGCCCGTCGCCTCGATGCGGGTGATCACGGGGTCGCGGATGCCGGCGGGCAGGTCGGTGCGGATCTGCGCGATCTTGTCCCGCACGTCATTCGTCGCGCGGTCGATGTTCTTGCCGAGGGTGAATTCGATGACGGTGGTGGAGCTGCCATCCACCACGGTGGAGGAGATGCGCTTCACATCGCCCAGGCCCGCCACCGCATCCTCGACGCGGCGCGTCACCTGGGTTTCCAGCTCGGACGGCGCCGCGCCCTGCTGGACGACGGAGACCACCACGGCCGGCAGGTCAATGTCGGGCGAGTTGTTGATGCGCAGATAGGGGTAGGAGAAGATCCCGGCGACGGTCAGCAGCAGGAAGATGACGATGGTCGCGACCGGGTTGTGGATCGCCCAGCCCGAGATATTGCGGTGCTGGGGCTCGATCGTCATGGCGCCCCCCTCATGGTGAAACGCGCACCAGGTCGCCATTCACCAGGAAGCCGGCGCCGGCGGTCACCACGCGCTCACCCGGGCGCAGGCCGTCGGTGATTTCCACCATGCCATCCTGCCGGGCGCCGGCGGTCAGGCGGCGCATCTCCACGCGCTCCTTGCCCTCGGGCAACACGAAGGCCTGCGGTGCGCCGTCGCGGAAGACGAGGGCGGAGGCGGGGGCGACCACCACGTCGCGCGCCGGGCCCTGGATTTCGGCGCGGGCGAACATGCCGGGGCGCAGGCCGGAATCAGCCGGCAGCGCGATGCGGACCAGGCCGAGGCGCGTCTCGGTCGTGACCACGGGGGCGATGAGCCGCACCTCGCCCGTGATCTGGCGTCCGCCGTGGCGGATCAGGGCCGGCTGGCCCGGCGCCACGCCGGCCAGTTCAAGCTCCGGCACGCGGGCTTCCAGCTCCAGCCGGCCATCGCGGATCACGCGGAACATCTCCTGCCCCAGCGCGGTCACCGCGCCGATGCGGACGGCGACGCGGGAGACGATGCCGTCGCTCGGCGCCAGGATGCGCGTCTGGGCCAGGCGCGCCACGGCTTCATCCCGCCGGGCCTTCACGGAGACCAGCCGGGCCTCCGCCTGGCGGGTCGCGGATTGGCGCTGTTCCAGCACCTGGCGGGAGCCGGTCTGGCTGCGCACCAGCGTCTCGGAGCGCGCTTCCTCCTGCCGGGCGAAGTCCAGGAAGGCCTCCGCCTCGCCCACCGCCGCATGCGCCTGGGCGGCCTGGGCGCCCAGCACGCTGTCATCCAGCCGCGCCAGCAATTGCCCGGCCTGGACCGCCATGCCCTCATCCAGCGGCGCCTCGACGATGCGCAGGCCGCCGACCTCGGCGCCGATGAGCAATTCCTGCCAGGCGATGACCGAGCCATCGCCCACGATCGTGCTGCCCATGCGGCGCGTGGCGACGGGGGCGAGGGCGACGGTCAGGGCCGGCACGGGTGCCGCGGCCACGGGCGCGGGCGGCGGTGTGGCGGCGCGCCACTTCACGGCACCATAACCACCGGCGGCCAGCACGAGCACCAGCAGCAGCGGCCCCAGCCAGCGGCGACGCACGGGCGGTGCCGGCGTCTGCGGCGCCTCGGCGACGACGGGGCGGTCGAGCATGTTCATCTCAGCGTCATCATGCCAGAGGGGCCGCGTCAGGAAATGGCAGGGTTTGGCGCGGAATCATGCGCGCAATCTGGGGGTGGGTGGCCGTGCGGTCAACGAAGAAGCGCGCCACGCAACAAGCTGTCACAGATGACGGTGCCGCGGTTCATTCCTGGCGCAGCGCATCCAGCACGCGCCTGATCGTGCCATCGGCGGCGACCAGCAGCACATCGAAGCGCACGCCGGCCAGGCCATGGCCGGGATTCACGGCCATCCAGGCCTCGCCCGCGGCCAGCAGGCGGGCCTGTTGGCGCGGGGCCAGCGCATGGGCGGCCCCGTGCAGGCTGGGGCGGGACTTCACCTCGATGAAGGCGAGCAGACCCGCCTTCTCCGCGACGAGGTCCAGCTCACCCGCCGGGGTACGGGCACGCTCGGCGAGGATGGCCCAGCCTTCGGCGAGCAGGGCGGCGCGCGCGATGACCTCGGCGGCGCGGCCGCTGAGGTCGGCGCGGGCGCCGCGGCGCTGGCGGGCGAAGTCAGGCAGCCAGCGCCTCGCGGATCGCGGTCACGGCCTCGGGGATCATCGCGGCGGTCACGTCCAGATGGGTGCAGGCGCGCACCCGCCCGCCCAGACCGCTGACCATGATGCCCTGCGCCATGAGGCGGGCTTGCAGCTGCTCGACCGAGACGCCCGTGTCCTTGATGTCGAAGAAGACCAGGTTGGTGTCCGGTTCCTCCACCACCACGCCCTCGATCTGCCGCAGGCCGCGCGCCAGGGCCTTGGCATTGGCGTGGTCCTCGGCCAGGCGCTCGACATGGTGGTCGAGCGAATGGAGGCAGCCGGCGGCGACCATGCCGGCCTGGCGCATCGAGCCGCCCAGGCGCTGCTTCCAGCGCCAGGCCTGGCCGATGAACTCGGAAGAACCGCAGAGCACGGCGCCGAGCGGGGCGCCCAGGCCCTTGGTGAAATCGAGCCAGACGCTATCGAAATCGGCGACCATCTCGGCGGGCGCGACCTGGGCGGCGACGCAGGCATTCATCAGCCGCGCGCCGTCCATATGGGTGTTCCAGCCCTGCTCCCGCGCCACCGCGGTCACGGCCTTGAGCTGCTCCAGCGGCCAGACGACGCCGCCGCCGATATTGGCCGTCTGCTCGACCTCCAGCAGCTTCTGCGGGGGCGCGTAGCGGGTGCGCGGGCGGATGGCGGCGCGGACATCATCGGCGGTGAACAACCCGCGCGCGCCCTTCAGCGGCAGGATCTGCACGCCGGTGAGTGCGGCATGCGTGCCGCCCTCGCTGTGCAGGATGTGGCTTGTCTCATGTGCCAGCACCTCATCGCCCTTGCCGCAATGGGTGAGGATGGCGATGACGTTGCACATGGTCCCGCTCGGCAGGAACATGGCGGCTTCCTTGCCCATCAGCGCCGCCATGCGATCGCAGAGCGCATGCACCGTCGGGTCGTCGCCATGCTGCTCATCGCCCATCTCGGCACGCATCATTGCGTCCTTCATGGCGGGCGTGGGGCGCGTCTGCGTGTCGGAATAGAGGTTGATGCGCACGGGCGGCGCGCCCGGTGGCGGGCGGCTCGGCGCGAAGGAATTGGAGGGAGCGTGGGTGGGGGCTTGGACCATGCCCCGATCCTGGCAGGATTCCCCGCAGGCGTCAGCCCTCGGCGTGCAGGCGATGCTTTGCCCAGAGCGGCGCGATGGCTGGACGCGCCGCCACGGCCTGGGCCAGGGCTTCCAGGCGCGGCGCATGGCGCGGCGTCCATTGCCGCCCGCCCATCCAGCGCGAGAGCACGGCCAGGTAGATATCGGCGAGGCTGAATCGCTGACCCAGCAGGAAGGGCGCCGCCGGATCGCCCGTCAGCCCCGCCTGCGTCTCGATGGTCATGAGGACGCCCTGCCCCATCTCGACCGCGCGCGCGCGGATCGCTTCCGCATGGGCCGGCTCGGCCGAGAAGCGCGCGGGGTAATCGGCGCGGGTGACATGGGGGTAGAATTCGCCGGCCAGCAGCGCCATCCAGCGCAGCGCCCAGGCCCGGGCGGCATCGCCTGGCGTGGGCAGCAATGCCGCCCCGGGAAAGCGGTCGGCGATGGTGAGCAGGATGGCCAGGCTCTCGGTCATCACCGTGCCTTCGGGCAGGATCAGCGTGGGCACGCGGCCCATCGGGTTGATCCGGCGGTATTCCTCCGCCAGCTGGTGGTCACCCTCCAGCGGCACCGCGCGGAGTTCCACCGCCTGGCCAGCCTCGGCCAGCGCCATCTCGACGGTGGCGGAGCCCGACCCGATATCGCCGTAGAGCAGATATGGCATGGGCGGCGAACGGCGTCCTGGGCGCCCGGTTGCAGCCTCAGCGAAAGGGCGGCGCGATGAGCAACCCGCCATCGCGCCACAGCGCATTCGGCCCCCGCGCAATGCCGAGCGGCCCGACATTCCGCGCGAAGCTCTCCGCGTAATTGCCCACCTGCGCCACGATCCGCGCGGCCCAGGCATTGTCCAGCCCCATGCCCTGGCCGAGATTGCCCGTCCGCCCGAGGAAGCGCTGCACCGCGGGCTCCGGACTATCCGCGGCGGCCGTGGTGTTGTTGCTGCTGAGGCCCAGCTCCTCCGCCTCCATCATGGCCCAGACGCTCCAGCGCACGATATTGGCCCAGCGGTCATCGCCATAGCGCACCGCCACCGAGAGCGGCTCCTTCGAGACGATCTCGGGGAGGATGACATGCGCCGCGGGGTCCGCCGCGCGGGTGCGGATGCCGGCCAGCTGCGTCTGATCGCTGGCAATCGCGTCGCAGCGCCCGGCGAAATAGGCGGCGGAGAGCTGCTCCACCTGTTCGATCATCAGCGGCGTGAAGGCGATGTTGCGGCGGCGGAAGGCGTCCTGCACCGCGAGCCCGGTTTCCGTGCCCGGCTGCAGGCAGATGGTGCTGCCGCCCAGCTGGTCCACGCGCGAAAGGTTCGACCGGCGTGGCAGCATGAAGCCCGTGCCGTCAAAGTAGTTGGTGGCGACGAAATTCACCGCGAGCGCCGTGGCGCGGCCCAGCGTCCAGGTCGTGTTGCGGGCGAGCATGTCCACCTCGCCCGCCGTCAGCGCGGGCAGGCGCTGCACGGCGGTGAGCGGCACATATTGCACCCGCCCCGCATCGCTCAGCACGGCGGCGGCGACGGCGCGGCAGGCATCCACATCGAGGCCCCGCCACTCGCCCCGCGCATCGGGTGCGGCGAAGCCCGGGAAGCCCGTGCTGACGCCGCATCGCAGGCTGCCTCGCGCCTTCACCGCATCCAGCGTGGCGCTGCCCTGCGCCAGGGCGGCCAGGGGGGTTGCTGCGATCGCCAGGACGGCGATCAGTCGGGTCCATCGCATCATCGGCATCGCAGTTTCTCCGGCGGGTTGGGGTTCAGTGCGGGCGGCGCGTCGCGCTCACGGCTTCGATGGCGTCCCGCAGGATCTCCATCGCCTGGTCGATCTGGTCCGGCGTGGTGGTGGCGGGCGGCACCAGGCGCAGCACGCTGCCCTGGCGGCGCAGGCTGAAGATCAACCCGTTGGCGAAGCACTGCTTGCCCACGGCGCGGCCTTCCTCGGTGGCCGGCGTCTTGCTGTTGCGGTCCTGCACCAGCTCGATCCCGGTCAGCTGCCCACGGCCGCGAATGTCGCCGATGATCTCATAGCGCTGCTGCATCGCGTCCAGATGCTCGCGGATGCGCGCCCCGATGGCCCGCGCCTTGGCCGGGATGTCCTCATCCACGATGACCTCCAGGCTGGCGGTCCCCGCGGCGCAGATCAGCGGGTCATTGCTGTGGGAATGGGTGGCGGCATAGCCCTCGGCCACCACCTTTTCCTCGATCGCCGCCGTGGTGATGACGGCGGAGATACCGACGCCGCCGCCGAAATGCTTGGCCACGGTCACGATGTCGGGGACGATGCCCTCGCTCTCGAAGGCGAACATGCTGCCCATCTTGCCGAGGCCCGTCTGCTCCTCATCGAGGATGAGCAGCATGCCGCGCGCCTCGCACATCTTCTTCAATTCGCGCAGCCAGCCCGGCGGCGGCTCCACCACGCCGCCCGCGCTGAAGACGGGCTCGGTGATGACGGCGGCGGGGCGGCCGGTGCTTTGCGCGTCGATCAGTTCGAAGCTGGTCTTGAGGCAGGCATATTCGCAGCCGGGGAAGGTCTGCTTCAGCGGGCAGCGATAGCAATAGGGCGCCACCATCGCGATGCTGCCGCCGGGCAGCTGCCCATGCCCGGAATGCCAGCCGGAGAAGGTCACGGCGCGCGTCGCATCGGACAGGCCATGGAAGCTGATATGCGGCGAGATGATCTCGTGCCCGCCGGTGTATTTGCGGGCGATCATCATCGCCATCTCATTGGCATCCGCGCCGCTCTCGCCGAACAGGCTCTTCTGCAGCGGGCGGGGCACCACCTCGGCCAGCTTCGCCGCGAGCTGGATTTCCTTCACGTTGAAATGGCTGGAATGGGCGTGGATCATCGTGTCGCAGGCCTCCCGGATCGCGGCGACGACATGCGGGTGATTGTGGCCGAGCGCCGAGCACATCTGGCCCGAATTGAAATCAATCCAGCTCTTGCCGTTCACGTCCGTGACGATGCTGTCCTTGGCACTGGCGAAGACCGGGCCCTCGGCCGTCTTCTTGTCCATGCGCGAGCGGAAGCTGAACTGGTCGGCCTGGGCCAGAAGCTCGGCTTCCGTGGGGGCGGCGGACATGGGAACTCTCCTGAGGATGGGTGAGCGAAGGCTCCGCCATGGACAGCCGCGCCGGCAAGCGCATAGATTTCACGCCATGATGAAGAAAATTCACATCGCCCCCGGCCAGGGCTGAGGCATGCGGGGCCTGCCCCCCATGCGCGCCCTCATCGCCTTCGAGGCGACCGCGCGGCTGGGCAGCATGACCCTCGCGGCGGCCGAACTGGGCCTCACCCCTTCTGCCGTCAGCCATCGCATCGCGACGCTGGAGGCGCATTTCGGCCAGGTGCTGTTCCGCCGGGGCGCGACGGGGATCGCGCCCACCGCCCAGGCGGCGCTGTTGGCCCGGCGCATCGGCGGCAGCCTCAGCGAGATCGCCACCGCCTGCGTCGAGTTCACGGCGGGAGAGGCGCCGCTCACCCTCGATGTTCATATGCCCGCCAGCCTGACCGCCAAATGGCTGCGCCCGCGCCTGGGCCGCTTCCTCGCGGGCCACGCCGATGTCGCGCTGCGGGTGATTGATACGGCCGGCCCGCCGACCTTCCGGCCGGGGCGGGACCTGGTGGTGCTCTATGGCAGCGACGCGCCGCCCGGCGCCGAGCCGCTGTTGCGCGAAAGGGTGCGGCCGCTTTGCGCGCCGGCCCTATGCGCGCGGCTGGGCCCGGAGGCCAAGGCGCGGGACCTGCTGGCCCTGCCGCTGCTGCATTCGCGCACGGCGGTGGGCTGGCCCGACTGGTGCCGCGCCCAGGGCCTCCCTGCCCCGCCCCCCGGGGGGCTGCGCTTCGACCGCTCTCACATCGCCATCGACGCCGCCTGCGAGGGCCAGGGCCTGGTGCTGGAGAGCGACCTGCTGACCGAGGCCGAGCGCCGCGACGGCCGCCTGGTCGAGCCCCTGCCCCAGGAAGCGGCGATGGACTCCGTGGGCTATGCGCTGCTGGCGCCGGCGGCGCCGCTGGGTCCGGCGATGGCGGCCTTCATCGCCTGGCTGCGGGCCGAGGCCAAGAGCTGAGCGGGCGGGCCTGAACTGGCGCCCCCGGCGCGCCTGTGGCATCCGCCCAGCTTGAGCTTGAGGAGGGATTCGCATGGCAGGTGGACACGGGGCGGCGCATGGCACCGAGAATAAGGGGGTCGCGCTCGTCATCGCGATCCTGGCGCTCTTCCTCGCCCTGGCCGAGGTCGGCGCGAAATCCGCGCAGACCGAGGCGCTGAACGCCAATATCGAGGCGGCCAACCTCTGGTCCTTCTTCCAGGCCCGCACCATCCGCCAGACCCAGGTGCGCACCGCGGCCGAACAGGCCGAGCTGACCCGCACCGAGGCCAATTCGGCCGCCACCACCGCGCAGCGCGAGCGCTGGACCAGCACCGCCGCCCGCTGGGAGAGCGAGCCCGAAACCGGCGAAGGCCGCCGCGAGCTGATGTCCCGCGCCCGCGCGGCGGAAGCGCGGCGTGACCGGAACATGGAGAAGTATCACATGTTCGAATACTCCAGCGCCGGCTTCCAGGTGGCCATCGTGGTGGCTTCCGCCTCGATCATCACGGGCGTGGCGCTGCTGGTCTGGCTGGCGGGCGCGCTGGGCGCCGTGGGGTTCGGCCTGATGATGCTGGGCTTCTTCGCGCCGGGCCTGATCCATTTCTGATCAGCCCGGCTTCACCAGCGGTGATATCGAGGGGCTCTGTCCCTCCAGCTCCCAGGCAGGGTGAAAACCTGCTTGGTTTTCACCAACTCCTGCACCATCACGAGATATCGATCTCAGTGAGGAATGAAGATCCAAGAAACTGAGTTTCTTGGTGGGTGAGCGCGAGAGGGCGAAGCCCTCTCCCAATCCTACGTAGAGGCTGCCGGTGCCGTCGCCCCCGCGGCCGGCAGGCGCCCATGCATCGACATCGCACGGCGCTCGAAGGCGCGGACCATCACGCGCACTGCCTCGTTGAAGACGGTCCCGATCACCGCCTGCAGCAGGCGCGAGCGGAACTCGAAATCCACGAAGAAATCAACCTCCGTGCCGGCGGGAACGGCGGTGAGGCGCCAGGTGTTGTTCAGATAGCGGAAGGGGCCGTCCAGGTAGGTGACGTGGACCATGCCCGGCCGCTCCAGCGTGACTTCGCTGCGGAAGGTCTCGCGGAACATCTTGAAGCCGATGGTGAGGTCGGCCACCAGCTTATGTTCGTCACGGCTGATCACGCGCGCGGCGGCGCACCAGGGCAGGAATTCCGGATAGCGGTGAACATCGGCGACGATCTGGAAGATCTGGTCGGGCGACTGGCGCAGGATGCGCTTTTCGGCATGGGTCGGCATCAGACGGCGAGGCTCTTTTCACGCGCGGCGCGCAGCTCCGCGAAGTCGCGATCCGCGTGGTAGGAGCTGCGCGTCAGCGGCGTGGCCGAGACCAGCAGGAAGCCCTTGGCGCGCGCCAGGCTCGCGTAATCATCGAACTCGCTGGGCTCGACGAAGCGCGCCACGGCCGCGTGCTTCACGCTGGGCTGGAGGTATTGCCCGATGGTGAGGAAATCCACCTCCGCGCTGCGCAGGTCATCCATCACCTGCTGCACCTCGATGCGCTCCTCGCCCAGGCCGACCATGATGCCCGATTTGGTGAAGATGGACGGGTCCAGCTGCTTCACGCGGTCCAGCAGGCGCAGCGAATGGTAGTAGCGCGCCCCGGGCCGGATGGTGGGGTAGAGGCGCGGCACGGTTTCCAGATTGTGGTTGAACACATCCGGCCGGGCGGCGACCACCACCTCCAGCGCGCCCTCCTTGCGGAGGAAATCGGGCGTCAGGATCTCGATGGTCGTCTCGGGCGTGGCGGCGCGGATGGCGCGGATGGTCGCGGCGAAATGCTCGGCGCCGCCATCGGCCAGGTCATCGCGGTCCACGCTGGTGATGACGACATGGCGCAGGCCGAGCTTCGCCACCGCATCGCCCACGCGGCGCGGCTCGTCATGATCGAGCGGGTTGGGCATGCCGGTGGCGACATTGCAGAAGGCGCAGGCGCGGGTGCAGGTCTCGCCCATGATCATCATGGTGGCGTGGCGCTGGGACCAGCACTCGCCGATATTCGGGCAGGCCGCTTCCTCGCAGACGGTGACGAGCTTGTTGTCGCGCATCAGGGCGCGGGTCTCGTGGTAGATCGGGTGGGTGGGCGCCTTCACGCGGATCCATGAAGGTTTGCGCTGGATGGGATTGTCCGGGCGCGCGGCCTTTTCCGGGTGGCGGGCTGCGCCGGTGCGGGGTTGATTGTGGTTGATTTCGATGCGGGCCATGATGCCTCCCCATATAGCGCACCGCGCCGCAATCACAGCCCCGGCGGAGAGGGCCAGACCACCTGAATCGACACGCCCAGCGAGGATGCGGCCGCAAGGCGGCCGCCGCCGCCCAACCTCCCTCCCCGCCCGCGCAACAGCCGCGCGGCGAAGCCAAGGCGGCGGAGCCGCTGCCCGGCGCTTGAGGGCACTAGATGTGTATCACGCGCCCATAGGCGTCGAGCACGCTTTCATGCATCGCCTCGCTGACCGTGGGGTGCGGGAAGACGGTGTGCATGAGGTCCGCCTCGGTCGTCTCCAGCGTGCGGGCGATGCCGTAGCCCTGGATCATCTCCGTCACCTCGGGGCCGACCATGTGGGCGCCCAGCAGCTCGCCCGTCTTGGCGTCGAAGACGGTCTTCACGAAGCCCTCGGGTTCGCCCATCGCGATGGCCTTGCCATTGCCGATGAAGGGGAAGCGGCCGACGCGGAGCTCATGGCCCCTGGCCTTGGCGGCGGCCTCGGTGAGGCCCACGGAGGCCACTTGCGGGCGGCAATAGGTGCAGCCGGGGATGTTCAGCACATCCATCGCATGCGGGTGGAGGCCGGCGATGGCCTCGACGCAGATGATGCCCTCATGGCTCGCCTTGTGCGCGAGCCAGGGCGCGCCGGTCACGTCGCCAAAGGCATAGACGCCAGGCTCGCCCGTGCGGCCCATGGCGTCGGTCACGATGTGGTTGCGCTCGACCACGACCTTGGTGCCCTCAAGCCCCAGCTTCTCCGTGTTGGCGACGATGCCGACGGCGGAGATCAGGCGGTCCGCCTTGAGTTCCGTCACCTTGCCATCGGCCTCGATCACCGCCGTCACGTCATCGGCGCCCTTGCGGACGCCCTGCACGCGCGCATTGGTGATGATCTTCATGCCCTGCTTCTCGAAGGCCTTGCGGACGAAGGCGCTGATCTCGGCATCCTCGACCGGCAGGATGCGGTCCATCACCTCGATCAGCGTCACCTCGGCGCCCATGTTGAGGTAGAAGCTGGCGAATTCCGCGCCGATGGCGCCCGAGCCGACCACAATCAGCTTCTTCGGCAGGGCCGCCGGCGTCATCGCCTCGCGATAGGACCAGATGAGCTTGCCATCCGGCTCCATGCCCGGGATGACGCGGGCGCGGGCGCCGGTGGCGAGCAGGATGTGCTTGGCGGCGAGTTCCGCGACAGGCTTGCCATCCTTGGTGACCGCAAGCTTACCCGGGCCGGCCAGCGCGCCATGCCCGTCGAAGACGGTCACCTTGTTCTTCTTCAGCAGGTGCTTCACGCCGCCCGACAACTGCGCCGCGACCCCGCGCGAGCGCTTGATCACCTTGGCGAAGTCGAAGCGCACATTATCCGCCGCGAAGCCGAACTGATCGAGGCTGTGCAGCAGGTGGTTGATCTCGGAGGCGCGCAGCAGCGCCTTGGTCGGGATGCAGCCCCAGTTGAGGCAAATGCCGCCCAGGTTCTCGCGCTCGACCAGCGCCACCTTCATCTTGAGCTGCGAGGCGCGGATGGCGGCGACATAGCCGCCGGGCCCACCGCCCACCACCACCACGTCGAAATTCTCGGCCATTGTTTCAGCCCTTTCCTGCAAGCCGGATGAGGGCCTGGCCGCTCACCCGCTGATCCGTCCATTCTTCCCGCGGCACCGCCCCCATCGCGCGATAGGCGGCGATGGCGGGCGCGTTCCAGTCCAGGACATTCCACTCCAGCGCCGCGCAGCCTTCGTCCACGGCGCGGGCGGCCAGCAGCCGGAAAACGGCGGTGCCGAAGCCCTGCCGCCGATGGTCCGGCTCGATGAAGACATCCTCGATCCAGATTGCGGGCCGGCCAAGGAAGCTTGCGAAGGTGCGGTACCAGACGCAGACGCCGACCGCGCGGCCATCAACCACCGCCAGCATGGCCTGGGCTGCCGGGTGCTCGCCAAACAGCCAGGTGCGGAAATCCTCCGGCGTCGCGTGGAACTCCGCCAGGTGCTTCTCGTATTCCGCCAAGCCACGGACGAGGCGAAACACCTCGTCCACGTCGTCCAGCGTGGCGTCCCGCCAGGCCAAGGCTAGAGCATCAACGAGAGCGGGTTCTCGATCAGTCCCTTCAGCGTCGCCATGAATTCCGCCGCCAGCGAGCCGTCGATCACCCGGTGATCCACGCTCAGGTTGCAGGTCATGACGGTCGCGATGGCCAGCGCGCCATTCTTCACCACCGCGCGCTGCGTGCCCGCACCCACGGCCAGGATGCCGGCCTGGGGCGGGTTGATGATGGCCGCGAAGTGGCTGACCCCATACATCCCCATATTCGAGATGGAGAAGCCGCCGCCCTGGAACTCCTCGGGCTTCAGCTTGCCGGTCTTGGCCCGCGCGGCCAGGTCCTTCATCTCGGTGCTGATGGTGGCCAGGCCCTTGCGGTCGGCGCCCTTCACGATGGGCGTGATCAACCCATCGGGGATGGCGACGGCGACGCTGAT